>CAZHCJ010000004.1:0-49184 GCA_964530945.1 Candidatus Woesearchaeota archaeon | reverse complement strand
AACAAGAAACTCCAAAGGTTTTCACGGTTCCGTCTGCACTGAAATATCCACGCAAAAAATGTTTTATCTGTTCATTTGATAAATTATGGATGAAATCTGGAACTTTTTTAGTTGAAGAGCGTCCTTTAAACTCTAAAACATCTTTCATAAATTTATAAAAAACAGTGCTATGAATTCTTATAGAGACTCCTCCGTCACTCATTAAAGAGTAATTTAAACCAAGGTTTTTTGAAACTTTTTTAACAATTTCTCTGCATTCTTCATCTGAATTTGAAACAATAACTGAGTTTTTATTGTGCCTGTCGTAGCTTCCGTCTCCAATCCACAATCCAAGAAATTCCAAAAATTCTTTGTCTATTTTAAACAATACGGGAATAGACCCTGTATTTTTACTTTTAATATTGAGTTTTTCAATTTCTTTTATTGAAAATTTTTCATTGAGCTCTATGAATTTACTTACCTTTATTATGTTGCGATTTTTCCACCATCTAAATCTCTGTTTTTTAACGCCTAGTTTTTTATAATCATATTTTTTAAGCATTTTTCCTATTGGTTTTCCCTGAAGAAAATCATCTTTAAAATGTTCAAGATGGTTAATGAGATTTACACCTTTTATTTTTTTGCCTTCAATGGGAAGATTTCTGGGAACAGCAACAAAAGATTCGTTTTCTTTTAGGTCTTTGGGCTTTACTTCTTCCAAACCCGAATTCCCTAATGTGAAAAGACTATGGTCTTTAGTAACTTTTATTTTTCTACCTGTAGCAGTAAGAATTTCATAAATGTCTTTTTTAACTTTGTGTTTTATGTAATCTGAGGGCTTAACCCAAACAATCTCTTCTTTTTCGTTAAGCGTCATGACTTCAGCATCCATTTTTTCATCAACTAGTTTTTTTATAGTGGTGTTTTTTATTTTTCCATCTTTTCGAACCAAAATTCTTGAATCTCCAGTTACACTATCTTCAATACTTACTACTCTAGATTCAGGAGGAATGAAAAACGCTATAGCATTAAGTAAAGTAGTTTTTCCAGAAGAAGTACCTCCGGTTAACAAAAGATTCATCTTATATTGAACAAGAATCCATAAATATGCGAGCATTTCAGGACTAAGAGTTCTAAAACCAATAAGTTGAGGAGGTGTCCAAGGTGTTTTAGTGAATTTTCTAATTGTGAATGTTGGACCGCGAGAAGTTATATCTTTTGTGTAAGTAGCATTAACTCTTGAACCATCGGGCAAACTAGAATCTAATATAGGGTCTGCATAAGAAATGTGTTTTCCACTCCTTTGAGCCAATTTTTCAACGAAACTTTCAAGACGAGCCATGTCGTCAAACACAATATTTGTTTTAAGATTTCTAAAAACCCTATGGACAATGTATACCGGGCTACCTGCACCATTACATTCTATATCTTCAACGAAATAATCATTCAACAAAGGGTCGGTTTCATTAAAACCGACAAAATCTCTAACAAGATAGTAATAGATTTTTCTATATGTGTCGTATTCCATAGTTATCCCTAATTCAGATGCAATGACTTTGAAGCGTTTGTCAATGTACTCAAGAAGTTGCTCAGTCCCTTTATCAATAACAGTATCAAAATTAATCATGTCTCGCATAGCATTAAGTATTTGTTCTCTGTAACTCATCTCCAAACTAGTCAAAGTAGGTTCTTCAACTTCATAAATAACCTCATATTCTTTAGGGTCCCAATAAATATGTACAAAAACGTATGGAGAGATTACTGCATAACGCACATTTATCTTGGTTTTATCCTTTATTTTTTGCAAAGGTGGAACCCTTGGATTAAAATTTATTTGAACTCTTGGAAAATCCTGAATGTTTTTAGCCATCTTAATTTATTACCTCTAAATTTATTTGCGGCGTGCTTCCCGAATTGCTTTTTCTTGAAATTAATATTTTATATGGTGAAGGGCTAGAACTTAAAATTTTGGAGGTTTCAGAATTGTCAAAAGTAAGATTGTATGAAGAATAAGTAACATTAAGATTTATCTTGTAAAGCTCTCCCACTTTTTCTGTTAAAACATTAACATTCCCAATTTGGATATTTTCGCCCGGTTCGCTAAACTCGTGCTCTCCCGTAGATTCAAATTTTAAAGAATCATTTCTTGAATCAATAGTTAAACTTCCCTCTCTTAAGCCAATTTCAACAACTCTCTGATTTCCAGGGTCTTTTAAACCTAGCTCTTTTACTATTGAATTTATCTCTTCGAGTATTGAAATGGACTGCTCAATAATAGCTTTGTCTTGAATGTCATCTATTCTAGGCTTAATAAACGCTAAAGATAACCCAATCATTGTAAAAGCAATCAATGTATAAATAACAGTTTCCACCCATACCTGGCCTTTCGAAGATTTCATTCTACCTCTCTTTTTCATAACAAGATATATCTAAAATGCTTTATAATATTTTTCTTTTACCTTGGAAAACTAAACCAATGAAGCACAATTAGGAAAGTCAAGAACTTTATCCATTGTTTCGCATTGAGTATCTCCTACTTTTGGAGATATTTCCAACAAATCTGGTTCTGAGCTTACCGGGTAGCGATATGTCAATCCGGAATTCTTTCCAGGCAATCTTACCGGTCCTCCTTCAGAAAAAGGTTCAAGATTTTCATCATCGGTACCTGCAGGACTGATTCTAAACGTGTTTGAACTTCCCTGAGAAGCTATGGAAACTAAAAGGCTCTCTATTTCCGCCTCACCCATGGAAATGGAAAATTGCAACTCTCCACTACCGCTAGAATTGTAACACGTGTACAAACGATTTATTTCTATCTCATTCAATACATCCAAACAAGAAGTTGCTTCAATATTTTCATTCACAAGATTGTTTACTACAGACCAAACGATTGCAACAAGCGCAACAGTTAAGGCAATTAGAATAACCACACTGACTACTCCAGACAAGCCTTTTTTCCCTTCAAATTCCATTTTAAATGTCTACACTGAAGCCGTGTCTGTCATCGCAAACATATATTTTTTCTCCAGAATCCGAATTACCTCTTAAAACAGGGACCAACAAGGCCTCATCATTTCCAGAAAATTCTGACCCGACATTTAAAGTCACAACGGTTCCTTGAGTTAGACCATTGGATGGCCAGTTTGAAGCCACATTATTTAAATCAACATTCTCTTGAGTTCTCCCACTATCGCTATATATCTTTGCTTGAATTTGATATATTGGGACATTTCCTAAATTAGATAATGTTAAACTTCCTCCAGAGTAACTTGCATCAAAATTGACATCTTCACAAACAAGTTGTATGTTTGTGCCTCCAAACTTGGTTACTGCTTCTCCTTGGAAACCTCTAAACCATAAGAAAATAATCAATCCTATGACTACAACTAGAGCAACCAAAAGCACAGTCGCAATCACTGGAGATAAACCTCTTTTCACTCTTCTTTTCATATTCTATTTAGTATTTTAGGTTTTATAAATTTAGTTGTTACAAAATTTAAACATTTTGACTCACTCTCGCATCCCCGCAAGAAACAAGTCTTTGCCTGTTTCCAAAAGTTTTGTATTGAAAAGGCGTAATCGTAACAGAAAGAACACTCCCAATAGCTTCTGGCAAGTTGAAGGTATTTCCTATTTCTTGATTTGGTTTTAATTGACCTTCAATTCTAACAGCATTTCCTAAAACATTACCCCCTGAAGAAAGATATTCTGCAATGTTTATGTTGGCAATCTCTTGCTCTGAATCATTTTTTACTTGAATAAAATAACCATCGACATTGAATCTTCCATTGTTTTTTATGTTAACAACTAAATCATTCGACTCTGCATCAAAATTAACATCGCTTATGTAAAGAGAAACACCATCAGAACATACTATCGAATCTGCAGGCACGTATGTCTTAATCCAGGCATATGTGATAACTCCTATTATGACTGCAAAAGCCACAAGCAAAACATACCCTATCATCACGCTTATACCTCTTTTGTCACGTATTTGCAAAGCTTTAGTTTGAAACGACATGTTTTTCCTCCTCTAATTTACTAGAAACGATGAAATAAAAATTTTCTCCTTCCAACATTTCAAATTCTTTAGTGTCTCGAGCATCTAAAGTTAATGAAACATTGTTGTTTGTTGAATGATAGCTTGTATGAAGCGTTTCTTCGTTTAAGTTTATGTTTTCGCTACCTTCGCTCGTTTTAAGTGAAACGCTTTCTGTACTTGATTGCCAACCCATAAAAGTAAAATTAGATTTATCTCCAAAAATGAAATAGAGATTTTTACCTTGTCCTTTCGCTCCAACGTAATCTTCCGAGAAATCTTCAAGCAGAGTATTTATCTCGGTACCAGAAAAATCGTTATAATTTGCATAATCCAATAAATAAGAAGACTCTATTTTCAACTCCTCTCTCACTTCATCAAGCCTAATGCTTGAGCTTGTAGAAGAGTAATTAACGATTGAAGTGATTCCAATAACGATGATGGTGATGATAAGAGTTGCAATAAGATAAAACTGTCCTCTTTTACCTCTTTTAATTGACATAAAAATCATAAGAAAAACCAGTTTATTAATTTAGCGTATTATTCTCTTCTAAAAAAGTAAATTTGATTATGAGTTAGAGGACCACACATGAGGACAGGCCTTTCACCTTTATAAGCAACCAAGATAATATCTCCTTCCTCAAGATAAGGAACGATTTCTTCAAAATCTCCTGCAGGAAATACTACTTCTTCATCTTTTTCCCCTTGTGTAAAAACGCGGTATTGCGCATACTCTTGAGTTATTTTAACTATTCTTTGGACAGTTATTGAACCTTCTTTTAAATCTAAAAGTTCCTGACTTGCTCTACTTTCTAATCCCATATAGTATGTAAAAAAGAAAGTCTTATAATAATTGTCGTTTTACAAAATATATGTAGACACAGAGGTTTGCTTATGGATAATCAAAAAGCTACCTTTATTCTTTCTCGGCTCTGCGACCCGCTAAGCATCCGAACAAATGTTTAGGGCTGCTCCGATCAAGGCCTGACCCGATTCGCATCTGCAGGATCAAAACGGACAAAGCGTCAACGTCCGAACAAAGACTTTCTGACGCACCAATCACGCCCCTCCTACAGTCTGCCATAAACCCCGTTTGCAAATGGCGGAGGGCTAACCCGCTAACCTGTCTACAATATTTCTAGAGTTGTTGGGTTTTTAAAGGTTTTCTTGATTGATAATGTAAGAAAATCTTACATAGAAAGGTTTAAATATATTTAATTCTTACTTTCTTACATGGAAATAGAAATAACAAAAGTCTCCTCAAAAGGCCAGATTGTAATCCCAAAAAAGATACGTGAGAAACTTAGTTTGACCGAGGGTGAAACAGTTTATGTGATTGGAAAAGAAGACTCTGTGATTTTGAAGAAGATAGAAATCCCGGAAATTAAATCCTGGAAAGAAGTTTCAAAACCTTTTGAAAAAGCTGTAAAAAGTTCTGGTTTTGAAAAGAAAGATTTAATGAAAATTATTGAAGAATCCAGACTAAGAAATAGATAATAAATGGGTTTAAGAAAAGTAGTTTTAGACACTAATGTCTGGCTTTCTGCTTTGTTCTGGAATGGTGAAGCTAGAAAGATAATTTTTCTAGCAGAGAACAAAAAAGTAAAAATTATTGTAAGTCAAGAAATAATGGAAGAAATAGTAAATGTTCTTAATAGAGAAGCAAAATTTCAAAGATTTCTTAAGGAAAAAGATGAAAATATTGAAGATTTAATTAGAACAATTCTCCACATTTCAGAGTTGGTTTCAACAAAAACTAAATTAAGAATCGTAAAAGAAGATCCTTCAGACAACATGATTCTTGAGGCGGCTCTTGATGGTAAAGCAGATTACGTTTTAACATACGACAACCATTTGCTCAAACTTGAAGAGTTTGGAAAAGTAAAAATTCTCTCTCCTAAAGATTTTTTAGAAATTGTTTAAAGTTTTAAAGGTTTTCAACGCTTGACTTTTAACCCAAACCAATCAGATGTTTGAATTCATTTCTCAATTCCCTTGTCTTGTCAAGATTCAATTTTCTTACTAATACACTTGTTTTTAATACAAAATCTTCCGCATCTCTTAGCATCTCTTTTGCTATTTCTTGGGTTATATTGTCTTTTTCGCTTGAAACGTAATACTGTTTGTCTATCCTTTCTTTTTTCGCATTAGAGATTTTGTTGTATAAGTCCCTCTCTCCGAACAATAAATTTAACAAAATAATTGAAGCATTATGGTTTTCAGATTTAATCCCTGTTTTGAAGAGTAATGCTAAGAGGATATTGTACATTGCATAATAAGACATTCCGATAGAATTCTCGTAAAGAGATTATCCAAAAAGAATCTTTGCGGATTTTAAGCAGTCTCTAGATTTGCCCATATATGAATCCTTCACATTTTCAGAAGGCTCGACAAGCTCGAGTTTGTCTTCTTTTCTAAGTTTACTCAAAAAATTGTTCTTTTTCATAAAATTTTTCTATACCTCTAATGATTACATGATTTTTTAATATTTCTTGGATTAATGGAGAATCTTTGTCAAAAGCTCCTATCTTTACATTTATTTCAGAATTTATCTCTTCGATTAATTTTCTTGTCTTTTTATTTTGAGTTTCAATATAGATATCTATGTCACTATCTTTTTTGACTAGCCCTTTAGCATAAGACCCAAATAACAATATTAATTTTTCATTGGTTTTTTTCAATATTTCTTCGAAGATTATTTCTAATTCAGGATGCTTTTTTAACAGTTTTGTTAATTTGTGTATCTCGGACTGAAAAATATAGTTTCTAGCAATAAGATTTTTTCTAAGAAAAAACATCTTGTTTTTCCCCTCTTCTTTAGAATCAACTACGCTTTGTTTTTTCAAAATGTTTAACTTTCTTGAAACAGTAGAATGAGATTGCCCTAATTTTCTAGAGATATCTCTAACATGGCTTCCACCATGCAAAAGAAGATTCACAATATCCAATTCCACATTGTCTCCATTTTGAACCATGTGTACCATTAATGAACCAACACTATATAAGGTTTTTGGTTTTTGAGGACAGTAAGAAAATCTTTCCTAGAAAGATTTAGATACTTACAACCCCTATATCTCTGTATGGAAATATGTTTTAAAAAAACAAAATCCTGGAAAGAAGTTTCAAAACCTTTTGAAAAAGCAGCAAAAGAATCTGGTTTTGAAAAGAAAGACTTGATGAAATTTATTGAGGAATTTAGGCTTAGAAGCAAGTGAGTAATATCTGGCCTAGTAACAACTATTTATTAAAACTAGAAGAGTTTGGAAAAATAAATACTCTCGCCTCAAAAGATTTTTTAGATACTCTCTGATGGATTTTTTAAACCTTTTCAGAAGCGGCCGCACGGGGCCGGATAAAGAAATCTATCTTCTACGCCTGCCGAAAGCAGCAATCAGAATTAACTCAATAATTATTGCGATTAGCAAGATGATGACAATCATTATCTCTGTGCCACATTTGTCTATCCAATAAGATAGGTTTTTGCGGGGCGTTTGAGGATAAGCATAAACTTGGTTAGTATAAACTGGTTCATACCCATCGTTAACGAGATAAACCGTTTCTTGAGGGAAATAAGTTGTAGGAGTTCCTTGTATGTTTATTGTCTGTTTGTTTACTACCGTAGTATCTCCTCCTCCAGTAACAGTTTTGGATTCTTGTTCTGCAGTTATCAAAGGATATGTAATTATATTAGGCCCGGTTCCTGTACCTGTCGGTTTAGCTTTTCCAACATTTAAGATAAAGTTCTCAGAGGTTTCCTCATCTTCATCATCATAAACAACAGTTGCAGTGAAAAGATATTCTTTCTCTTCGGCATTTTCAGGTATCTTTAAGAAAATGCTGACATCTTCCTTGTTATGTTTATCAAATTCTTCTATATCAAAAAACTCACTCTGTTCAGATATTCCCAGTTCTGAGTTCCCTATAATGACATATGCATCTTCTTGTTCTTTTGTTCCAAAATTTTCCACCTCTACAATTATCTCCACTCCCTTCCCCGGAGAGACTTCTTCGGGTATTGCATTCACATCTAATATACGTAAATCATGTTTTTCTCTTTCTAGACTAATTTCAACAAAGTTTTGGTTGCACAAATCAACGCCGTTTTTCCCCTCGGCTTTTACAAATACGGCAAGGTTTTCGCTTTCAACATTTTTGTAATCTTTGTAAGTGAATTTAAATTCAAGCTTTTCACTGTCTCCTTCATCCACATCAACATCATCATCAATTTCTTCTATGACTTCATCTTCTTCTAAGTCATACAAATATACGGTTAGTTCAACATCCAAATCTTCCGAGTGGTCGTTTTCTATTTCAACTTCAACAAGTATTTCTTCTCCGACATCAAAACTATCTCCGTCATCAGGTTCTTTTATATTTACCTTCAATTCGGGGTTCTTTACTGAACATTGATCTATATCGTTAAATTCGGGAGGTATCTTTTGGCAAGTCGTCAAACAACACGTGTTTGTATCTGTTGCCTCGGTTGAAAGTCCTGGGCAAACATATCCTGTTGAACAAATATTTCCTCCAAGTTCGGAACAGCTTAGAGTACTGCCTGCCTTGAAGGTATTGAATTCTTCAACCTTCCAATTCAATTCTGGGTCGTTGAAGCTTTTGTCGGTGCAAATGCTTTCTGTACAAATGTTATCTATGTTTCCAATATCTGTTTTTGTGAAATCGTCAGTGTAATATATTGTAGGGTTAGGACCTTGCACGCTTGGGGTGTAAAGAGTTATCATTGCACTCTTTCCTTTGAATTGAGGATAGAATTTTGAATCGACTCCCGCAACACTCTTAAGTATTGCTGCATAATTATTCAAATCCACTACATTCCTTAGATCTATTGGCTCAAGGAATTCTATCTTTCCCCATTGATTGTGAAGTATTAGTGGGAAGTATGCTTCTAGCTGAGAATCATTTGTTATGTTTGAAAAGTTTGAAGTGTCGCTTCCGTTGAATTTATCTACAAGAGGAACACTGCTTGTGATTATATTCCAGTTTTTGGTATCGGTTTTATTATCTAAATCTTTCACTTTAACTTCTAATTCGTTGTTGAAAGTTCCCCATGAGCTGTTTCCTGTAAATGTGAACTCGCTAGTGTAACCGCTGTCATCTCCAATTTCTCCACTTCCCCCATTTGTAAACCATTTAACTATCACTTCAGCGAGAGTATTGTCTACATCTTTCCATTCTATAAAATAATTATAAATCCCATCTTCAGGTATTATTGCTATAAAACTGGTTGAGGGATTTTTATCTATAATTTCTGGAGCATCATTAACATTCTTTACGTGAATTGTTATTGTAACTTCATCAAATGCGTTTGAATCATCATATACTTTTATATCGCATGTTGAAGTTCCTGCAAAATTTTCAGCCGGAGTAACTCCAAACAAACTATCTGTTATCTGACAATTTACTTTGTCAAGAGCCTCATCAACAACTTCAAATCTATCTATAATTCCGTCAGAGTCTGTAGCATTCAACATTCCTATTTCATTAAATCCAGAATCTTCTAAAACGAATACAGTGTTATTAGGTAAACCTTTAATGAAAGGGAACCCTGCTTTGGGTGCCTCATTTACATTATTTACCCTGATTGTAAAACTTTCAGTGTCTGAAGCTCCATGTATGTCTTCAGCTTTTACTGTAACGCTAAAGTCTGTGTTGCTTGCAACGTTTGGCGCGGTTCCAGAGATGAATCCATTATTTGAATTTATGCTTAGCCATCCTGGCGCGGTTTGCAATGAATATGTAATCGTTTGACCTTCAGGGTCTGTGGCATCAGCATCTATGCTTACACTTCCTCCTTCGTTAACTTCAACATTAGAGATAGGGTCGAGTTCCGGAGCTTGGTTTGCAGATTCACAATTCAACAAAATAAGTCCTAATTCTGTTTCAAAATCTCCTTGTCCCCCGTTTTCAAAGGTTCCCTGTGTAGAACAGCTTTCGTGGTCAAGGGAAGTAACTCTGAATGAGTCGCCAGTGTTAAACATCACATTGTCCAGAGTGTCAAAAAATCCTTGGTTTTGATACTGGCTTGGCACATCTTGGTCTACACTACCTTGCAAAATAAAACCTGCATTTTCCCCATCGAGAACTTCAAGCTTGTAATTTCCATTCGTTACCGGATTTCCATCAAAAGTAATTTTTCCACGAACATAATTCACCATTAAATCATCTCCAATAGCGCTTCCGTTTTCTCCTTGGCTCCCGTTACTTTCTACAGTTACTTGTGTTTGTCCACTTGTTGTAAATGTATCTGAACCATCAGAATAATTTCCTTTAAAAGTATAAACGCCCGAGGTTAATGGTGCTGTTGCAGTGTAACTTAAAACACGGTTGTTGTTGTCAAAAGTGACCCAACTCACCTTAGTTCCATCGAAAGAACCTCCCTCATTTATTCCTGATACTGTCCAACCACTTGGCACGAATTCATCAACCCCGTAAGCCACTGTTCCAGTTCCATCAACATCTATTGAAACACTGATTGATTCTCCTGTTAAGATGTCATCATCAGAGAAACTTCTTTCTGCAGAGAAAGCAGAAATCATTCCTGCAACCAACACAAGTGCGAACATCAAAACCAATAATTTCTTTAACATGATATTTCTCCGTTTTTATATTTAACAACGAGTTCAACAATTTCTTGCAAATTTAAATCTGATTGACCTTTTTTGTAATCCACAACTGTTGAAACAATTTCATTCAAGCTCACACAACCATCACAATTTACGTCAGCCAAAGTATTGCAAGTTGTTTCATTTCCAGTTCCTTCACCCTCAAAAATTATTTCCAGATATGGCCAATTCAATTCATCTCCTTCAACGCCTGTATTCAACTCTTTTGAGAAACTGTTTGCAAAACCATTTTCTCCTTGCTCAATTAATGCAAAAGACACTTTATCCGAATTTGAAACTTCTTCAGTCACATCAAATGTTAAACGGTTTTGGTTTGTCACATGCAAAGAATCAATTTGTGTGCCTGTTCCGGGTTGGTTATTCCATGTTATTGAATTTTCACTCCAACCTGTGCTACCCACGATAAACAGGCTTACAGTAGGATTATCATGACTTCCTAAATGGTCCAACGAAAGCGTCGCAGAATTTATCTCTTTGTTTATCGAAGAAAGGTCAAAAATCAGAAAGCTCCTATCTGTCCCTTTGCTTGCTTCAAAACCAATTCTTAGATTTGCTTCGCTTCCATAATTAGTGTTCCTGTTTCTATCATTTACAAAAGCATCATCACTAGGATAGATTCTAATTGTTTGCGTTTGCGCAAGTACGAAAGGCGTCAAAGCCAAAGTCATTATTAGAGCTATTGTTATCATTTTCATTGTGTTCCTGTCGGAGTGTAAGTCCACGTTGTGTCCGAGTTTAATTTAAACCAATAACCAATCCCTGGTTCTAATTCAAAAATGTCATTGTACCATCCAATTACGGGATAACGCGTTGCAACAGTGTAACTTCCATCTGAGTTTCTTTTGGAAACTTCAATCACTTCACTGGGCAAATTGTCTAAAGACATACTTTCAAGACCCACAATTCCCACAAGGTTTATCCCTTCTCTTAAATCAACATTCTGTTCTTCAGTGATTGTTAAACCATTGATTGTAAAACTTTCCGCGTTGTCAGAGAACAAGAAGTAGCCTTCATTGTTTTCAAATGTTGTTGCGTTTGAGAAGTTTTCTGTTAGGGAGTTATATTTCAAGGCAGTTTCCACACTTGAACCGTTCAAAACAGAGTCGGCACCGTTTGGGTCTAGAGCCAGAGGGAATGAAATGAGATTTTCTCCAACACTCATGCCAAATGTGAAAGATTCTGGCTGAGGAGTTTCCTCTCCAGCGAGCCAAAGCAAAGCATTATCAAACAACTGTCGTGTTTGGTCCGTCCAAAATGCAGTATTATAAATTCCAAAGAAAACTCCATTGGCATTTATTTCAGTGGATTGGGCTCCACGAGTAAGGGTAGTTCCTTCATGTGCTACCGCCACAATAGCATTTTTATTGTTAAAAGTATCTCCCAAAACTATCTCTAATCCATCGTATTGGTCATCTTCTGCAAGATAATATACATCTTTTTTGGAAATTTCATATAATGTGATTTCAAAAGGTAAGTTCCCTTTTATTTCATGCGTGGTATTTAAGTGAGCCTTCATTTTCGTAGCTGTAGATGAAGCAGTTATGATTTCTGTCCAACCCCAGTCAACAATATTTCTTCCATTTACAATCATTGCAGGCATTTCGTTTACAGGAATATCTTGCCAGTTATTGAAGTGTTCATCGTTCATCAAAAGCATTCTATATCCCAAAAAGGTGTTTTCTTGGATTTGATTTGAATAAATTATATCATGACTCAACCCAACCCTATCCAAGGCATCTAAGAATTCAGACTTTATCGTTGCATCAGAAGCAACGACATAAGCGACATCAGAGACTGCCGCTACGGTGCCAATTAAAAAAACCCCTATAATCAAAGTTAACATTAATTTTCTCATTTTCTCATGTTCCTCTTTTTCCCTGATTTTTTATAATTTAAAACTGAAATGAGTATTGCAAGCAACAAAATAAGAACCACAACTCCAACAATTAAAGAGCCATTTCCAGAATCTGTTACAGCGTTTCCAGTAATGTCTCTTTCAGGGACAATTCCTGTCTCTTCATCTATCGCAAAGAGCACAACCTCTTGAGCTAAGGCTAAATCATTATTAGAATTTGGGTCGTTAAATATAACCATGATATCTCCATGGTACCTTCCGGCTTCTTCAATACCTAAAGTGTAATTTGCTATTTTCGTTTCTCCGGCAATAATGGTAAAGTTAGATTTTTCAAAGATTACTCTGTTTTCCCAATCTCCTGTCGCGTTTAATTCTATGCGGATATCAAAATCATTATTATTAATTATCTTTACATTGTTCTCGATGTCCAGTGTCTCTCCATCAGTAATATTCTCATAAAGGACCATTCTTGGATTGCCAATAGTCGCTGTTAAACTTGAGATTAAAGGCAACACAATTAGCAAAAGTGCGAGAGCAAAAACAATCTTTTTTCCAACCATTTTATTAATTTTTAAGTAGTGTATTTAAATTTTGAAATGAAAGTATTTAAACATTATTGTCGTCGAGATAATAGTTTTTGTCATTACTTTTTTTTGATGAAAGAATTTCCATTTAAAAGTAAGCTCTTCTTTTTCCATTCGCTGAAGTAAAAGAGTAAACAGCCAGATATGAACAATAAAACAGTCATCACTACAAGAAAAGCAACAACGAAGTTGCTTTGCTTACTTTCTTGATGTTTTGCTTTAAGTATTATTGGAGCTACTTCTTTAGAGCTTTCGGTATCTTCCTCATAAACTAAATCGTACCTTGTCGTTCTATATTCATTGCTTTCTTCAGAGTCTTCCAAAACATCTTCCTCATTTCCATCATCTTCATCATCATTAATTGTGTCTGCATCGTTTGTTGAAGATGTTGAATTGTCAGTGTTAGAATTTTCTTGGCTTGAATTTGAATTATCTACGACTTTGATGTTTATTCCAAAACCTCCGCCAACATCGTAGCTTGCAGATGCAATCAATCCTAATGATAAAATACTAAGAATAATCAATAAAAATATACTTTTATTTACGTGTTTTTTCTTTCCCATAACCTATCTTTTCTGGTTGTGTTTATATTTATTATTGTGATAAAAAATAAAAATTGGCCGGTTAAGGCCCAAAAATAAAAAACAAAAAATAAAATTAAGTTGGTTTAAACAACTCTTCCTACAAAGTGGAACTTCCCGTCTGTGAATTCACCTTCACAAGGCGTTGGAACATCTAATTGGAATGTCAAAGACATAGATTGTCCTTGTACCAAGAATGAACCTTCATCTCTGTGGTTGATGACTCTACACATGTCCTCTATGTGCCCGCTGTGGCTTGTTAGAGAGGTATATTCATCATCGTTTGCTTCACAAAGAGTCCCTGTTGTTTCTCCTAATCCTGGTTCATCATTATCATTATCTCCAGAATCTAGAGAACCTTTGGTTGCATAGTATGCAAATTGGTCATACTTAATTCCGTTGCCGTCTCCGCAGATAGCAGCATCACCATCATCACTGACACCATTAGGGTCTGTGAAATAGTCATCAGATGCAATGTACATATCCATTACAACACCATTACTCCCAACATTGTTAAGGAAAACGGTATTAGAGGTTACTTTTTCACCTGGCTCAACAGATCCGAAGTTAATTGTTCCTGAAAGAGTAACACTCAGTTCGGGATTAAACATTAACTTATCTGTCCAGCTAGTTTTAGCAGAGTTGCCATCTTCATCTGTAGCCATAACATTGATTCGGGCATTTCCTGAAAAAGAGTCAGCAATAAGTGTACATCGGTACAACTGTTCCTCGCTTCCATCAAAATCTTCAAGGTCTCTGTGCTCACCACTAGGGTCTGTACATACGAAATTAGAGTCCGTATAGCTATCATCGATAGCTGCACAAGATCCCACGCCTACGTTGTTTCTTAAAAGAGTAACTTCATCGATGTTGTCTTCACCTTCTTCATCGGCTACAACAACATAATAAGAAAGAGTTTCTCCTGAGAAAACGTAGTCTCCACGAGCATCAACTTCGTAGAAAATATCTCCGTATTCGTTATCATCGTCAGTTCCGTATTCTTCAGCAGTGTAGTAGGTTTGGTCATTTGGATACCAGGACCTCTCAGTACTGTCAGTACAGATAACTGGTGGATTGTTTGCACCCACGTTTATGGTGATACCTCCGTCGACTTCGTCTCCGTCAGCTAGCACCATTGGAGCTACAGCAAACATAAGAAGAGCCATTGTCATAAAAACAAATAGCTTTTTCATATTCTTTTTAATTTAACCTCCTTTCAACTCTATATGTCATTGAAATGACTGCGAAACTTTCTACTTGCGATTCTAAGAATTCTTGGTATCGAACCTCTTTGGGTCCTCTTTTTGTCACCATGATAAAATTAACAAGGACTTCTTTAAAAGTATTATTGTCGTCGAGATAATAGTTTTTGTCATTACTTTTTTTCAGTACCCTAATGATGAAATTAGCAGTTCGTCGTCGCCTCTTAAGAAAAGATTTCCTTCAGAGTTTTTTAAATCCAAATTGAAATCTATTACCTCTCCAGATAAAAGAGAACTTTCATTCAAAACTATTTTGTCACGTCCTTCCTCCTTCAAAATCCAGCCAGTAATGTTGCAAGAAGTGTTGCAGTTATTGATAATAGTATTTCTAGTTAGTGTAACGCAAGATGCACAAACGTTTGTTGAGCGCTCGCATAAGCGCTTGTTGTTCTCCAAACAACTAGTCCAAGCTTCAATAATTTCTTCGGAATAAATATCTTTCCCAGAATAAAAATAAGGATTTGCGAAGCCATTCAAAACGAGTTCAACGTTGACATTTTTGTTTTGATGGAAAATATATGCCAAAGTTCTCCCGTATTTGTCGGTTTTCTCATTTGTAAATTTGAGAGTTACCGTTTCGTTTAGAATCTCTTGTTCGAGAAAAGCTTTTGCTTCCTCATACAGCCTTTCTCCACGTTCGGGAGTATTAATCCCTAACAAACGTATGCTAGTGCCATCAGAAACCACTGTGTCGCCGTCTATGACTCTTTCGATGAATACTTCTTGAGTTTGCGCAGAGTTCAAAAAACTTTCAAATTTTTCATCTAAGTGAGGATAATTAAGGATGAATAAAGCAAGAATTAATGCAAGTAAGATAACAAGGCTTTGTTTCTTGTTCATTAAATTAAAACAAGAAATAAGTATTTATTTTTATCTGACAAGAGATACTACCACTGCAATTAGCAGTAAAATCATAATGATGAATAATATCCAAGCAAGCCAACACAACCAACCACAATCTTCATCTGCTAAAATAGGTGTTCCCAAAACAAGTTTTCCTGTTGGTCTGTAATCGAATGTTTTTTCAGTTGTCTTTTCGGAATCAAAGTACTTTAGATACTTGAAATTTTTCTCATCTTTATCGTCATCATCGTCATCATCGTCATCTTTGTTTTCATTATCTACGGTCAAAACATAACTTTGAGTATCGCTTCCTCCTTGCCCATCGCTTACTTTTATTGTAACATTAAAATCCACTTCGGAGCTAACCTTTGGAGCATTCCCTGAAACATGCCCTGTGTTTGAGTTTATTGTTAACCATCCAGGGGCTTCTGTCAGCAAATAGGTGAGAGTGTCATTGTCGGGGTCGTTTGCAAAAACTTGATATGTGTAGAGGTCTCCTTCATCCACGACTGTAGAAGGCGTGGAGGTTATAACAGGAGGATTGTTTTCTTGCTCTTCAACATTTTTCACAGTTAAGATGTATGTTTGAGTATCTTCTCCACCATTCCCATCTGTAACTTTTGATTGAATAGTGTAATTTGTGTTCGACACCACTTCTGGAGTTGTCCCAGTAATCAAACCAGTATTTGAATCTATACTCAACCAGCTAGGTTTTTGCAATAAGCTGTATGTCAATGTATCTCCATCTGCATCATTAGCATTAACATCATAAGAATATATTTGATTT
Source organism: Candidatus Woesearchaeota archaeon (assembly GCA_964530945.1). Classification (GTDB taxonomy): domain Archaea; phylum Nanobdellota; class Nanobdellia; order Pacearchaeales; family GW2011-AR1; genus ASMP01. Next base: position 32,613 of record CAZHCJ010000004.1, on the reverse strand, counting down.
TCATAAACATTCTTTACAGGACTTGAAACAATCTCAGGATTGTTATTCACTGGAGGCTCTTCAACATTTTTCACAGTTAAGATGTATGTTTGAGTATCTTCTCCTCCTTCGCCATCAACAACTTTGACTTTAACAGTATAATCTGTATCTGAATTAACACTTGGAGTTGTCCCGGTAATCAAACCAGTATTTGAATCTATACTCAACCAGCTAGGTTTTTGCAATAAGCTGTATGTCAATGTATCTCCATCTGCATCATTAGCATTAACACCATAATCATATTGAGTATTTTCATCAACCTGAGTTATCGGACTAGATGTAATCACAGGAGGATTGTTTTCTTCGACAGGAGGCTCTTCTAATTCCACATTAAATGCAACACAATAATACGTTTCGCCCTGTTCAGGATTTTCAACATAATCTGCGTTGTCGTATTCTTGGACGTCTGTGTGACAATACATCTCAGCCGATACGTCATCTAAAGAATTATAGCCACTAAATTCTAAATAACCCTCAGGAAACACTTCCCTAACCCAAACTCTATTTTGTTCAGCTCCATCCAATTCGGTTAAATTTATTTCCACACTGGCAACACCTTGAGCATTTGTTGGTCCAAAAGTTTCCCAGCCGGGAAGATAACCTTCTTCATCTGTAGAAATCACAGGGTCAATATCCCATTGAAACTCCCAATTAGTTTGAAGATGACAACCTGGGTTTTGAGAAACATAGTTTGTTGCAGTGCTTGCATCAATATCTACAGAGTTGTAACTCCAGTCAGGCAAATCACTTTCATCTTCACAAACAATTTTTGTAGCTTTTATTGTGAACTTTCCTTCTGGAGACGGTTCTTCAATTTGCCTGTCTGTATCCTCATGATCATCTCCAGGTCCACTACATCCCGGATCGTCCATATCAGTTAATCCATCCCCATCATTATCCCATCCATCACTGCATCGGGCATTTTCATTATTGTCTTCAGGATTTTTACATCCCGGATCGTCCATATCAGTTAATCCATCCCCATCATTATCAAAATTGTCGCTACATTCAGGAAGGTTTCTTATTACTAATCTATATGTTACAATATCATACCCATATTTATTTTCAGCTTTAACCGTAACATACTTGCTTGAATGCCCGCCAACTCCAGGGGCAACCCCAGAAACGACTCCATATGTGGAGTTTATTACAAGCCAATTAGGAGTATCACCTACCAAACTCCAAACAATATTTTTTCCATAAGCATTAACATCATATCTATAATATTCTCTCTCATTTATCTTTTGAGCATCTTCAACAGGCTTTATTACTGGCGCATCATTGGAAGCCCCAGCACCAATACTCGTCGCAATTATAATTAACAAAAAACCTGCGATTAAAAATATAGGCAAAATACCTTTCTTGAGTGTTTTCTGTTTGACCATTTTTGATTTCAGAATCTTGAGGCGATTCTCTTCCATCACCTAACAAAAACAGAATTCTGGGATTTATAAAGATTATGGTGATGTATTAATTACAAAATAATAACAGTCATAGAAAAGCGTCCATAAAAATTAAGAATCTTGAGATTCATTTTCAATACTTTGCTTTCCTACTTTTTGCTCTTGTTCCAAAAAGTTTTGCCCTAAATTTTTTACTCAATCATCCTGAAAACTTAATAATCTTTATGCGGGGGACAGGATTCGAACCTGCGTAGGCACTAAGCCACAGGATCTTAAGTCCTGCCCGTTTGACCGGACTCCGGCACCCCCGCTTAAAAAACTAAACGTTGAAGTGCTTAAAAAACTTGTTGATTATAAATCTTCGATGAAAGAAACCCAAAATTTCATCAATTTCACTAAACCCTCTTTTTGATTAAAACGTCCAGCATATAATCCTTGTGAATCGTATTGGATATATTCTTCTTCAAAATCCTCTGTTTTTCTATACACCCCAATTGTTCCAGATGTGCTGCTTATTCCAATTCTTGCAATGTCAACTAAAAGGGTATCCCTCAATCCTTTTTCATGAAAAACATAAGGAATTTTCCAAAACATTTCTGGATCTATCTCTTCCAATAATTCTGTTCCTTTAGAACTAAGTTCCCTTCGCATCTCTCTTGTCAGTTCAGTTTTTAAAGCTTTTTTGACCAAATCACTCCGAATAAAAATAGAAATATCTCTTTCTTTTTCTTCAATATATAATGGTTCGCTTTTTTGAGCCATAAAAGAATTTTATTTAGAGTGTTTATTAATATTATCCTAATAAACAATAATATGTTTTCAAAATCTTTATTAACTACATTAACTTTTTTGAATAATGAAAAAGAGCGTTGTCAAGACACTACATAAGGCCTTGAAAGAAGCAGGAGTTAAGATTAAGAAAGAAAAAATAGGAGACATGTTAGAAACTCCTCCAAGCCATGAGTTAGGTGATTTTGCTTTCCCTTCCTATGCTTTTGTTGAACCTCTAAAAGTTGTAAACCCTCATCAAGCTGCGATAGAGATACGCCAAAAGATAGGCAATCCTGCTGAAACGGATTTTGAAGATATTCAGGTAAAGGGTCCATATATTAATTTCTTTGTGAATCGTTCAAGCCTTGCTAGAGAAGTAATCTGGGATGTTTTAAATCAAAGGAAGAGTTACGGAAGTTCTAAGAAGAAAAAGGTAAAAACGATGGTTGAATTTCCAAGTCCAAATACAAATAAACCCTTGCATTTAGGCCATTTAAGAAATATGGCCATTGGAGAAAGCATTTCTAAGATTTTAGAATTCAATGGAGAAAAGGTCACACGGGCAAATCTTTACAATGACAGAGGGTTGCATATTTGTAAATCAATGTTAGCTTATAAGAAATGGGGCAAAGAAAGGCGTCCGAAAGACAAAAAACTTAAATCAGACCATTTTGTCGGAGATTTTTATGTAATGTTTGAGAAAAAGAGAACAAAGAAACTAGAAAGAGAAGCTCAAGATATGTTGAAAGATTGGGAAAACGGGGACAAAAAGACACTTATGTTATGGAAGCTGATGAACAACTGGGCAATCGAAGGATTCGAAGAAACATTTGATACATTCGGAATAAAACATGATAAAGATTATTTTGAAAGCAAACTCTATGAAAAAGGAAAAGAAATAGTTCAAATTGGCTTGGAAGACGGAGTTTTTCAATTAGGAAAAGAAGGCGAAGTGAAAATAAATTTAAAGAAAGAAGGTTTAGGAGAGAAAGTTTTGTTAAGAAAAGACGGGACTTCAATTTACATCGTTTTTGATTTAGCTCTGGCCGAACAAAAGTTCAAAGATTACAAAATAGACCGTTCATTGTATGTTGTAGGAAATGAACAAAGATATCATTTCAAAGTTTTGTTTTCAATGCTTAATAAGTTGGGTTTTGAAAAAAAAGATATGAAACACATTTCTTACGGAATGGTTAATTTACCTGAAGGAAGAATGAAAAGCCGTGAAGGAACAGTGGTTGACGCAGATGATATAATTGAAAAAGTAAGAGTTTTAGCAGAAAAAGAATTAAAGAAACGAGAAAAACTTTCTAAAGAAGAAATGCAGGAAAGAAGTTTGAAAATTGCCCTAGCAGCAATAAAATACATGTTGCTTAAAGTAGACAAAGACAAAGACATGCTTTTTAATCCAAAAGAATCAATTTCATTCGAAGGGAACACCGGTCCGTATTTATTATATAGCTATGCTCGTGCAACTTCCATAACAAAAAAGTCGAAAAAAAACGAAAAATACGAAATTGATGAAATGCACGATAGCGAAATAAAGTTGGTCAAGAAACTTTCTGAATTTCCAAAAGTCGTTGAACAGGCAGGGCACAAACTCAATCCTTCTGAAATTGCAAACTATGCTTATGACCTTTCACAAATATTTAATGAGTTCTATCATAGCTGCAAGGTCGTTGGTTCTAAAGAAGAAATGTTTCGTTTAGCATTAGTCGAATGTTTCCGTCAAGTTCTTAGAAATGCTCTCGGACTTCTAGGAATAGAAACTATTGAAAAAATGTAGATTTTTTAAACGGCGTTTCCTTTTAAACATCAATTAAATAATGAGGTGAACATGGTTAAGATCAAAAAGATGAACGAATCTCTTTTTGCAAAGCATCTAAAAAGCTTAAACGTCGCTGGCGAACTTATTAGAGCAAGGCAAGAAGAGAAAGAAGGTCTTCTTGACGAGTTTGATCAAACCTGTAAAAGATTTTTCTTTGGAAAGATTTCTGAACGCACTTTAGCAGCATCTGTAAAAAAGACAAACAAAGAGCTAAAAAGGTTAAATAAAGAAATAAGAATGAATATTTCTCGCGCGAGGAAAGCTGCAGACAATGCTACAAAGCTGACTGCAAATCAAAAACCTATTGGTTATAGAGCAACTCTTTCCGGAATAAGTGGCGGAGAGGGGACTAGAAAGAAAAAGTCCAAAAAGAAGAAAGCCACAAAGGCACGAAAGAAAACTAAGAGAAAGACGACCAAGAAAAAATCTTCAAAGAAAAAAACAGGTAAGAGAAAAACTAGAAAAAAGAAGAAATAATTTATTTTTAACTTTTTATTTTATTTTTAAAATCAAAACTTATTTAAACAGGTTTTGTATCTTTTATATTAGAGGAATTAAATAATTAAATTAAAAAAAGGAGGTTTAAGATGGCAAAAGGAAATGGTAAAGTATTGAACTTTGTTGCTTGGTTAACCGGTGTGATTGTATCCTTAGCAGTTGGTTTCGCTTTAATTGGTGGAACACTTAGCGTACCGTATGTAGGTATTGTTAATGAGATTGCCGGATGGGTTGTAATTATCACAACTATTATCAGCGCCGTAATGGCAATACTAAAGCAATAAGCCTGCTTTAATTTTATTTTTTATTTTTTTCTATAATTTTATTTTCTTTCCCTTCGATGTTAAGAGTTACGTAAAAGTTTTAAATATGTGTGGAATAATTATTCTATGAAATTTAATGGATGGAAGATTGTCTACAAAATATATCCTCCTATTTTAAGATTTCTAGAATCACTAAAGATTCATTCTGGAAGGCAACCTTATTTGTTAGGTAAGTTAAAACCAAAATATAATAAAAAAGATTTTGAGACTCGTTTGAAAGAGAGAGGATTTGAAAATGCAATTCTTGCATGGAAAGACGAAGGAGAAATTCTTAGCATGAGAAAAAAAGATAAAAAATTCCAGTACCACTTAAGATTATTTAAGGATAGAGAAGTTAGAGGGCATTACGAATATTCTTCTGAAGGGAGTCCTTTAAAACATGTTTTTAGAAGTAAATTTGAAAAAAGAAAATATTATTTTAATAAACTGTTAAAAGATTTTTTAGATTAAAGATTAAAAATCACCTAGCAACTTTCAAATCATTCCAAACAAAATCAAACAATTGTGCTAAAGCATTTGCAAAGAATTCCGTGTTAATCCAAACCCCAACATCATAGTTAGGATGGAACTTTTCATCATCAAGCAACATAAACATAACTTGGTTACTATCAATAATCATAAATCTTGCCCGAATCTTTTCGAGCTTCTTAACCTTAGCAACTTTTTTGAAATCTTTTGCTACGTCTTTATTATTCTTATTTATCGGTGCAGCAATCCTAATATCCACTCCACGCTTTTTGGCTTTTTCAAAACTTGGTAATAAAGCTTCCATCTTTCTATTCAATCCTTCTTCCGTTGTAACAAGAACTATGCTCTCTTCTGCCTCTCTGATTAACATATCCATATGGTTGTATAGATTTTGCCGTCCTTTCAAACTTCCTGAGAGCTCGGTAGGTTCGACAAACTTAATTCCTTTATGGAACAATTCGTTTAATTCTTCAAGAACTTCATCGCCTTTTAATTTCTCTAAACGTTTAGCTCTGTCTTTAGCATCCTTAAGTTGATTACGCTTAACACGTTCAACAACCTCTTCTGGTTTTAAGGCAACAAATTTTATTGGTTTTCCAAGTTTCATAATAATGAAACCTTTCTTCTCTAAACTTTCCAAGATGTCGTACGTCCTACTTCTCGGAACATCAGAAATATTACTTAATTCTCCTGCCGTGCTTGTCCCACGAGACAAGAGTGCGGTCCACACTTTAACTTCGTAAAGATTTAAATCAAAAATCTTTCGAAGTCTGCTTAGGAACTCTTCCTTAACTATCATATTATTTTTTGGGTTGTTTTCTTTTTAAAGTTTATTATGGTAAAAGAGTAACCTTACAAAAGGATTATTACGTAACAACAATCCCCATTCTCCCTCTTTTATCTTTTATTCTGAAGTCAGTTTTATTTTTAAATGTTTCCTTCTCAGTTGTAACAATCTCAAGTTTCTTTGAGTTAGTTCTTTCGGCAATCATTTCCTTATTTTGTTCAAGAACTTTTTTGAAATCACCCTCGACAACTAACCATGTTTCAACTTTTTGCTCTTTGCGCAACCCAAGCTTTTTTCTAAAAGCCTGAATCTTCCTCGACACTTCACGAGCGTACCCTTCTGCTTCAAGTTCGGGTGTGAGTTTTGCATCTAAATCTACTTTAGGAGTATCTAATTTTGCAACTTTGTCAAAAGATATTTCTTTAACGTTCAATTGTTCTTTAATTATTTCAAGAAGTTCTCTTCTCAAATCAAAGTTAGTAGTGATATCTGCATGTCCAAGCGGCCATCTCAACCCTACTTCTGTTTCTTGGTCTCTTTTTTTAAGCCCAATTTCAATTAATGTGAAAGTTAAATCCATTTGCTTTTCAAGTTTTTTGTCTATTTTCTTCTCTTCGGTTTTTGGCCAAGATTCTAAATGAACACTTTCTTTTTTAACGATTTTCTTTTCTTTTAATTTTTGCCAAATACCTTCAGATATGAAAGGAGAAATTGGTGCAAGTAATTTAAGAACCTCTTCTAGACATTTGGAAACAACCGCTCCTTGGTCTTCATTTTCTCTGCTTATTTTAATGTAGTTTCTTGAAAAATCATTCAAGATAAAATCGGAGAGGTTTCTAGTGGCAGTCTGCAACTCGAACGTTTTTATATTCTTTTCAAAATCTTTTATTACACTGTTTAGCCTCGACAAAATCCATTTGCTTTCTAGGTTTTTCAAATCAATCTGCCCTTTTTTAGAGAGCCTCTCCAAATTCCAGAGAGTGTTAAAAATTTTCCAGATTTCTTTTTTAGCAATATCCGAATTAAATTTTTGGACTTCCGAAGGGGCCACATCCCAACAAAAATAATACCTAAGAATATCTGCTCCCAGTTCTTCTAATGCATTTTCAGCAGTGATTACATTTCCTACTGATTTAGACATTTTATGTCCTTTCTTATCTAAAACCCATCCTGTCATACTCACTTCTTCATATGGCTTCTTTTCAAAAACAGATGCTGCGCAGAACATCAAGGAATAAAACCACCCTCTTATTTGGTCTTGAGCTTCGTTAATTCTCGTAACCGGGAAGTTCTTCTCAAAGAGTTCTCTGTTTTTGTAGGGATATCCAAGACTTGCCCATGGGGCAACTCCAGAATCGAACCAAACATCTACAATTCCTTTAATTTTTTCCATATCTTTTTTACATTTAGAACATTTTATCTTTATTTTTTCTATGGAATGCAAATCAGAAATTTTCTTTTCTGAGAGCTTTTCCAATTCTTTTTTACTTTGAACAACTTTTTCTTCACCACACTCACATTTCCATAATGGAATAGGGATTCCCCAATATCTTTGTCTTGAAATATTCCAATCTTCAGCACCCAAAATCCAGTTCTCAAAATGGTCTCCTGCAGAATCTGGAAACCATGAAACTTTTTTATGCTCTCTTAACATTATTGGTTTGACTTTATTGACCTTAAAGAAAAGCTGATTACTCAGACGGAAGATTAATGGGCTTTTACATCTCCAACATAAAGGATAGCTGTGTGTTATTTGTTCCTGATAAAATAGCTTATCTTCTTTCTCAAGATTTTCAATAATATCTTTATCCGCGTCTTTCACAAATCCCGAGAATCCTGCCTCTTCAACAAATTCACATTGGTCATTCAAAGGTGAAACATGTGCCAGTCCATGGTGTTTTCCCACCAAGTAATCTGTTTTTCCATGTCCTGGTGCAGTGTGCACTAAGCCTGTACCTTCATTCATGGTTACAAATTCTTCAAAAACATCTTTGGCCTTGCTCCCAACTTCTTTTTTAGTTTTTATCTTGGAAGCAACCCTTTCTTTCAAAAGAGGTATTGAAGAAATGACAATGTGTGCTTTTCCGTGTTTTCCTTCATTTAATTCTTTTTGGAGAGGTGTGTCCCATAAGGGTTCATAGACTTTTCCAACGAGTTTTTTTCCTTTGAATGTTTCTAGAATTTTGTAATGAATATCAAACTCTTTAAGTTTTTCAAGTCTTTTCTTACCAAGAATTATTTTCTTTCCTTGAGTTTCAATTTTAACGTAATCTTCTTTCGGAGCTACAGCAATAGCCACATTAGAAGGGAGTGTCCAAGGCGTAGTGGTATATATTAAAAGATATTCCTTTGAATTTTTTAACTTGAACAAGACATAAACCCCAGGGTCAGTCATATCTTTATAACTATCAGTAACCTCGTATCCAGCTAAGCTAGTTTCGCAATGAGGACACCACATCACAGGTTTTTCTCCTTCGTAAATCATCTTTTTTTCATACATTTGGGAGAAAGCCCACCATGCAGATTCAATATAATAATTCTCATAAGTTATGTAAGGTTCTTTAAGAGAATACATTGAGCCTATTTTTTTGTAAACATCCATCCATAAGTCTTTGTTTAAAGCAGCGTTTTCCTTACAATCTTTCATGAACCTTTCAATTCCATAACTTTCTATATCTTTTTTGCTTTTCAAACCCAGCTTTTTTTCAACCATATTTTCAACAGGTAATCCATGCGTATCAAATCCGGGTTGGAACAATACGTTAAATCCTTTCATGAAGTTCATCCTAATTATGAAATCCTTGAATACAGTGTTCTTTACGTGACCCACATGAGGAATAAAATTAGCGTAAGGTGGCCCATCTAAAAGAGAATATCTTTTGCCTTTCCTAGACAAGAGTTTCTCATAAATTTTATTTTCCTTCCAAAAAACAGAAACTTCCTTTTCTATTGATTTCAAATCCATTTTAATAAATAGTTTTTAACATTTTTAAAATTCTCTGTCTCCATTAAGAAGACAATTTAGACAATAATGGCTATAGAAATAATTCTTTTGCATCTAAATACTTTTTTCACAGCCATAAATTGATGTAGAAAGAGTGTTATTTAAATTTAACTTTTCTTTATCTTGAATTGCTCTAAAAATTCTTTCTCTGTAAAATGAAGTTTTCCGGGAATTATTATACAATACGGATTTACAATATTATACATAGAAACTTCATCGATGTCGCGATAAAGAATTCTTCCTCTCTTAGTTCCTAATGCTTGGCAAACAAGTATCTTATTTACTCTGACTTTGTGTTTTTCTGCAGCTTCTTTTAGTTGAGTTATTGCTTCTTTAAACTTTAAACCTATATCGCAAAGAATTAAGCTGTGGGCGTCAATTTTTTGATTCCCTTTGACAATATCCATGAAACTACTAGGGACAAAGTTTTTTTCGGAATTCCATTTTGGCATGCTGGCAACTTTCCCAAATTTATAAAGTTGCAACCCAGTTTCTGTTATGGCGTCTAGCACAGAAGCAGCATGAATAACTTTTGTTTTAACGTTTGATTTTTTTGCCTCATCAATCAAAGTGTAATGTGTTGTTGCAACTAAAGGATTTCCATAAACAAGTAAGGCCACATCCTGCTTTGCTGCTAAATCAACAAGTTCAAGACTTTCAACGAATTTCCTATCGGCGAGTTTTACATTTTTTCCAAGGACTTCTTCAAGCTGTTTTATATGGTAGGGGAAATCCACAGTGTAGTTTTCCAAATATAGTTTTTTGCAACGCTTAGCAATACGCAATCCGTAACTTGAAATTCCGTCGAAATTTAATCCTAAACCTATTATATACAACATAAAAAAATGTATTTTTAAGGGTTTATTAACCTATTCCTTAGATGAGATTTGTTTTGTCTAATCATTAAAGAATCTTTTTTTGCCTTCTTTGATTTTTCGGACTAAAGAATCTTATTTTTTATCTTTTTTGAAAAGATTATTGCTGTCCTTTTTTAGTAATCGTTCTTGTTTAAATACTAAAAGTATCTTGTTTTGAAAATTAAAAAGAGGAATCTGCAATGGCTGCAAAAAAGAAAAAAGCTGCTAAAAAAACCGCTACTAAAAAAAAGAAGTAGTTCTAACTCACTAACCAATCTTGGCTAACGCCATTCATTTTATTTTTGTTAAATTTTATAAACTCTGATTTTGAATGCTTTTTATGGATCCAAGTAAATTAGGAGAATCCTTGAGGAGTAAATACGGTGGAACACTTGTAAATCTTACAGAAGAAAAAGGAGATCTTCAGGATGATTTGGGCCACAAGAGAAAATGTTTTTTAGAGAGGGCTTTTGGAAGATTACTCTGGGGAGAAAGGTTTGAAAGAGAAATAAAAAAATACGGGTTTGTTTTGGAAAGAACAGATTCAGATCCTTATAGATCTTTTCTTTACACCATTCAGCTTTTTGCAATCGAAGGTTATGATTATAAAAACAATCGTTCAAAAGGGAGATACGAATTTTTTAAGGAGAATGAAAAAGTTATTGTGCGACTAAGAATTAATAGGGAAGAAAGAAAAATTTCTGGATTGGTTAATATTTTAGAGTATGCTTCTGCTGCTAACCACCGAGATAAAGGCGAAACTGAACAGCCAGACATCATCCCCTTTAATCAAACTGGCTAATGCTCCAACCAATCCAACAAATGCTAAAGCCCTAATCCAACGCTGTCCCTGTCTGACTTCTTCTTTTGCTTTCTGAGCAAGAAAATTTCCTATAGGCACACCTAAAATAAGGACGATAATCCCTATAATGAAGTTAAGATATTGCATAAAAAATAAAAGCTTTTAGGGTTAATAAAGTATTTGACAAATTCATCTTAATTCTAGATTTGATTTTCATACAAGTTAAAAATTATCTTTGCATTTTAAGAGATATGAGTGAAGCAGGTTCAATTGAGAGGTGCAGAGAAGTTAAGATGATAACCGATATTTATTGGGCAATGAGAAGATTAGACAGAGAAAGAGTAAATTACTCTCCTAAAGTTTTAGACATAAGAGACATAACCCGTTTGTTTTATAGGGCAAGTGAACAAGAAATAATAAGATATATGGAAAATGCAAAAAAAGAAGCAATGGAATCAGGTTTGGATTTAGATAAGATTTAAAACTCGGGCAAGATTTATTCCCGTCATGAAACAAGAATCAACTCACCACAAAAAAGGAGAACCTAAAAAAATAACAAAAGTTAAAGAAATAGAGATTTTATCCAGCAAAAGAAAAATCAATTTTAAAACAAATTCTAGAAATTACTCTTTCGATTGTGAAATAGGCAAGAAGGGCTTTTCTGAAGAAGGAGAAGGTGTAGAAGGAGATAAAAAGACACCTCTCGGAAAGTTCAAAGTATTGTTTGTAAGGCTTCCAAAAGAGAACCAAGAAGAAGTTTTTACAATAACAATGAAACCCAAGAGAAGTTTGGGGCCGGCATTCATTTGTATAGATTCATATTATAAGGGAAAGTTAAGAGGAATAGGAATTCACGGCACTCCTAAAAAAGAAAAAGAGCTTAAGCCAACAGAAGGGTGTATTCGAATGGAAAACAAGCCTTTATCCTTTTTTAAAGATAAGATAACTCCTGGAACGCGAGTTTCGATTATCTGTGATAAAATTTAAACAGAATCAACAACCACTGCTTTTCTAGTCAATCTCTTTCAACGTTTTCAATTAAATCTGACCAAAGAACTTGTACGAGCAATCCGTCAGGAAGAAGAGTAAATGCAGTGGACTCCTGGGCATCAAGAGCCACGCTGTCTCCAGGATTATATCTTCTATCAAGATTATTTATTTCTTCATCGGCTCCTACAAAAACAAAAGGCCTATAAGAAAAAGTAGAATCTCCTTCACTTTCTAAAACAATGCCATAATACGATCCGGAGGAATTCCTCCAAGAATCATCTTGGACTATCTTTCCATGTAGACGATCATCATCACATCCAGTAAAAAAGGTTGCAGCAAGAGCAATCAAATAAGGTGCTTTCCTCATATAAAATCTTTTGATAATTAGATTATAAAGATTATTGTATTCTAAAACAATATTTTTATACTCTTCCTAATTTCTTTTTACATGGCATACAAAAAATTCCTAATCGTTGCAAGCAAGCAAGACAAAGCAGGAATAAACATAACTACCCAATTAAGTCAGTTCGGAGATTTTAATTTTTATTTGGTTGAGCGTGACATACTTCATCATGAAAATTTAAACATGGAAAAAATTTCCCAATATGATTTCATTGTTTTTGCTTCAAAGCACGAATCAAAATCTAAGGAAAAAACGCTTTCTGTCCACGCCCCAGGAAATTGGCGTCTTGCAGAATACGGAGGAGAAAAGCGTGTTGCAAGTAAAACCTCTTCCCAATTCATGAAGCAGTTCTTTGAAAAGCTAAATGAAGATGCAAAGAAATATAATCTTGATGATTACAAAGTAACCTTGGAGGCGACCCATCACGGGCCTTTTTTGGATAAGCCTTGTGCATTTGTTGAAATTGGTTCAACAGAAACAGAGTGGAAAGACCGCAAAGCAGGCTTTGTTTTAGCCCGCGCGCTTTGGAAAACTATTGAAAACTTCAAATCTAACGAGTATAATGAAAATTGCATTGCAATTGGAGGCCCTCATTATTGTCCAAGTTTTAACAAAATTCAACTTAAAACAAACTACGCAATTGGGCATGTCATTTCAAGCTATGCCTTTCCCTTAGAAAAATATATGGTTGAACAAGCCATAGGGCAAACAGATGAGGAAGTTGATTTTGTCTTACTAGACTGGAAAGGATTAGGTAACGCGGAACACAGAGAACGTGTTTTAAAAATCTTAAATGAGATGCATGTTAATTATAAAAAAACAAGCGAAATAAAAAAATAAAAAAGCTATCTAAGTGTGTTACCACTAAATAATTACTTAAAATAGAAAAGTTTATAAAGTATAAATTTTTATGAAAAACATGACAAATCAAACTGAAACAAGAGAAAGAGTAAGGGTCGGAAGAACGGAAATGGACTTTTCTCACGAAGGAAAGATTTTAACAGCAGTTCACCCTTTTTATGGCCATGCAAATTCTAAAACACTTTTAGAGAATATCAGACAAGATGGATTTAGAGAACCCACAGCTCCAGAAGTCGCTTCTTTTGTTCATGAATATTTTAATGGAAATGAACCTCAAGCCCAAGAAGTACAAGAGATAATGAAGAGTAGATATCTCAGAGGATTTACGGAGATTCTTTACGTTCCTGAAGATAATGGAGAAGGTTTAGCCCATTTCATTGACGGAGATTTAGAGTTTAATGAAAATAGTTATGTTATTACACGTGATTTACAATCAAGAATTGAAGAAGCTAGAGAAAGTGTTAGCTTTGAACATTTGAGACAAGGTTCTGTTCCTTGGAGAGAAGTTGCAAAAAATCCTTATTTTGTTGCTTGGGCAGGAGAAGAAGGCGCAGAAAAAATTGCTGAATTAGCTTCAAAACATTCAAAAAGAGAAGCTTATATATGGGTTCCAAATGTTTCAGAATTAAAAGAACCTACTACAAAAATAGCTTCGCTTGTCTCCGATTGGGAGGGTGATGGGCTTCTCGTTGGTTCCTACGAACTTGGCGTCGATGCGGACGCTCATGCTTTCGGGGTGTTAGATAGTGCCGAAGGCACGCGCGCTAAAAATGAGTAATTTTTTAAAATATTCTTTATTCATACATTTGTCTTAGTTGAAGTTTTTAAAAACTTTCAGGCTAAGGCCACACGCTAATTTATTTAGTAAAATTCAATAACGACAATTAGTAGCGGTTTATATCTATTATTTGTGAAAGTTGAAGTTATGGTGGTAATTGGTAAGTTGGCTACACAAGTGCTTCGCTTGACTCCAATTGGAAGGGTAATAGGCTTAACGTTAATTCCAACGAACATGGCGACGATGCGAACACTCATGCTTTCGGAATGGCTTTAGCTACTAAGACACATAAAAATGAAAACTCACAAGAATCTTTATTCTGAAATTTATTCTACGGAAAATTTGTTCCTTTCTTTTTTGAATGCAAGAAAAGGCAAAACAAAGAAAAGTTACGTTAAAAGATTTGAGAAGAATTTAGAATTGAATCTAGAGAAACTTCAAAACGAATTAAAAACTCAAACATATAAGCCAAAGCCTCTCGAAACATTTATTTTACGTGATCCAAAAACTCGCAAAATATCTAAATCTGATTTTCGTGATAGAATAGTGCATCACGCAATCTGTAATGTTATTGAATCTATTTTCGATAAAACGTTTATTTATAACTCTTGTGCCAATAGAAAAAATAAAGGAAATTTATTTGCTACAAAAAGATTTGAAAAATTTAGAAGAAAAGTAACAGATAATTTTTCTTCTTATGGATATTGTTTAAAGGCAGACATAAAACATTATTTTCATGAAATAAATCACAACATTTTAATTAATTTGATTGGAAGAAAAATTAAAGATGAAAAAGTTATTTGGTTGATTAAACGTGTCATCAGAGAGACGGACACACAAGTTAATAGTTCAGAGAATAAAGGATTACCTTTGGGCAATCTTACTAGCCAGTTTTTTGCCAACGTTTATCTTCATGAATTAGATTTGTTTCTCAAACATAACCTAAAAGCCAAGCATTATGTAAGATATGTTGATGATTTTATTGTTTTACACAAATCAAAATTTCAATTAAAAGAGTGGAAAAGAAGAATTAATGAATTTTTGAAAGAAAGATTAAAACTTGAATTACATTCTGATAAATCAAAGATAAATTTTTTGTCTAAAGGCACGGATTTCGTTGGATTCAGAAATTTTTATTATTTTAAATTACCAAGAAAAAGAAATATCAAAAGCATGGAAAACAAGATAAAATGTTTTTCAAGAAAACAGATTTCTAAAAAGAAAATAAGTGAAATTTTCCAGGGTTGGAACGCTTACTCTATGTGGGCAGATACATATAATTTAAGAAGAGATTTTACTAAAGAAATAAATGGGTTAAAAAGAAAATTAAAAACCCCTTAGACGAAATAAAAAAAGAAGAATTACTTCTTCTTACGTTTTTTCCGAGATTTCTTATTTGAACGTTTTTTCCCTTTGCTTTTCCATGCAACCAAACCGATAGCCACAAGATAAACAATTCCTGCTATATCTAAGCCATCTAAAGGAAAGAACATCAATGGGAAAGCTAAAGCCAACCATCCAGGATATCTTTGTCCATCAAAAACTCTCCATATGGCGATTGTCAGCAATATGATAATTGCCATCCATCCAACAATAGGAATTAACACTAAGAATATCCAAGCCCAATGGAAACCTCCAAGTTGAAGTCTCATAGCGCTACCTGCAAAAGGAATCCATGCTAGCCAAGGATATTTATATTTCATTCTTTTACCAATATCCATCCATGCCCAAGCATGATATATGTAAATAGCTAAAAACAAGAGGATTGCAACCGCACCCAAAAATCCTGCAACAACTCCTGTGAGCCCTCCTGCCAAAGCCTGACTATATCCTTCTGGAAGAGCATTCATTATTTCAGTGTAAATTGATTCTAAAGCCATTTTTCTTTTTTTAAAGTTCTAGTTTGACCTAAAACTTCTTAAAATTTTATTCACCTCCTTTTATCTTTCTTTTCTTAAGAAAGAAGTTTTTATAAATCTTTTTCAACTTATAATTACATGGATAAAGAAACAAAGAAGAAGCTTCACGCTTTAGACCCAAGATTCAGAAAGAAAATTGAAAGACTTTTAGAAGAGATGAACGAATCCATTTCAATTCTTTATGAAGCTGCATCAAAAGACGAAAAAACAAATCTTTACAACTCTAAATTTTTTGACAATATTTTGGAGATGGAAATAGAAAAAGCACAAAGAGGAAAACAAAAACTTTCTCTCCTTGCAATAGACATAGACCATTTCAAAAAGCTTAATGATACCCACGGCCATCTTAAAGGAGACGAAATTCTTGTCGAGTTGGGAAAACTTTTGAAAAAACAGATGCGCCGTTCGGACATAGTTTCACGTTTTGGTGGAGAAGAATTTTTCATATTAATGCCCGAAACAAGCATTACAAAAGCTAAGAAAGCAGCAAAACGTTTGCAAAATGCGATAAAGAAAAACAAAAAGTTAAGCAAGTATAACCTGACTGTAAGCGGAGGTTTAACACAGTATATTGAAAAAGATACAAAAAAGCGCTTTATGGAACGTGCAGACAAGGCACTTTACAAAGCTAAAAAATCAGGCAGAGACAAGTTTGTTTTTAATTGAGCTTAATCAAGGGCCCTCCATTTTCCATATATTCCCTTAAACTAAGATTTTCTTCTCTAAGGACCATTTCTACAACCGAAGAATTTTTATTCAATATATCCCCGAATAGAAATTTTGTAGCAAAATCGTCGGGTTTGGTTAATTTACAGACAACATAATCCGCAACACACTCATGGTAAGTTCTATCTCCAAAAACAAAATCCATCCCTCTTATTTGACGGTGTGCTAAATGTGCCATTTCGTGAATCGCTATTTTCGAAACCGTTGAATAAGGAATAAAATCTAAAAGTCGCGAAGAGTTCAAAAAAATCTCTGGTTCTTCTTCCCAAGAAATTTCTGCAAAAGTTATCCCTTCTTTTCTCGATCTATGGGATTCATATCCTGGAATGAGTCTTGGGATGATAACTATATTTCCTAATTTAGTTTGCGTCAGTTTTTCCACACTAGGTCGATATTCTCTTAAAGCTCTTCTAAATTTTGATTTATAGCTCATTAAATTTTAAGAAATATTTGTTTTATAATTCTTTTGGATAACTATTCTTCTAAAGGGAAATACTCTATCTCTCTAGTTTTGGGATTGTATTTCCAGCGACAAACTGGTTCTCCTGTTTCCGGTCTTATTT
This sequence comes from Candidatus Woesearchaeota archaeon, assembly GCA_964530945.1. GTDB lineage: Archaea > Nanobdellota > Nanobdellia > Pacearchaeales > GW2011-AR1 > ASMP01. The sequence goes on along the minus strand of CAZHCJ010000004.1, from coordinate 15,593 downwards.
CTCCAGAAGGTTCATGACGAATTCTAGAAAGTTCATCATAGCTACGAATTGTATCTTCTCTTGGAGCATTTAAGTCGATTCCCAAAAATGCCTCAAACTGCCGATTTGCTCTAGATATCTTACTCATTTAATATCTCCTCGTCATAATGTGGAAATAGGCCTAAAGAACCCATGGCTAATCCTGTTACATACACTTTTCCTTCCTCGGGAGACATAGTTCTGACTTTTCCTGTGCGTGCGTCAAAATAGATTTCCGCAACAACATCATGGCTTCTTTCTATTTCACGATTACGAGCACGTGTTCTTTGATCTTGGGCCCATAAATGTTGTTCTCCTAATAACATCGCCCTTGTTTCTTCATCTCTGCTAGGACCGTAATGTCTGCTTAATCTTCCACCTATAACCCAAAAACAAAAAACAATTATTTAAACATTATTGTGGTTTATCTAATGCAAGTTTCCAAACAAACACTTCCTCAAAGAATAATTTTTCGGAATTAACTTTTTTAGAATTATAACCTAAATTCTCAAAGTCAATTGAATCTGTAAATGAACTTGTGACAATATATATTTTACCATCTTCATTTAGATGTTTTTTCGCTTCTCCCAAAAAACGAACAATTATTTCGTTGCCTTTCTTTCCTCCAGTCGTGGCTGTTTTAGAATCTTTTGGCTCGCGTTTGTCAAGAGGCAAGTAAGGAGGATTGAAAATAATAATGTCGTAATTGCCTTCAACATTCTCAAACAAATTAGATTTAATGCATTGAAAACCGAGTTTTTTGCAATGCTCCACAGCTTTAGGATTTATATCACAACCAAAAAGATTTTCTTTCTTAATTCCTAAGGAAAAAAGTGTTTCAAGTTGGAAACCAGAGCCAATTCCTACTTCTAAAACTTTCAAGTTAGGATTTTCCTCAACCAAATTTGGCAACTCTTCTTTTAAAACCTCTGAGAGAAGATAAGAATCATCGCTTGGTTGGTAGATTGACATTTTTGTTTTTTACAAGAGATATGCCTTCCTTATGACAACTTTTTCTATAGGCCTATCTTGAGAATCTGTTTGAACTTTTCCTATTGATTCAACAGTATCCATTCCTTCAATAACGCGGCCAAAAACAGGATGTTTTCCATCAAGATAATTATTGTTTGCTAGATTTATAAAAAATTGACTTCCTCCAGTGTTAGGTCCCGCATTTGCCATAGATATTGTGCCTTTATTATTTTGGTCTAATTCTGTTTTTGTGAACTCGTCTTTTATTGTGTATCCCGGGCCTCCTGCACCTGTTCCCGTGGGGTCACCCCCTTGAATCATAAAACCATCAATGATTCTATGAAAAATAAGCCCATCGTAAAAACCTTCTTCCACTAGTTTCTTGAAGTTTCCTGCTGTAATCGGCATCTCTTCGTATAACTCAATTGTAAAATCACCAAGATTTGTTTCAATTTTCACTTTTTTCTCATTTGCCTGAACCATATTGTTTACTCCTATTAATATTGCAAAAACCAAAACAAATAAAGCAATTATAAAGATTTTCCTTTTTTGTATTCCCATTTTAAAAAACGCCACGGGCAGGAATCGAACCTGCGCACCCCGAAGGGTCCGGATGTTTGCTTTTTTATGCTCGGAATCTATATCATTAGTTTGAGCGCCGAACTTTTCAAAAGTTGGGCATTAGCAATCCGGTGCAATACCATTATGCGACCGTGGCATACTCATATAGAAGTATTTGAGCTTTTAAGGTTTTTTGTTAGGAGAATAGCGGGAGAAGGATTTGAACCTCCGACCTCGAGGTTATGGGCCTCGCGGGCACTCCAGACTGCCCCATCCCGCTATTGTGTTTACTAGAGCCTTTCCATAACTAGGCCAATAAAAGATGAGTAATTTTACTTATAAAAGTTTCTTTTGGAGATTAACTTTGAAATGAACATAATCCCTTAAATAATTTGAATTATTGTTTTTTATATGGGTGACAACTTATCCGTCCTAGATAAGAATGTTGCGGAATGTATAGGATTATGGCTAGCTGAAGGAGGAATAAAATCTAAGTCAGAGATAACATTTACAAATAGTTGTTGGGAATTGGTAGATTTATTTCACAGAACGATCAAGAAGGTATTTCCTAATCAAAACTATAAAATAAGAATATATATTTACTCAAAAGATAAGGAAAAGGTAGAAATCCCTTATAAAGAAGTAATTGTAAAAGAATATATTCACAAAAGAGCTACAAGACCTTATTTTATCCATAGAATAGCATCTGTGAAGATGTTGAAAGAATGGAAGGGGATAGTAAAAGAAAATTTGGATAACAAAGAAGTACACAAATATATTTTAAGAGGATTTTTTTCAGGAGAGGGAAACATTTATGAGGGGAGCCATAACACAAGAAAACTGAGAATTTCGCAGGGGAAAAGGAAAGGATTTATTGAAATCTTAATGGAAAACTTGGGACTCGAATTTTCTTTCAGAGAAAAGAATAGAAACTATGTCATTTATGGAAAATGGAATTGGGATATCTTTGCTAAGAATAATTTAGATGATTTGCATCCAGATAAGAAGAAAAAGTTTTGGAGAGTATATGGTAATTTTAAAGAAGAACATTATGGGAAAGGTTATCTTAAAAGAGAGATTTATAAATTACTAAAAAACCCCTTGAGCACAAAGGAAATAAGCAAATTAATCAATAGGTCTCCGGCAAGAGTTAGAGATGTTTTAATCCAATTAAAAAAAGAGAACAAAATAAAAAACTTTAGGGTAGGAAGTGTAGATTATTGGACTAATGATAAATATTTGATAATCATATCAAAACTTAAAAAGGATTATCTCTTGTTTTTAAATAGAGCAAGAAAGACATCTGAATTTGCGGAAAAATTTGGTGTTGATTGGAAGTCTTCCTTTGGAAGACTAAGGGAACTCGAAAAATTAAATTTAACAAGGAGGGAAAGTAATGGAAAATGGATAAAGTTAACTGCGGAGAAAAAGGTCCTAGCGATTTAATATTGGGCGTCGACGACGCAGGTAGAGAGTTAAGGGTATTACACTATTGCTCGCCTTAAGGTCCGTTGATTGGCCCAATGGCAATTGCAGGAGTCTTAATAGAGAAGTCTTTGGAAAGTGAATTGCGAGAGTTAGGAGTGAGGGACAGTAAGCAACTCACTCCGAAAAGAAGAGAGTTCTTGGCGGAAATAATTCGCAAAAAAGCAAAGGCTTACGACGTTGTCCTCATTTTTCCTGAAGAGATAGATAAAAGTAATAAAAAAGGCCTAAAACTTAATGAGTTGGAAGCAATCGCGTGCGCAAGAATCATAGATAATTTGAATAAAAAAGTAGGAACCCGCAACATTCGCGTTATTGTTGACTGTCCTTCTCCTAGTATAGTCAAGTGGTCAGATTACTTAAGAACGCAGATGAATCGTTTGGACAATCTTGAGCTTTCGTGCGAACACAAGGCAGATAAAAACCACATAGCGGTTGCGGCGGCATCTATACTTGCAAAATCAGCTAGAGAAAAAGAAGTAGACAAAATCAAGAAAAAACACGGAGATATTGGCTCTGGATATCCTAGTGACCCCGTAACAAAAGAATTCTTAAAAAAACATGGAGAAAAACACAAAGATTCGGGAATATTTAGAAAAACCTGGAGTACATGGAAGAATTCTCAAAGCAAAGCTAATCAAAAGAAGCTAGATTTTTAAGGATGTCTTTGAATACATTGCCTAAACAAATATGGTCTCTTATGGGCAGTGTATGTAACTCCTTTAAGATTACAAAAATGAAAAGACTTTTAAATAAAGCTTCATTTATTAAAATATGGGATTAAAGAACATTGCTGAAGGAAGTTTAGTATTTTTGGCGTTGGCAGGAGCTTCGTTAGGATTGGCCCACATTGGTACAAATCACGAAGAAAAGTGTCTGCTTTATCAAGGGTATCATAACTGGACCTCAAGCCCTTTATTTGTTTTCGATGAACAAAATTTTGAAACAAGAGCAAGGGAAAATAGAGTTCCTGCACATTTTTATGCTGGAGACCAGAAATTTGTTAGTGATTTAGAAATCGGAAAGAGATATAATTTAGGATTGAAAGATTATTTTGTTGATTTTATGGGCCCAGATAGAATAAAAAGCGTTGAACCTTGTGAAACAGATAATTAAATAACTTTTATACAATTTAAGAAGTCATGGATGTTTTTGAATATATTGAAATGAATTCGGCACAAATATTAGATAAGGGCCTAAGATTGATGGGTCTTTCAGAAAGACTTTCAGAAATTGATGATAATGCATTTTTGACAGACGCTCCTGAAGGATATGAAATTCCTCCCAATCACACCTTAACATCTCGTTTAGAAAGCGAGAAATTTGTTTATGAAGGTCCAAATTTCTAATAAACAATTTTAAAAAACTAATTATCCTCTAATTCTGTATAAAGATGACACCTAATAAAAATCAAAGATTTTTAAGCAAGTCATTTTTCATTAAAAAATAGGATCAAAATGACATACAACGAAAACAAGAAATTTTCGAGCATGAATTTTCCAGAAAAAATGACATACAACGAAAACAAGAAATTTTCGAGCATGACGATTAAATAAAAAGGAAATAAATTGACATACAACGAAAACAAGAAATTTTCGAGCATGACGATTAAATAAAAAGGAAATAAATTGACATACATAAAAAAATTGGTGATGCACGGGTTCAAAAGCTTTCCGCGCAAAACAGAGGTGCCCTTTACTCAAGGAATAAACGTAATTCTTGGGCCGAATGGCTCTGGCAAGAGCAACATCAGCGATGCAATATGTTTTGTCTTAGGACGCTTAAGCATAAAATCACTTAGGGCGGCAAAAGCAAAAAATTTAATCTTTATGGGAAGCAAAGAAGCAGGGCCCGCTAAACAAGCTTCAGTAGAACTCATTTTAGATAATTCAGAAAATGTTTTTTCCACAGACAAGAAAGAAGTTTCTGTTAAAAGAATAGTTAAGAAAAGTGGTCAAAGTACATACAAGATAGATGGCAAAACAAAAACACGCCAAGAAGTCCTGGCACTTTTGGCTCAGGCAGGAATAGACCCTCAAGGTTTTAACATTGTTTTGCAAGGCGAGATTCAAAATTTTGTTCAAAAGCATCCTGAGGAAAGGCGAGAAGTGATAGAAGAGGTTTCTGGAATATCTATTTACGAGTCCAGGAAAAAGAAATCTCTCAGAGAGCTAGAGAAGACAGATGATAGGTTAAAAGAGATAAGTTCCGTTTTAAGGGAAAGAACAAGTTATCTGAATAATCTTGAAAAAGAACGTAAGCAAGCATTGCGTTATAAGAAATTGAAGAAAGACATTAAAGTTTTCAAAGCGAGTATAATTAGCGCCGATTTAAGACAAAAAGAAAAAAATCTTGAAGGCATAAATAAAGACATCCAAAAACATAATAAAGAAGTAGAAAAAATAAAGAAGAATATTGCAAGCACACAATCTAACATAAAATCCGCACAAGAAAAAATTTCTAATATCAACTCCAAAATACAAGAAGAAACAGGTTTAGAGCAAGAGAAAATAAACCAAGAGATTGCAGACCTGAGAGCAGAACTTACTGGATTGAGAGTACGTCTAGAGAATCAAGAAAGCAAAATACAAGATATTCAAAACCAAAGAAAAGAAATTAAGACTTCAATAGAACAAGGAGAAGAAGAACTTAAATCTTTACAGAAAAGCAAAGGCGGCTCTGTTTCCGAAAAGAAACTCAAAGAGATTAATGAAAAGAAGAAAGAATTAGATAAGCTTGAGAATACTCGTAAACGCCTTTATATGATGAAATCAGAGCTTAAGTCGTTAGAAAGCGTAGTTGAGGACAAAACCGAAACCTTTCAAAATTATAACAAGGAGTCAGATTTCTTATTAAAGCAAATAGAACAGCTTTCGATAGAGATTCATGACAAACGCTCAAATCAAGAGAAACTTAAAAATCTCAGGGCAACGCTGGCAGAAAAGCGTGAAAATTTGAAAACGCTTTTATCCAAGCAAGCAAAAACGGAACGCCAAACAACATTAAACGAGGCAGAGATAGATAGTCAAAAGAAGATTATCGATAAAATTTCAAAGCTTGACATTTGCCCTGTTTGTAAGAGCAAGATAACTCCTGAGCACATGGATGAGATTCATGGAGATATATATCCAAAAATCGAGTCTTTGGAAAAGAAAATCAAAGATTCTGATAATCAACTAAAAAATATTTATCAGAAAAAAGAAATTTTAGAAAGAGATATAGAACAATTAAATGATGAAATTCAAAAAACAGAATCCGATTTAGGAAAATTGGGCAAGGTAGAGGATAAAAAAAATCAGATAAAGAACACTCAAGAGAAGATAGAGAAATTAAGGGAAGAAATAGAAAAACTAAGGAATAGAAAAAAACAACTTTCTGAACGCGTGAGCGAAATTGCAAACGTCGAAAAACGCTATGAGAATTTAAAGATAGAAATTGAAGAAGTTTCTTTAAGAACAAAAGAAAGTGTCAGCTCAGAAATTAGTTTTAAAGAACGTCAAGTTGAACGCCTAAAGGTAACTTTGAAAGATTTGAAAAGAAATGCTTCAGAGCTTGGTGAAACTTTGAAGAGTTTAGAAGATTCCATCCAAAATAAAGAAAAGATTTTGTCTGAAAAGAAAGAAAAAGAAAAAGAACTCAATGAACGTTATAAATCTTTGATTGCCGAAAGAGAAAAACTTCAATCTAACATTAGAGATAATGAAATTGAAGTCTCAAATCAAGAGAATGCGTTTAGAAACATAGAGCAAAAAATTAATGATTTAAAGATAAGTAAAGCAGGAGTGGATGCAAGTATTGAAAACCTTAAAACCGAATTACTAGAGTTTCCAAATATAAATGTAATCAAAACCAAAAAAGAAAAATTAGAGCGTCGTTTAGCAAAAGCCCAACAAATACTAGATGGCATAGGCAACGTGAATCTTCGTAGCCTTGAGGTTTATGACAGCGTTAAGAGGGAATATGACAGCATTAAGCTAAAAGCAGAAACTATAGAAAAAGAAAAAGAGAATATAATGAAAGTTATTGAAGAGATTGATAAAAAGAAAAAGAAGGCGTTTATGGAAACAATGGAAAAAGTTAATGAGATATTTACCCGCAATTTTGCTCAGTTAAGTAGTAAAGGACAGGTTTATCTTGAATTAGAAAACAGAAAAGACCCTTTTTCTGCTGGCTTAAACATAATAGTCAAAACCGGGCATGGAAAATACTTTGATGTAAAATCATTGTCTGGAGGGGAACAAACCCTTGTGGCATTGGCACTTATTTTTGCTATACAAGAATACAATCCGTATTACTTTTATCTTCTCGATGAGGTGGATGCTGCACTTGACAAACGAAACTCTCAAAGGCTTGCAGGACTTTTAACAAAGTACATGAAAAAGGGCCAGTATATTGTTATAACGCACAATGACGAGGTTATAAGCAACGCCACGAGCCTTTATGGAGTTAGCATGCACGACGGCATAAGCAAGATAATTAGTTTGGAGATTTAGCTAGAAAGGTTTATATATCTAAATGTATTACATGTATTACAATGAAAATCAAGAATTTTCAAGCATTTAAATTTATGAAAATTTAATACAATGAAAGATGAAGTAATTTCTTTAAGGGTTAGCAAAAATTTGAAAGAAAAAATGAAATCTCGTGAAGAAATAAATTGGAGTGTTATATTAAGGAATGCCATAGTTGAAACACTAGAAGATCAGAAAAAAATGGAAAAGAGAAGAAAAGCTAGCGAAGATATAGATAAAATTAGAAAATCTGGTATTTTTGACAGCGAAAAAGATAGTACCCAAATAATAAGAGAATGGAGAGACAAAAGACATTAGTAATAGACGCCTCTGTTGCTGTTAAATGGTTTCTTAATGAAGAGAATTCTGATAAAGCCAGAAATTTAAAAAATTTATTTTTGAATGAAGAATTAAAACTAATGGCACCGAGCCTAATATTTTTAGAGATATCAAATGCTCTCAGATATGGTAAACAAGATGAAAATGAACTTGTAAGAGTTAATAAAAATGTTTTCGGATTAAATCTTAAAATAACCAATCTATACGAAGACCTATTATCAAAAGCAATTAAAAACTCTGCAAAATACGACATAACAATCTATGATGCCTTATATGTGGCGCTAGCACAAACACACAAAACGGAATTAATTACGGCAGATAGAAAGTTGGTAAAAATACCAAATGTCATTAGTTTGAAAGATTTTGATAACTAATTTTGTTTAAAATTTTTAAATAAAGTTTTCTTTATATTTATATGAACAAAGAAGAACTTATACGTAGTTTAAAACAACAAGGTTTCTCTGAAAGAATTGTCAAGGCTTTTGAAAAAGTCCGGCGCGAAAAGTTCATACCTAAAATTTCCAAAACAATGGCTTATGAAGACACCGCATTGCCTATAGGCAAAGGTCAAACGATAAGTCAGCCTTACACAATCGCTTTCATGCTTTCACTCTTAAAGCTCGAGCCAGAAAGCAAAAACAAACAAAAACTCCTTGAAGTTGGCTCGGGTTCGGGTTATGTTCTAGCTCTGCTTGATGAAATTCTTGATAATGCGGAACTCTACGGAATTGAACGCGTTGAAGAGTTGGCAGAGCGTTCTCGTGAAGAATTAAAAAACAAATTCAATATAGAAGTCATTCATGGGGACGGGAGCAAAGGCTTGCCAGACAAAGCTCCTTTCGATAGGATTATTGTAAGTGCCTCGGCCGATGAAATTCCAAGCAAGCTTGTCCGACAGCTTAAAATCGGAGGCATTTTAGTTGTGCCAGTGCGAAACTCAATTCTTCAAATACAGCGTTTTACAAATGAGAACAAAATCCAAGAATTTTCTGGGTTTAGGTTTGTTCCTTTGATAGAAGGGGAGTGATTATTTAGGACATTTCATAATTTTAGAGTGATACCATATTAGAAATTTAACACACTTTCAGCTTGTTCTTAAAAAAATAAAATTTAAAGAAAAAATAAAAAATAAAAAATAAGGGAAAGTTAGTAATAACTTTCGCCGAAGTCTTCTTGTTTAGGTTTCTTTCCAATCAATACTATCAATACAACAAGCAACACCACGAAGATGATTGCAAGTATAATTGTAAGTACAACAATTGGGTTTGAAGTGGCGTCATTTCTTCCATCAGAAGTGCTTGTAAATTGAACTGCGTCAACAAGCTTTCCGTCAGAGCTGAAAACATTTACAGAGTATGTAAATGTATCTCCAAGAGAAGAACTGGCACTTGTAGAAACCATCTTGCTTGAACCAGCAGGTACGGCAACAAGGCCTTCACTTAAGCTAACACTTGTGCTTGCAGTATTCACCGGAACAAGTCTGTAAACAACAACATCGTTTGTAGGGTTAACGATTAGAAGTTGGCTACCTGAAACAATGAAGTTTCCTCCAGAAAATGCGTTATCTATCTTAACTTGGACTGTTTTGCTTGAGAAAGTGTCATCGTTTTCAACACTTACGTCAAGAGCATATAGTCCAGATTCCGCATCGAAAGGCACATTAAGGAAAAGCTTTCCTACAACAGTATCTTCATCATCTTCATTACACTTTCTTTCGATGTCAACACCATAGTTTTTTTCAGAGTTATATGAGTCGTCACATTCTATTGCAACGATATCTCCGAAAAATTCAGTACGTTCAATTCCTAATGCAGGGATACTTGCAGTTACATACACATCTTCAAGATCGTTGTAACCGATGTTCTCTAAAACTATATCTACAGGGAAAGTTTTTCCTGCATCAACAGTTTGAGGAACTCTCACAGACTGTAAGTCTGTTTTGTAAGATTCCCTTTGAAGCCTCAAAGTGTAGCTTTCTTCAGTGCTATAGCCATCATTGCTAATCTCTATATTGAGAGTAACAAAATCACTAAGCTCATCGTCAAGGTCTACAGGCACATCCAACATCAAAGTTCTAGCATAAGAATTGCCAGATTCAATGACAAAAGGACGAGTTTCAGCTTCAGGATCTTCATCGCTAGTTTCAAGTTCTACTTCCAATGTAACGTCTTGTGCGTTTACAGCAGCGTCAAATTCCACTCTAACTCTAATAGATTCTCCAGCAGTTATTGCGGGATTTCCACTAGCACCTAATTGAATTCCATCAACCTCAACACTTGTAAAAGTATCTCCGGTTGCGATAGGTGAAGCACTTACGCTTGCAACAGAGGTAAGCAAAACAAAACTTGCCACTATCAGAAAAGAAACCAATATTCTTTTCATATCCATTTTGCGTCTGTTTTTATTTAATTCGGGAAACTTTGTTTCCATGTATAAAAACAACTTGGAGTGTGTTTATAAACTTTATGGTATTGTCGTAATTATGAAGTTACAATGGTACTGTGTGTGAGTCACATTCAGTTTGAAACAACCATGTGTGAGTAACATACAGTAAATAGCGTCGCTGTCTGAATATTTTTAACTCTCTAAATTCAAATCTTACTAAAAATCTTGTTTGCAAGACTTGCATCTTTTATAGGGTTTGGACTCTCACTGATGACAGTTATTTCTAATTCGGGAACGTTCTTATTTAACTTATTTAATAACATTTCCCACTCTTTTTGGGTCGCTTGTTTGTGTTTTTTCTCACCTTTTTCTCCATAAACAATTCCTGAGAAATGGATATGGATATTGTCCATTTTCGCTTTTTTAACTTTGTTTAAAGTCTCATCAAATTTGTATTCTTTATATCTTGCCAAAATATGCGCGAAATCTATGCACATGTCACAACCAGTTTCTTTTTTCAGTTTAAAGATTTCGTCAATACTACCAAAAACATTTACTTTGCCCATAATTTCAGGGGCAAGTTTTGGAGTGTAACCTTTTGTTTTAGCTGTTTTCATTATATCTAAAATGTTGGATTTTATGTTTTCATAAGTTTCTTCTGGACTCATTTTGCTATAAAAGCCCGGATGGAATATGACCCGTTTTGCACTCAACCAAGTTCCTACTTTCAAACATTTAAGAATGCGTTCCTTACTTTTTTCTATCTTTTCTTCATCATTGGAGTTAAGATTAATCCAGTATTGTCCATGAATTGTTAAATCTATCCCAAGTTCTTTAGCTTTAGCCCCTATTTCCAGGGCATCACGTTCTTCTTTAATATATACTCCATAGGTAAACGCTATTTCACACGCTTTAAATCCAAGCTTGTGATAACGTTCAAGTTTTGCAACAGCTTCTTTAACACCTCCTAAACCAGAAGGACCTATTTTTATTACCATATAATATCATATCCTCCAGCGTTTAATAAATCTGTTAAAACAACCATCTCAGGGTATTCGGAATATCTATTCCTTACAGCGTGCTCCAATTCACTCCACTCGTAATCAATTTCTAAAAATTCTGCCGTTCTTGTTTTAGGATATATTTTTAATTCAAGATTTCTCTCAACAAATACTTTAACTTCTTTCCCATCTAGTTCACAACGAATACCTTTCCCCTTAGCAATCTTTAAAATTTCTTTAATTTCCATTTCAAATATAAAAATAAAAGACTATTGAGTTTTAAAAACTCAATAGTTCTAAATTTGCATCTGTAGAAGTGAAAGTCTTTGCTACAACAATACTCGTACCGGCTTCTTCAGCAGATTCAAGAATATTCTTTGTTGCAGTCCCGTCAATCACGATGATAGAAGGTTTTCTTCTTAATTTTCTTAAAACTCTTGATGTTGTTTTAGATGAAACCTTTTTGAACTCTTTCAGAGAGTCATCTAAAAAAACACTTTTTCCACTTCCTTTATTCTCTTCAAACTTCTTTTCCAAGTTACTTCTGAGCTCGCTGGTAAGTTCTACTTTTTTTGCCTTTTCATCACTTTTGCTTTGGTCTTTTCTATCGTACTTTTTTCTATTTCGGTTTACATTTTTAGTGTATTCTTCAATAGAAATTTTTTTCCTCAAACATTGAAGGATTTCCTTTCCACTAAGTTCTTCAACTTCCTTACCATCCGGAGCAAAAGCGATATAATCAATTTCTGCGTTGTCTACAACATTTTTAACAATAAGCTTTCCTCCCCTATCGCCATCAACAAATAAAGTTGTTTCTTTCTCTTTTGTCAGATCTCTTACAGCATCAGGAAGCTTTGTTCCGTTCATTCCTATTGCGTTCTCAACACCTGCTCGCAAAAGGTTTAAGACATCTGCACGCCCTTCAACAACCACTATTTCCTTGCTAGAAATATCTCCGGCAGGCAAATTTTCCTTACCATATTTTTGTATTGCTGAGGTCTTAACAGATTCTTTGATTTCTTTGCTTATCTCTCTAGAATCTGTTTCAGAACTAATGTTTCCCATCAGTTTCTTTGCTCTTTCAATAATATAGTCTCTTTTACTGCCACGAACATCTTCAATTCTTTCTATCTCTATTTGAGAATCTGCAGGACCCATTTTTTCTATGGTTTCCAAAGCAGCAGCAATAAGCGTTGTCTCAGATTGGTCTAGAGCGGTAGGAACTTTTATTGTTCCGGTAGTTATTCTCTTGTTTCTTTCGAGTTCAACTTCTATTCTACCTATTTTTCCTTCTTTTTGCAATTCACGCATTTCCAAATCGCTTCCAAGTAAACCTTCAGTTTGCCCGAATATGGCTCCGATTACATCTGGCTTTTCTAGTGCGCCTTCTATTCTAAATGTTGCATGTATCATATACTTGATAGATGCAGGACTTATTTTAGCCATTTTTGATTTCCTTTTGGGATTCAAATGCTTGAAAATTTTCAATTTTCATTGTTTTTCCTCCATTCAATTTAATTACATAGAAAAATATCTAATAAACCCACCACTCCTTGGAGCGTCAAGTAGATTTTACACAAATAATAAGTGTGAATGTGATAATGCAGTGATACTTTTCTACTAACCTTTTAAGATTTACATGCTTTTTAAGCTTTTTGGGTAAGTTATTCTAAAACGCAATAATTTTTATAAAACACTTAAACTTTTACTAAAAATGGAAGAAAAAGATAGGAGAGAAGAAATGAGAAGACTTTCTGTTTCACAATTAGTTGATGCTGTGAGGTATGAGCCCCATATGGAAGATTGGTTTGGTCTCGGGGCAAGTTTTAGGGATGAGGATGCAGAAGGTTTTTTTGATTTTTTAGAGCTTCCAGGAAAAATTCTTTCATGGGATTTTTCAAGCAACACTTCTTCAAGAGTTTATGATTTAAAAGATGAGAAAATGAGAGAAGCTTTTGAATATGGTAAGAAAGGTTCAAGAGTGGTAGGATCAGGGATTTCTGGAGATTATGGATGGATAGTTTTAGACTATAATAAAAGAAAAACTCTTGCGGCTTAACCCATCAAATTTCTAATTTTTTCGGCATCCTTGAACTTTCCAAATTTTTCATACAATTCAATGAGTTTTTCTCTAACCTCCCGTCTTTCTGAATCCTCCAAGCCCATCTGATTAAGCTTTTCATATATCCTTAGGGCATTATGTGTTTTCATATTCTTTTCATATTTTTTAGCTTGTGTAAGATAAAGATTTTTCATCTCAGAGTAAATTTCCTTCTTTTGCGCGGCATTAGCCTCGTTCAATGCGCGCCTAAGTGCTTTATCTGTTTTTTCAAATTCTCCTTTTAAAATCCAGATTTCAGCCTCTTTCATATAATACTTTATTTTATCAGTATATCTTATCATATTCATTCCAATATTTTCATATGCCTCGGCAGCTTCTCCATACAGGAATTTCTTCTCGTAAATTTCCGCAAGTTTCTGATAAACAAAAATTCTGATGTCTCTTGACGGCGAACCTTTTTTAAGAAACCTAGTAAGCCAATCTATTTTAACAAAATCTCCTTTATCTTCAATGGCTTTTTCAATTTCGCTTTTAGACATTCCTGGCTTTAACATGGTAAATAAAAAGTATAACCTTATTTAAGGATTGTTGGTTCTAAGCGTTCATATTCCTAGATTTAGAAGTTCTAGAATAAATGATATTAAATATTCATAAAAAACCAAAATTAACTACCTGAATATCTATAATAAAAATTATCTTAAAATTACTCTTTCTTCTTTGTGATTTCGTTGCAAACTCCGGCAGCAACGGTTTGCCCCGCATCTCTAATAGAGAATCTTGCCATTGAAGGATTTTCTTTAACTGTCTCAAGGCATAAGTTACCTTGTGGCTTAATTTTAACCTTTGCGCTCTCCCCATTTTTCAAAAAGTCTGGGCTTTCCTCAATAACTTCTCCTGAAGCAGGATTAATTTTTGCTACAATATCTACTATTTGGCACGGTACTTGAGCTGTATGTACATGGAACACAGGAGTGTATCCTTTAGCCAAAACAGTTGGATGATTAATAACTGTGATTGTGGCAGTAAATTCTTCGACAACAGGAACAGGGTTGTCAGCTGCACAAATAACATCTCCACGAGCGATGTCTTTCTTACCTACTCCTCTTACATTGATTCCAACATTATCTCCGGCATCAGCTTGTTGAAGTTGTTCATGGTGAGCTTCTATGGTTTTAACCTCTCCATCAATTCCTTTTCCAGTTCTCCCTGGCAATACCTTAACTTTTTGTCCTATTTTCATAATCCCTGTAACAACTTTTCCTACAGGCACAGTTCCAATCCCTGTGATTTCATAAACATCCTGAACAGGCATTCTCATTGGCAAGTCAGTAGGCAATTTAGGTTCAGGGAATGTGTCAAACTGCTCTTTTATTGTCGCGCCCTTATACCAAGGCATATTCTCTGATTTTTTGAAAACATTATCTCCTTTTAATCCGGAGCAAGCAATGAATGGGATTTCTTCAGCTTTCATTCCAACCCCTTTAAGTAATTTTGTAACTTCTTCTTTTACACTATTAAATTTGTCTTCTTTGTAATCTACAGCATCCATCTTGTTAATAGCAATTGCGATCTGCTTAACGCCCGCAGTTCTCAACAACCATAAGTGTTCTGTGGTTTGAGGTTGAACTCCTGCTGGAGCCGCAATAACCAAGAAAGCAGCATCTGCTTGACTTGCACCAGTAATCATGTTCTTAACAAAGTCTCTGTGTCCAGGTGCATCAATAATTGTGATTTCGTATTTATCTGTTAGAATTTTCTTATAAGCTAAATCAATAGTAACTCCGCGTTCACGCTCTTCTTTAATCTTGTCCATAATGTACGCAAACTCAAATCCTGATTTACCGTGCTTGTCAGCTTCTTCTTTAAGTTTCTTCATTTCTTGCTCAGGAACAGCACCGCTATCAAAGAGAGTCCTTCCGACAATTGTGGATTTTCCTGCGTCAACGTGTCCGACAAAGACAACGTTCATGTTTGGTTTTTCTTTAGCCATTTTTATTGTTTTATTGTTTTGTTTAAAATGGTGTTAGAAAACATCAAGTTTTCTTTAGCCATTTTTATTGTTTTACGATTAAATGTTTCAAGTGTTTAACTAAAAAAATTTAGGTTTATAAATATTTCGGCAAGTCTACATTGTTACCTTAATTGGTCTTTTTAGATAGTTTTTTAAGTTCAGAAAACCTGCTTTTTTTATGAATATAAATAAAGTTAAAACAGCTACAAAATTAGGAGAATTTAAATTAAGAGATGATGAACATAGAA
>CAZHCJ010000003.1:0-58612 GCA_964530945.1 Candidatus Woesearchaeota archaeon | reverse complement strand
ATAAAAAAAGAAGATATTGATAAATTTTCATTAAAGGGATTAGGTATTAAAGATTTTGTTAAGGATTTGCTAAATAGTTATGAAGAAAGACACGGGAGCATAAAACCCTTAAATTCATAATCCTTTAGTTGATTTTAACTTGTATATATTTATTAGAAACTCTTTTATTTTATCCTTATTTTCTTCTTTAATTAAAAATTCTTTTTCCTCTTTTGTAAATTTTGGTATTGAAAAACTTTCAATAAAGTTTTTTTGATAACATTGATAATCTCCTTCTATCCCTACACTTGTTTTACGAGCATAATAATTCATTAAATCAGAATTGAGTATTTTCTTTAGAATAATTAAATCTTCTTCATTATCTGGGAATACTGCATAACCATTACAAAATAAAGAATATTCGTCTTCGTCTATCATAAAATTGGGTTTATTGCTGAAAGTTTTTGTTAATAACTTTTTCCCATAGAGATTTAATCCTTGACCTCTCCCATAAGCATACCATATAGATATTTTTGTTTTTCCTTTATCTCGTTTAGATAATTCTTCTTTAATTTTTAAGAAATAAGAATACGCTTTTGGGTAATCTTTTTTTAAGTTATCTTCTTTAATAATATGATGTTCTTCGCCTTCTTTATAATACGGAAAAATTATCCTTCTCTTATCTTTATTCACTTCTCCATCCGAATTAACAGAAGCTATCTTAATTACCTTT
Source organism: Candidatus Woesearchaeota archaeon (assembly GCA_964530945.1). Classification (GTDB taxonomy): domain Archaea; phylum Nanobdellota; class Nanobdellia; order Pacearchaeales; family GW2011-AR1; genus ASMP01. The sequence goes on along the minus strand of CAZHCJ010000003.1, from coordinate 57,900 downwards.
CTGGTTAATTCTTTTTCAATAAGATATTCTTCTCCTTCATATTCTTTAATATAATAATTTCCTCTTTCTTTATTTCCATCAATAAAATATAAATTATCTTTTAATGTAGCAATTCCTACTTTTATGTCTGCAAATTTTCCAAGAGGTGTTCCAATTTTTTCTATTTGTTTTATATTATAAAAATCAGTTTCATTCATTAATCTCCATTTTTTAGAGTTTAATTCAGAAAAATTTATCTTTGAATAGCTTAAATTATCTAACTTTGAGAATAAATTAATATCTTCAACTCTTGAAAATTCAAAATTTTCTTTTTCAATTTTATCTAAAAAAGTTATGCAAGTGTAAGTAGTTGCATCTTCAAAAACCCTTAAATGATTAAAATCAATGATTCTCTTTATCCATTTTTTTTCTTGAAGAAATTGTCTTAAATCTTTTCCTGCTAAAGAAGTAAAATAATTATTGGGAGTGATATATCCAAGAATTCCGTTTTTATTTAAGATATGTAGCCCTATTTCAAAAAAAGCAAAATAAAGATTAAAATTTCCCTTGCCTGTTGTTTTATATTGCTTCATTAAAAACTTTTTAATATTATCATTAAAGTCTTGTATTCTTACATAGGGGGGGTTCCCTATAACCCCATTAAACCCTCCTTTTTCAAAAACTTCTGGAAATTCTTTTTTCCAATTAAAATTTAAATTGTTTAAACTATCTCCTTGTTTTATATTAAATTTTATTTCTTCTTTATCTTCTCCATTTTGAAAAGCTAATAATGATAAAAGAAGTTTTGTTCTTTCTATACTTCTTTTCATAATATCTACTCCATAAATATTATTTTCAATAGTATCAATTATGCTTTTATTGTTCTCTTTTGATATTTTTTCTGTTGCCTTTAACAAAAAAGCACCACTACCGCAAGAGCAATCACATACCTTAAATTCAGGATTTTTTTTAATAACTTGATTATTGATATATCCCACTATAAAATCAGGAGTATAAAATGCCCCATTTAATTTTCTATCTTCAGAATTTATTAATAATTCAAATATTTTCTCTATGTTCTTTAGAGTTAATTCTATATTATTATTTAATAAAAAGTTTGAGATAAATTCGGTTGTTTTCGGGTTAATGCTCTTTAATCTTTCTTTAATCTTTCTATTTTTTATTCCATTCTTTCTTATTTTCTCTATAAATAAATAAATGATTGAATTTTCTAAAGTATCAATATCATATTTTTCTAATAAAGAAAATATTTGTTTAGCTTTCATTCTCTTTTTTCTCCTAATTTTAATATGTTTAACCATCTTATAAAGTTTGACTTGCTAATTTAATTAATCCTAACCAACGATTATCTCCTAAATCTAAATCTTGTCCTGCAAGACAGCAAGGGGAGTTTTTTAGTGTTGTATGTTCTTCTATAAAATTATGTTGGATAGTTAAACCAACCATAATAATTGGAGCAGACCACAACGCTTTAAGCCCCCTAAAATCATCTACTCTATCTTTAATCTTCATAAATACTGTTTCTATCTTGTAGTTATGGATATGTGTTCTTCTAACATTCTGAACTTTATGTTCTACAACTAAACCACCACGATAAATCTTATTTGTATAAAATAATTTCTTAAATGCCTTTGGGTAGAATTGTGCTGAATCTGTCTGTATAAATTTAGGTTTTCCTTTCTTTACAGATTTAGAAATAAATTGTTTTGCTTCTTCTATATTTCCCTCTATTGAATAATGAACCCCTGTAATAAATCTCGTTTCATAATCTACACAAGCCCAAAACCTATCTTTATGTCCTTCTCTATTAATCATAGTTTCATCTGCATAAAAAGACTTTCCTAAATTATAACCTAACTTTTCTACAAAGTTATGAACTTTAAGAGAATATTTTCTAACCCAGTCTAAAATAGTTATATGAGAAACTTTTGTATTAAAGTGCCTCTTTAATTGATTTCTCATTTTTCTTGAAGAAAGATTAGATAAATACATATCTATTGAAAGGGTAATTGTAGTATCAGAATAACGCATTCTATAAAAACCCTCGTCGTTCGTGAAAAACCTTTGACAATCTTTACAAAAATACTTTTGAATTTTCCCTCTGTTTTCTGTTTTTCTAAATCCTTTTTTAACGAAGTTTGTGGATTTACAAAATACACATTTATATTTAAGGTGTTTATCTTTATCTGTCCATTCCGATAGGTTTTTATTTTTGTTTCTATTTTTCATTTTGGTGGGAGAGATTGTTTGAAGACGGCTCTCCTGCCGTGAGCTTTAATTCTTGACTATGTTATTTAGTCTAATATTCATAGTTATTTAACCTTTATAAACTTTATGGTTTTTAGTCTAAAATATATAGACTAAGAAAGATTTATATAGTTAATAAATAGTCTAATAATATGGAATCTAAAATCCCCAAAGAAGTAATAAAAGAATTAGATATTAACGACGATAAAAATAATAAAGAGGAATTTGAAGTTACAGCAATTGTTGAAAGTCATCAAGTAAAATTACCAATTCCTAAAAAATTAATGAATGTTAATGATTTAGAATTTAAGAAAGGGCAGAAATTAAAATTAAATTATGATAGTAAAAAAAAGGAGTTAAAATATAAAATTTAGAATGGTTAATATTTCTTCATACGAAAGAACAATTTTAAGTATATTATTAAGAAATAGGGGTTGGCTTAATACAACTCAAATAGCAACAAGAGGAAAAATGAGTTGGAATACTGCTTATAATTATCTTGTTAGAATGTATAATAGGGGTTGGTTATCTAAAAAAGGAAAATATTGGAAAGCAAGAAGATAATTTATTTTTTTAACCTTTTTAGGTGACGCTTACTTTACAGCTCACTAATTGTTACTATTTTAAAATTAAAATTCAAACAAATTTCCAAACATCCACATCTCTTTTTGAATCGGGTTTGATTTTTCCCAGTGCAGTTTTAACAATCACTTCAGCAACTCTTTCCGGCGGCATTCCTTTGAAGTTGGTCATTTGAGTTTTTGTTGTTGCAGGATTCACACTAACTGCTTGGCCACGAGAAAGCTCTTTATCCAAAGCTTGTGTAAAACCACGAACGCCGTACTTTGTTGCACAATAAACACTCAACTCACGATAAGCATTTTTCCCTGCTCCGCTTGAAACATTGATAATCATACCTTTGTTTTTTTCAATGTCGTCTTGGAATTCATGAGTCATTTTAATCAACCCTTTTAAATTGACATCTATCTGGCTGTCGATTTCAGATTTTTTGTGTTTATCAAATTCTTTCCAAGCAATAACGCCTGCGTTGTTAACAAGCACATTAATATTCTTCACTTTTTTTCTCAAACTTTTTCTCAAACTTTCTTTAGAAACATCAAGCTTAAATGTTTTAATACTAATTTCTTTATCCAACTTTTTGCATGCTTCTACAGTTTTCTGCGCGCCTTTTTTATCACCCCTATAGGTTAAAATAAGTTCAACATTGTGCTTGGCAAATTCTACTGCTGTCGCCTGACCAATACCTTTGCTCGCGCCAGTAATCAAGACTTTTTTGTTTTTCAAATCCATTAATATTAAATATGTTTGAATGTTTATAAATTTTAATGGAAGAACATTATCTCAATGGAGACAAGTATGAATTAAGGAAAGGAGAAGAAACTCCTTTTGATCCAAATAAATTATATACCTATCTTAATGGTGAGATGTTCATGCCTGTGGAAAATGTGGAAGAATTTCACAGAGTTTTGAAAAGAGCAGATTTGAGAGAATTGGTTAAAGAAAAAGAATAATTTAGAAAGATATATAAATAACCATTATTTAGGTTATTATAACCATAATGGAGGTTATAATGAAATTTATTAAGTTTCTTAAAAATAATGAAAAAGCGAGAAAAATATTTGGAAAACGTGAGCTAAAAATAATAGAAAAACAGCTTAGAGGAATTCCTTTAACTCAGTCTGAAAAAAATAGGCTTTCAAGAGATATAAGAAAGAAGTTTCAATTTATTGAAGAAGCATCAAAATTTTCAGATATGTTCGATTTAAAAAAAGCAAGTTCAGTAAATTCTTTGATTCAGGAAATAAAAGAAATTATTTTAGAACATCCTTTGGAGAATAAGATGGAAAGAATAATCTTATTTGGTTCAGTTGTTGAAAAGAAGCCTACTTTAAAATCAGACATAGACATAGCAGTGGAATTTTCAAAAATAAGTGAGAAAAAAGCTTTCAGCTTCAGGAAAAATGTATTGGGAAAACTTCCGGATAGTGTAGATGTGAAAGTTTTCAATGTTCTTCCTAAAAAGGTAAAAAGAGAAGTTAAAAACAAAGGAAAGGTTATATGGAAAAATGAATAGAATAAAAGACAAAATTGAAGAATTAGAAGATTATTTGCAGGAGCTTTCCGAAATAATTCCTTCAGATTTTGAGGAATACAAGCATGACTTTAAACTTAAAGCTGCGTGTGAAAGATATTTTGAAAGAATAATTACTGCAGTCATAGATTTAGCATTTATTTTAATTAAAAGATTTAGGCTTAAAACACCTGAAGAAGAAAAACAAGCTTTTGACATATTATTTGATGAAAAAATCATATCTGAAAATTTGAAAGAGAAACTTCAAGAGGCAAAGGGTATGAGAAATATAATTGCACATGAATACGGGAAAGTAAATGACGAATTTGTTTTTGATTCAATTAAAGACGAGATAATTCTCGATGTGAAAAGTTTTATAAAAAGTGTTAAAGGATTTTTAAAAAATAATTAAAATGACAAACAAAGAGCCAATTTTCGTAATACAAAAACACGACGCAACAAATCTCCACTATGATTTTCGTTTGGAAATGGACGGAGTTTTGAAAAGTTGGGCCATTCCAAAGCAACCTCCAAAAAAGAAAGGGACGAAGCGTTTAGCCATTCAAGTACAAGACCACGACTTAGGTTACGCAACGTTTGAAGGAACAATTCCCGAAGGGAGTTACGGAGCCGGAAAGGTTGAAATTTGGGACAAAGGAACATATGAATTGTTAGAAAAAAGTAACACTAAAAAATCAAAGATTTTTGGTGCCAGTAAATCAAAAAATAACAAAGATTTACTTGGAAAGAAAATTGAATTTAATCTAAAAGGAAAAAAACTCCAAGGGAAGTATGTCTTGATAAAAACCAGTTACGGAAATAAACCAGAAAAGAGTTGGTTGTTTTTCAAAATTAACTAATTTTGGAAGGCTAGAAAATTTTAATTTTCTTTGTTTTTTAAGATTTGAGAAATCAATTAGAAAAGCTTATAAATTAATTATATTTGAGTATAATAGAAATATAACTAAAATGATAACTTCAGTAAAGCCAAAAAAATGGGGAAATTCTATAGGAATTGTTTTGCCTAAAGAATTTGTTGAAAAAGAGAATATAGAAGAAAATAAAGAGATTTTAATTCGCGTAATAAAAAAGGCAGATTTATCAGATATTTTTGGATTAGTCAAAAACAGGAAACTCTCAGGTCAAAAAATGAAAAATTTATCTAGAGAAGAATGGGAGAAGTAAAAGAATATTTTTTTGATACATATGCGTTTTTCGAAATAATTCATAAGAATAAAAATTATAAGAATTATTTAAAGTCAGGGATAATTACCACTAATCTTAATTTAATAGAGTTACATTATAACTTGCTTAGGGTTTATGGAGGAAAAATTGCAGAAAAGGCATACGAAAGATTCAAACCTTTTTGTATAAAAATAAGTGACGAAGTCATAAAAGAAGCCAATAAATTCAAACTATTGCACAAAAAAAGAAAGGTATCTCATGTAGATTGCATAGGATATATATTGGCAAAGAAAAATGGAGTGAAATTCCTTACGGGAGATAAAGAATTTAAAGACATGGCAAATGTAGAATTTGTGAAGTAGCCTTTTCTTTAAGCTTGATTAATGGATAGAATAATTGGGAGAATTTATTCCATTCCCTCTTGGATGATATCTAAATCTTACGTTTATTTTATTTCCGTCTCCAGGAGTTAATATCACATCATAGCATCCTTTTTCCATGAAAGAAGCTCTCACTTCTTCAGGCGTCGGTTTTCTTAAGGGGCGAATTCCTAAAACTTTTGGTCCTGTATCTGTGCTCGTTATTCTTTCAGCTATCAAATCACTATCTAGAGAAACTCGATGCCATTTTCTTCCATTTTGCGTGTTTGTGTCTAAATTTTTTGCCATTTTTCATAAAAACCTCTTTTTTGTTTTGAGTTCAAAGGTTTAAAAATTAAGGAAAATATCCTAACTTCTTCCTACTTAAATATAGAAATTTTTATTTATAAAGTTTAGGATTCGTCATTTTTCTTTCAGTGTTTTAGATAATCCTGATTCTTTTTCTCTTTTCTCTGAATTATCTTTCATTTTAGCATATTTTGTTAAAAAATAGTAATTGGTGCCTGTAAGAGTTCCGGCAATTCCGATTGCAGAAGCAAAGGTCAATACATAACGTCCTGCATCTCCCCAAGAGATTAATTCTATAGGATCCATCAACTACTCCTTTTCCTTGCCTTCTTCAGCTTTCCCAGGCTCGGCTTTTATTGCTTTCTCTTTCTTTATCTTTTCTTCTTTTTCCCCTGTCCACCACTCCAATTCAGGAATGTCTTTTAAACCATCTAATTTCTTAGCCTTGCAATACTCGCGAGCCATTAAATAGAATATGAGTCCAATGCTCTTAGCGCTCTTATTGTTTCCGATAATTACTTTATCTGCACCTTTAGAAAAATTATTTGTATCACAAATCATTAGAACATTTTTATTAACTCTTAAAGTATCATTGAGGGCATTCTTGTCAACCCATTGGTCAGTAATTATTGTCAATTCATTCTCAAAGAAATCAGGCAAAGCCTTATTAGTTAAAATTCCTGCAGGATATTTTTTTGTGAAGACTCTAATGCCCGTAAGCTCCGAGAATTTCTCAGCGGCTCTCCAACCCGCTTGACGCTTACAAACTAAAATTGTATCTTCAGGTTCAAATTGTTTCAAGTATTCAATTCCTTCTTTAATCTTTTCATCAATTATGTCTGTGTTAAATATTGCCAAACCGTCTGCCCTGCGACGATAAATGTATTGCCTCATATCAGGGGTCACGACACGTGTTCCAAGATATATTCCTGCTTTGACATATTCTTCCAAAGGAACAAGCATATCTGTTTTTTTCTTAGCTTTAACTTGAGATTTAAGTTCTTCAGTTTCCGCTTTTTCAACCTTCTTTTTTAAAGCAGCAGCTTTTGCCATAAGCGCTTCTTTTTTCTTAGAAATATCTTCTTTAGTAGATTCTTCTTCGGCATCTTCTTCTAATTTTCTGCCAGATTTTTTGTCTTCAAGTTTGTCAACTTCCTCTTTCACTTTTTTTTCAATTTTCTCCACAGCTTTTTCTATGGCTTCTTCGCCTTTTTCAACATTTTTTTCAATTTCTTTTATTACGTCCGTCATATTAAAATCAGAGAGATGTATGTTTTTAAGCGTTTCTATCTCTTATTTAACTTTTTTGATATATCTATTGTAGATTCAATAAGTTCTTCAATCCTATCTTTAATCGTGTCATCTTTAAGTTCCACACGCCCTTCTTTGAAATTTTCAGGAGAAACATAAACAGCCTTAGGGTTTGAGAAAACAGAGAAGTAGTTCATTAAACTATTCAATTGGGTGTGCACGTTTTCAAAACTTATTTTTCCTCCCGCATTCAGAATAAAACTTGCAATCATTCCTCTCAATGCCTTGTAATTAGAGTGTTCAAAAAGATTCTTCACCGCACCGCTGTAAGAAGCATTGTAAACAGGAGTTGAAATAATACAAGAGTCACAACTTTTCAAAGCTTGAATGGCTTTTTGTGTTTTCTTATCATACTCTTCACCAAAGCCTTTGAAGCTTTGCATCGGATTTTCATACAAATCAAGAAATTCAATTTCGGCATTTTTGTCTTTGAACTTTTCTTTAGCATATTCTAAAGCAATGTTTGCCAAAGCACGAGAATGAGAATTTTTTCTTGGGCTACCACTTATTATTAAAAGTTTCATAAAGAAGCATATTAGCAGAGAGTTTTAAAGGTTTTGCTTAAGACTCTTTTATTATTTTCATAAACCTAAATTTAGCAAAAAGATATCCAAGAATAAAACCAAAAAGAATCATTAAAGGTTCATCAATAATATTAATCGGAAAGTTTTTACCTTGGTTGATGTCAATAATATCCACAAAAATTAGTCCGATGAGCACAAGCAGAATCATTAAAATAATATCTATTTTTCTTCCTTTTCTAACATATTTACGTTTCTTATTCATCTCTTCAAACTCTTCTGAATTTTAATTAGACGTTTGAATTTTTCCTCTCTGCCTTTGCCAGTAATTCCGCATTTGAAAAAGTCTGCCTGAAAACCTATTGCTAAATCTGCAAGGATATTCTCGCTAGTTTCTCCTGAGCGATGAGAGAAAATAATTTTAATTTTATGTTTTTTAGCCAATTCACAAACCTTTTTAACCTGAAGGAGTGAGCCTATTTGATTGGGTTTAACTATTATCCCATTGATAGAGTTCTTTTTTATAGATTTTTCAAGTCTCTTGGGATTTGTCGTTGTTAAATCGTCTCCAACTATGAGAGAGTTTGAAAAACGCTTGTGCAGTTTACTAAACCCAGAGAAGTCATTCTCTTCTAAGGGGTCCTCAACATAAAAAACATTAAAGTTTTTAATCAAATTTGATACATAATTAAAGTGTTCTTCTTTTGTCCTCTTCAATATAGGATTTTGATAATGATACTTTTTACGTTTGTGGAAACTTGAAGCGGCAACATCTACCCCTATATCTATATTAAAATTTTTCAAAATATCTAAAATCTGTCTGTCGTTTAAACTAGTTTGCCACGCGTTTTCATCAGTGGTGTTGCCCTTGAAATACTCATCCTTCTTCTTTAAGAGTTCTTTAACTTTTTCACGAATTTCTTTATTTTTATTAAGCGCCTTTTCAACATTGTCAGTCTTTGGAATTAGTAAGAACTCTTGGAATTCAGGTTTTTTACCTTCTTCTCCCTCGGAATGCATTCCCCCTTCGATGACATTACCTAGCAAACGAGGAAACTTAATTTTCTTTTTATTCTTTTTAGAAATCTTTTTCGGATTGATTATTTCCCAAGCTTGCTTTTTTTGTTCTTTTGCCAACGCTTTAAGAACGCAAGATTCCAAAGCAAAAAGGCTGTTGGCTCCAATATGCCCTTCAACAATGTCTTCTATCCTCCTCAAATCAGAAAAATCCTCGATGACATCATCAGAAAAATAATTCTTAAATTTTTTTAGAGTTTCAATATCTTTTTTCAAAGATTTTTTGTAGGGTTTTGCTTCCGATTTACCACGACTTTTTCCATTTGGAGAACTCGCAGAAAAACTTCCAAAATCTGTTTTTATTTTAACAAGAATTGTCTCTTCACTTCGAGAGTCTTTTGTTGAACTTGCAGAAACCTCTTTTACTACAACCATATAAAAACTAAAAGTTGTTAGTTTATAACTTTTTCTTTAATCGATTGGTAGAATAAAATTATTTATTCTAAATCTTTTAACATTTATCCTGTTTAGGATTTACAAGGATATTGTTTTTAGAATTTTCAGAAATCTCTTTGTTTATGTCTGGCAAAGTATCCTAATGAATAGTTAAAGAGTTCGTAAAATCTTCCCATAAAGAATTAGTTAATAATCTGTCCTCGTAAACCTTCCAAGAGATAACTAATTTAGGTTAAAATTATTGTCCCTGAGGATTTGTGCCGGGTGTGCTTTCCTCTTCTTCCTCGGGATTAACGAGCTTCATGATTTCTCCTTCTTTCGCAATTTCTTTCTCAACTTCTTTTTCTTTCTCTTCCATCTTTTTATCACTCATTTTCTTCTCTCTTGCACGTTTCAGACGACCTTCTTTCTTTTGAGGGAATGGCTTTCTTACAGAAATTGGTAGAACTCCAGATTCAAATTCTATTTCCGCAATTTTTAGAGCATCAAACTTTATCTTTTCCATATCTTCTTTACTCATTTTGATAAGCAAAGGAGCGTTCATCGCAATTTGAAGCGCTCGAGCTCCGAGAATTCTAGCTGTTTCATATTTGCTAAAATCTTTTGGATTGAATTGTTTTTGTGCAGCCATGTTTTATCAATTAATGTTTTTCAAAGCTTTAAATATCTTTTTCCTAACCTTTTCGGCGACATCAATCATTTTTTCCACCTCTTCTTGACTTAACTCTTTTGAATTACCTTTTTGCATTGAGTAAATCTTTCCTGCTTCGTCCGCTCCAATTGTCAAACGTGTTTCTGAAACGTCTTCTTCTTCAAGTGTTGGGTCAACAAGAATGTTTTTCCCTATTTTATGTACCGTAGCAGGAACAATTAAATCTTTTTTCAGAGGTATTTTATCATTTCCATATTCTCCATAAAGAACTTGCTCTTTCTCTTTATCGTATTTTGGAATTTTTGCATCCAATAAAGCAGCAACAGCTCCAATACCTGCAGCATCTAACAAATTACCGTCATCGTTTATTGAATAAACATCAACAAAAACAGTCCAAACCTTTTCTCCAGGTTCAATACAAAGTTTTTCAAAATCTATGAGTCCGCTTTCACGTATCGCCCTATCTGTAAGTCTTCCCAATTCTATTGCAGGGAATCTAGGGGGTCCGTATTCAAATCTTTCAGAGCTAAGCGGTAAAAGTTCTGCAGTAACCATTAGGTTTCCTTTATCTGGGCTGTCAGGGTAAGGTGTGCCCACATCCATTTTGATTCCTACTATCACCTCGGTTTTTCCAAGCTTCACTCTCACCGAGCCTTCAGCTTTCTTAGAAACGTTCTTTTCAATAGTTATCTCTCTAAAATCATCCAAGTTCCTTCCATCAAAGCGTTTTCCGTGTTGCAAATATTCTTTTATTCTTTTTCCAGTCACATCACTTGTTTCCATTAACCTTTACCCTCCTTTCGAGTGTCTAGAGAATCTTTTAAAGCTTTTTTTTGGACTTCATAAACATCCTTTGCAGCTTTTTTAGCCATCTCAATAGCTTGTTTTAATTCTTCCTTAGAGATTTTTCCATCAAGTTGTAAATGTGTAATCTCCCCGCTTTGAGTTATTGTAAATGGGATGTCTGTGGCCCCTTCCCCTTCTTCCCAATCTTCTTCATTTTTGTCTACATCAACAACAAGAGTTTTATCAAGTTTTCCAATAGCAACACTAGAAACCAATCCTTTCATTGGAATCCCTGCATGTGCTAATGCCATTGCGGCAGCGTTTATTCCTGCGCAACGTGTTGAAGCATCCGCTTGAACAATATTTATATGGACATCAACAACCATCTTTTGGAATTTGTCAATAAGTAAAACAGGTTCTAGTGCCCATTCAGTAATTTTACTTATTTCAGTACTACGACGACTAGGACCCGGTCTAATCCTATCATCTACAGAAAAACTAATCATATTATAATTGCAACGAAGTGTTCCTTTTTCAGGATCTTGTTTGTGTTGAGGATGCATCTGTCTTGGTCCGTAAACAGCAGCTATCGCAATCGTATCTCCAAATTGAAACATCGCACTTCCATCTGCATTAGGGATAATTCCGACTTTTGCTTTCATTTCCCTAGTTTCATCAACTTTACGGCCGCTATCTCGTTTGAATTCTTTTGCCATTATTTTTTATTCTCCTTTTTGTTCTCTTTATTACCTTTTTCTTGCTCAAACCATTTTTTAACTTCTTCGGTCAAACCTTCAAGATATGAATTGTCTGAAATGAAATTTATTGCTTTTCTAACGAAAAGTTCATCTTCAATTTTGTCTCCTTTAATCCAAACCAATCCGTTTTGACCAACAGTTATATTGCACCCGGTTTCTTCTTTTATGAGCTTTATCATGCTCCCTTCTTTTCCAATCACCCTTGGAACTTTATTTGAATTTAGTTTAGCAATCATTCCACCTTCAATTTTACCTAAACCGCGAGATTTTAATGTAACATCAACGCCTCTGCCAGATATGCTTGAGATTTTAGCAACAACCATGTCTCCAATATCCAAAACCTCTGAGAGGTTTCCTTTAGCGACGTATCTTGGCACTTCAGAGAGGGATAAAAACGCATTATCTGCTATTCCAATATCTATTACCCATCCATTAAATGTGATATTTTCTACTTTTCCTATTACTATATTCCCTTTTCTAGGCTCATAAATACCAGATATAGCAATAACCTTTACTAATCTATTATTTTCTTCTGCCAAACCATAACGATTTGCAACTATCTCTTCTCCGCGTTTTTCGGTTCCTTCTCCAGGCAAATATTCGCTCCCTTTAGCAATTACTTCTCCTGGTATTACAGGAGTTCTTTTGTTATCTTTACTCATTTTCAGTATTTTCTTTAATTTCTTCTGTTGTTGCACTTCCGTGCGTTACAGAGTTTAATTTGTCATAAAAATCCATAATCATACCTGCAGGAATGCTCACAACAATTTCTAGGTCCCCGGAATCTAACCATTTTTCTTTTTCCTTATACTGGTTAACCAACCCGTAAACTTTACCTGTGTGAACAGCGGGTATCTTGATTTTTACTTTCTTTGTTGATATTTTAATTGGAATCACCCTTCTTAAACTTTCCGTAATTTCAGGAATTTGGCTCTCAACGCTTGTATTTTTCACATTAATCCCTGCTTCGTTCAAGGCATTCCTTATTCTTTCTGCAGTGTGAGGTCTACCTGTTTTAGGGTCTAGGGCATTAATTTTTAGAAATTCAACAATTTGCTTAACACGTTTTTCTTGTTCTTCATCTCTGTGTTCTTGAGTTAAAAGGATTTCACCTTCTTTCACAATTTTTTCAGAGATTTCTTCAATGTTTGTAGTTCCAAAAGCTTCTTTTAAATCATCATCAGATGCCTTATGGCCTTTTGCAGAATCTGTGTAAATATTATCGATTTCCAAAAATTCTCTTGGATTTCCTTGAGATGTTTTCTTAAAATCTAATGCTTTATCTAAATCCACAATAATTTCAAAATGTTTTCCTGTCTTCTTTATACGTGCTGTTGTCTGAGTCATATTTATTTAACAAAACTCTTCAAATCCTCTTTAACCAACCTTTTCAACTTAGGTTTTTTGCTTTCAATATAAACTAATTCAAAGCGTTCTAAATCAAAAGCTTTTTCTTGTATTTCTTTAAAGATGTCTAAAGCAAGTTTTGCTCCTTTCTTAATATTTAATTCTTTTTTGTATTTCTCTCTGAGTTTTTCTTTGATTTTCTCATCATTTTCTCCTATGGCATTTGCATAATAAGAGAAATAATTTCCAGTAATGTCGCTAGTGTATAATTCCGGGGTGCCTTCATTCACGCCAGCAATCATTAACGAAACACCAAAAGGTCTAGCTCCTCCGTATTGCGTGAACTGTTGTTTAGTATTTGAGATTTCTTTTATTATTAATTCAGGCTCTATTGGAGAATCGTATGTAACTCTATGCTGTTGCGAAATTACCTGGGCGCGTTCTATCAAAACACGAGCATCAGAAACAATTCCTGCAACACTTGAAATTATGTGGCTGTCAATTTCATAAATTTTATTTGCAGAATCTTCTAAAACCAACGTATCTTTTAGGCGTTTGTCCGCTAAAAGTAAAACCCCGTCGCTACAAACCATCCCAATACTTGAACTCCCAAGTCTAACAGTTTTCTCTGCATACTCTACTTGCAACAAATGACCTTCAGGAGAGAACATTGTCGCCGTTCGGTCGTAACCCATTGCCTGGTGCTGCATATTCATAGGCATATCCATTTTACGCTCTTCCTCCGAATTTCTTGTAAAATGAGATTCTTAAAAATTCTACTTTCATCGTGTTCATTTTTCTTTACTTATTTAAATTTTATTAGAGAGAAATTTTAATATTAATCCTCCATTTCCTTTCTCTTACGAAAAATAAATAACTTGAAGCTTTAAAAGGTTTTCGCTATTTTCTTTTGGACTTTTTCTTTCTTAGCCCCTTTAAACTACCAGAAACCTTCTCAATTTTGATTACCTTAGGCCAAACGGCAATGCTTGCTCTAACAGTGTTTAACGATTCTCTGTTTATGGAAATGATGTTTTTTTCTATAAAACGTAAACTCACACGGGCTAAACCAAGAGTTCCTGAAAAATCTAGAATCGCCTCTTCTACGTCTTTAATACTACCAGAAACTTTCAAATAACGTTTCTTCTCCCGCATACTTGGTTTTAAGGGCTTCATGTCTAAAATAAGTTAATTAGGCTTAAATAATTTTCCAGACAAAACATTTTTTAAACTCTTAAAGTATTTTTAATATTAGAATGGAAATTTGTACTATAGGAGGATATGAAGAAGTCGGAAAGAACATGACGGCCGTCAAAACCAATGACGATGTTTTTATCTTTGATGTAGGTCTGCACATCCCCGGAATTGTTGAGTTACAAGAAGACCATTTAATGGAATATACCGAGAGGTTGAAGAAAGGAGGGAAAACGCGCAAAGGCGGAGGATACCGTCAACCGACTGAAGAAGAGCTTAGAGAGTATGGGGCTATTCCTGACGACAGGGTTTTAGACAAGTTAGGATGGAGGAAAAAGGTTAGGGCTATTTTCATAAGCCACGCACACCTAGACCATCTCGGAGGATTGCCTTATCTTATGAATCGTTATCCAAAGGTTCCGGTTTATGCAACAGACTTTACCAGCAAGGTTTTAGAAATAATGCTTAGAGACGATAGAGTAAAATTCAATAATCCTTTGAAAATTGTAAAGCCAAATTCCATACACATGATTTCTGGGAAAGATAAACAGTACAAAGTGGAGTTTATTCACACAACGCATTCCACCTTGCAATGTGTCTTTCCTGTTTTGCACACTGACGAAGGAGCTTTCTTTTATGGTTTGGATTTAAAATTTGATAACTATCCCACATGGGGAAATCCTCCCAATTACAAACGACTTAAAGAGTTAGGAAAAGAAGGTGTTCATACCTTAGTTATGGATGCATTATATTCAGGGACTGAAGAAAAACCAGGAGGAGAGCGTATAGCAGAACACATGTTGGAAGATGCTTTCTCAAAACTCAAAGGAAAAAATTCCGCATTTTTTGTTTCAACCTTTTCTAGCCATATAGAACGTTTGCGAAACATAGTAAAGCATGCAAAAAAGAAAAATAGAAAGATAGTTTTTGTGGGTAGAAGTCTTTGCAAATACATAGAGGCTGCGACACGTGTGGGGGCATGGCCCTATAAAAAAGATGTTCAATTAGTTAAGTACGGAAGCCAACGTGAGATATTCATGAAGAAGCTAGAAAAAAATCGTGGAAAATACTTCATCGTATGTACGGGCCACCAGGCAGAAGAAAATTCTGTAATGGATAGGATAGTTCGTGGCTCCCTACCTTTCAAATTTAGAGAAGGCGACCACGTAATTTTTTCTTCAAGTGTTATCCCCACCCCGGTAAATATTTCTGCAAGAAGCAAGTTAGATAGCAAGTTAAGACGCATGGGAGTAAGATTGCAGGTTAATGTTCATGTTCACGGGCATGGAAGCAGAGACGATATGCGTGAACTTATACGCATGTTAAATCCCAAACATGTTATTCCAGCACACGGAACGCTTCAACAAGAAACTCCTTTAATAGAGCTTGCAGAGAATCTCGGATATAGGTTCCACGAAACTTCGCATTTGTCTTCCAATGGAAAAGTTTTAGACCTTAATGGAGAAAACAAAAAGAAATCAAACCCTAAAAATAAATAAAGTAAATTTTTAAACTATTTCTTCTTCATTCTTATATGCCAAGCGAAGAAATTATAGATGGATTAAGGATGGCTATGGCAAAAGGTGAAAGTCTTATGCAGGCAATGATGTCCTTTTATAACGCAGGTTATAGCAAACAAGATGTTGAAGCTGCAGCAAGAATGTTGAGCCAACAACCAGGTTTTTCTCAAGCTCAGACACAGCAGAGACAATCTCCTACAAATGTCAATCAAAATGTCCAAAAACAACCTTCTGCATTACAACCTCAATCAAAGGGGCAATTTCAAGGGGAAGAAAAGCAAAGAGTTTCTTCTTACGGACAATCCCCTCAACAAGAAGATAAATCACAGCCAAAAAAACTCACTCCACAAATTCAAAACCCTGCGCAGATGCAAGCAACACCTGGAAGAGCAGGCAAGCCAAAACAAAGAGTTTCAAAATATGCCAAAAATAAACACAGTTCAATGATTACAGTCGTATTAATTATAATTCTTATACTCTTAATTGCGGTTCTTGTTTCATTATTCCTTTTCAAAGATGTTGTTTCTGATTTTCTCGGCGGACTTTTAACGAGAACGCTGTTTGGATTTTTGTAAAAATAAAAATTTATGCATTATCTTGTGTTATTTTGCATACAATTGCCAAAAGCAGTATAATTTTCCCAGTAAATATTCTTCTTATTTAATATACTCTAAACCACAATCAAGTTTATATATTCCTTGAGATATTTTTAATTATGGTACGTTTTGCACACATAGCAGATGTTCATTTAGGAGGGTGGAAACAAAAACCATTGCAAGATTTGAATCTTGAAAGCTTTCGCATGGCAATGGAGGTATGCATTCGCGAAAAAGTAGAATTTGTTTTAATTGCTGGAGATTTATTTGATAGCGCGTTTCCTCCAATAGATATTCTTAAAGAGACGTTTGCGGAATTTAAAAAATTGAAAGATTCAGGAATTCCGTGTTTCATAATCGCAGGAAGTCACGATTATAGTGTCTCAGGGAAAACATTTCTTGATGTTTTAGAAAAAGCAGGCTTTTGTAAAAATGTCGCAGAGTTCGAAGAACGTGAAAATAAAATTGTGCTAAATCCCACAATACACAAAGGTGTAGCAATTTATGGATATCCAGGGAAGACTTCTGGATTAGAAGTAGAGGACCTGCGTCGTGTGAGGCTTAACACCGCTCCAGGAATGTTTAAAATTTTCATGCTTCACACCACAATAGACAAAGCTCGAGGAAGTATTCCAGTAGATGCCTTAGAAACAGACAAAGCTCCGGAAGCAGATTATTACGCAATGGGACATCTCCATATCGATTTCCAATACGAAAATTTCGTTTATCCGGGCCCAATTTACCCAAATAATTTCCAAGAACTTGAAGACCTACAGCATGGTGGGTTTTACATTGTTGATACGGAGCCCGGACAAAGCGACAAAACTTTAAAGAGAATTGACTTAAAAATTAAAGATGTTGTTTCTTTAGAAATTCAAGTTAAAAATGCTTCAAGAGCAACAGATGAAATTATCTCAAAGCTAGAACAAAATGATTTGGAAGGAAAGATAGTCTTGTTACGCATTCGCGGCGTTTTAGAAAGTGGAAAACATTCTGATATAAAGTTTTCCAAAATAGAAGAATTCGCTGAAAAAAAAGGAGCATATTTTGTTTTAAGGAATACACATAATTTGAAGACAAAAGATACAGAAATTGAGGTAGAAGTGATGGAAACAGAGAATATTGAGAAAGAAACTATTGAAAATTTTAAAGAAAGAAATCCTTCAAACTTCAATACACATATTTCTTCAATAATGAACGCTTTATTAACTGAAAAGCAAGAAGGAGAGACTAATGACATTTTTAAGAATCGCATTTACGAAGAAAGCCAAAAAATATTGGAATTTTAAGGAGGTTTACAGCATAAATTGATTTCAAGAAAAATCTCTGCCGGATATGAACGATGTTTAGAGATACATTCTCTAAGATTGATGATATTGAAGAATAAATTATTCAAATTTTTAAAATGAAACTTAAGAAAATAAAACTTGAAAATATAAGAAGCTATCTTGAACAAGAGATAATTTTTCCAGAAGGTTCAATACTTTTGTCAGGAGATATTGGCTCTGGAAAAACCTCTGTGTTGTTAGGCATAGAGTTTGCACTTTTTGGACTTCAGCCAGGGCAAAGAGGAAACTCAATTTTAAGGAATGGAAAAGATGCTGGGGGCGTTGAGTTGGAGTTTGAAATAGATAATCAAAAAATAAGAGTTGAAAGAACTCTAAAACGAAGTAAACGTTCCGTAAGCCAAGATTATTGCGCAATACAAATTGGTGAGAACATCAAGGAAGAAATGTCTGTAACGGAACTCAAAGACCGCGTTTTACAATTATTGAGATACCCTAAAGAATTTTCAAGAAAACAAAACCTTCTCTATAGATTCACAGTGTACACGCCACAAGAAGAAATGAAAGAGATTATTACCCCAGACCCAAAAACACGTGTTAATACCTTAAGGCACGTTTTTGGGATAGACAAATATAAAAAAATCCTTGAAAATTCGAGCGTTTTGGCTTCAAAATTAAGAGAAGAAAAACGTCTTAACCAGGGACTTATTGAAGGATTTGAAGATGACCACGAACTCCTTGCAAGCAAAGAAGATGAACTTGAAGCTAAACAAAACAACTTAAAATCTGTCGAAAAAGAACTTTTCTTGAAAAAAGAAACGCGTAAAAAAGTCGAAGAGGAAAAAGAAGAAATCTCTGATAAAATAGAACAACGAAACAAGTTAAAGCAAGAAGCAGAAAAGGCAAAAATTATGGTTTCAAATAAGAAAGAAAATTTAAAAGAAAATCAAAAAATGATTTTTAAAATAAAAGAACAGATTGAAGAATTGAAAGATTTGAAGGTCGACGAATCTCAAGAAGCAAGGATTGAAGAGGAGATAAGGTTACTAAAGGTTAAAGAAAAGGATTTGCAAGAGGAAGTCGTAAACCTCTCTGGAAAAATTAGTTCCCTCAATTTAAGCAACCAGGAAAATCAGGACTTGAAAGAGAGTATTCCTAAAATAGACCACTGCCCTGTTTGTTTGCAAGATGTTGATTCTGTGCATAAGAGCAATGTTTCAAATAAGCTTGAGAAACAGATATCTGAAAATGTTAACAAAATCAAAGATTTAAGTTTAGAGATGGAAGAAATAAAGAATAAAAGAAGCAAATTAGAATTAGAGATTGTAGAAAAACAAAAAAACTTACAAGAATTGAAAATCCAAAAAATAAAAATTAAAGACCTGGACGAAAAAAAAGAACGTATCTCTGAACTGGAGAAAAACAATGTAAAAATGCTTGAAGATATAAAGCTTCTAGAAAATCAAGAAAATTCTTTGCGAGAATCTGCTTTTGAATTAAATAAATTTGAGAATATCTTTAAAGAAAAAGAAAAACTTCTAGAAGATGCAAGAAAAGAGGAAAAAATGGCAGAAATAAAAGTTGCAGAATTGAAAAAAGAAATAGAGGTTTTTGAGAGACAAATTCTTGAATTGAAAGAACGTTTAGAGAAATCTAAAAGAATAAAAGAAAAGTTAAATTATATTATTAAGCTAGAAACGTGGATAAGCAATGTCTTTTCGCCGTTGATTTCAACCATCGAAAAAAATGTAATGATTAAGCTTAAATCTGAATTCTCAGAGTTGTTCTCACGTTGGTTTGGTATGCTCGTCTCCGACACTTTTGATGTCAGTCTTGATGAGAACTTTACACCCTTGATAATGCATTATGATTATGAACTTGATTATGAATACTTATCTGGAGGAGAGCGCACAGCTATAGCTTTAGCATATCGTTTATCTCTAAACCAAGTAGTCAATTCTTTATTGAGCAAAATAAAAACCCGTGATTTAGTCATTCTTGATGAACCAACAGACGGCTTTTCAGAACAACAGTTAGACAAAATGCGAGATGTTCTCCGCCAATTAGATGTTGCACAATTGTTAATAGTGAGCCACGAACAAAAAATAGAAAGTTTCGTTGAAAATGTTATTAGATTTAAGAAAGAGCACGGAGTTTCTCAAAAGACTAAAGAAGAATTTATGTGAGCCAACCAAATACCAAAAACTTTATAAAATACTTTTATCTTTATTTTCCATAAAGTTTATTCTGGGTTGATTAAAACGGAGATAAGAGACATACTTAAAAAAATAAAATGGACGAAGATTTAAAAAAATCTATACTGAAAACAGGAACCACAATTCTAGGAATTGTTTGCAAAGATGGAATTGTGATGGCTGCAGATAGGCAATCCACTATGGGTTCATTTGTATCTAATAAGAACAAATTAAAGGTGACGCCGTTGAATGATTATATTATTGTCTCTGCTGCAGGTTTGGCTGCTGCTTCGGACAGAATAAAGAAAATATTGCCCGCAGAGTTGAAACTAAAAGAATTGCGTTCAAAATCTCGCCCAACTGTGAGACAAGCAGCAAATCTTTTATCGAGCATAATTTATCACAATATAAGACAGCCTTCGATGATTCCTGATCAGATAGGAGCACTAATAGGAGGCCATAATGAAGATGGAAGTGTGGAGCTTTACACTATCGATCCTGCAGGAAGCATAAACAAGGTTGAAGATTATGATGCAAATATGGGTAGCGGAGTAACCTACTCTTTAGGATATTTGGAAAGAAATTGGAACAAAAACATTACTGTGAAAGAAGGAATTAAATTAGCAGTGGAATCACTTAAGGCATCTACTCAAAGAGATATTTACTCTGGTTATGGAATAGATGTTTTCACAATAACAAAAGACGGGATAAAAAAAGAGGTTGAGCAAGAAATAGTATCGGACTACAAAGACGAAAATTCAAAATAAACCCTCACACTCTCATATAATTTTAAGGTGGGACTTAAAATAAAAATATAGTTGATAAAAAAGATTAAAATGGATATTCTAAAACACATAAAAGACAAGTTAAGAAGTAACATTACCGAAGCTAACTTTGAAGGTGCAAACATAGTTCTTTACACAGATAATGAACGTTTCTTTAAAGAAGGAGAATCTAGAATTAAGGAAATAGTTAATGAATTAAAAAAACGTATTGAATTGCGTATGGACACCAAATCCTTGCCAGACAAAGAAGAAACAGAACAAAAAATAAAACAAATTGTGCCCAAAGATGCCGAAATTACACAGGTTATTTTTGATATGCAGCGTAGCATAGTTGTAATTGAAGCAAAAAAACCAGGATTGGTTATAGGAAAAAGTGGGAGCATTCTTGAAGAAATTAAAAGAGAAACACTTTGGACTCCTCAAGTTCAACGTTCTCCAGCGATTAAAAGCAAGATAACTGAAAATATCAGAGAGGTTCTTTACGCAAATAACAATTACAGAAGACGTTTTCTTAATGATATTGGAGAAAAGATTTACAAAGGATGGGACCCAAATAAAGTTGAAGAATGGGTCCGTTTGACTTACCTTGGAGGCGCTAGACAAGTAGGCCGTAGCTGTTTGCTTTTACAGACACCAAATTCCAAAGTACTTATTGATTGTGGGGTAGATGTTGCAAGTTCGGGAAAAGACAAATATCCTTATTTTGATGTTCCTGAGTTTGACATTCAAAACATTGATGCAATTGTTTTAAGCCACGCACACTTAGACCATTCTGGATTGTTGCCTTATTTATACAAAATGGGGTACAAAGGTCCAATCTATATGACTGCTCCTACTCGCGACCTTTCTGCTTTGCTTGCGCTAGATTTCATAGGGGTTGCATACAAACAAGCAGCAAAGCCCTTGTTCAGCTCAAAAGAAATAAAAGAGATGGTTAAGCATTCCATTTGTTTGGATTTTAATGAGGTCACAGATATTGCTCCGGATGTCAGGATAACTTTTTACAATTCTGGACATGTTCTTGGAAGCGCAATGGTTCATTTTAATATAGGAAACGGATTGCACAATTTTCTTTATACTGCAGATTATAAATATTCAAGAACGCGTTTACTAGACCCCGCTGTTTCTTCATTTCCTCGTGTGGAATCTGTTTTAACCGAATCGACTTATGGTTCTAAAAGCGACACTCTGCCCCCAAGGAAAGAAACAGAAGACGAGTTTTTGAAGATGGCCCGTGAAACTATAGAGAAAGGTGGGAAAATACTCGTTCCTGAATTGGGTTTAGGGCACGCACAAGAAACAGTGTTGAGGATTGAAGAAGCAATACGTAGCGGCGAATTACCCAAAATACCTGTATATATAGATGGAATGATTTGGGATATGAATGCTATTCACACCGCTTACCCAGATTTTCTTTCAGGAAAAGTTAGAAACTTAATCTTCCAAGACAAAAATCCTTTTGTTTCAGAAGCCTTTTCACGCGTAGGAAGTCATCACGAGCGTAAAAAAGTAATTGAAGGCGGACCGTGTTTAATTATAGCCACATCCGGGATGCTTATGGGAGGGGCTAGTGTAGAATACTTCAAGAATTTTGCAGACAATCCAAATAATTTGATGGTTTTGAGTTGTTATCAAGGTGTTGGTAGTCTTGGACGTAAAGTTCAAGAAGGAGCAAAAGAAGTTTTGGTTGAGGATGAAGACGGCTCTAGGAAAGTTCAGGTTAAAATGCGTATAGAAACCCTAAACGGGCTGAGTGCTCATGCAGGACGCAATGAAATCATGAGTTTTTTCAACAACATGAAACCTAAACCAAAGCGTATAATGGTAAATCATGGAGAAGTCTCAAAGTCTTTAGATTTAGCCTCCTCCTTATATAAAATGAATCGTGTAGAAACAAGTGTCCCACGCCCCTTGGAAACCGTAAGATTGAGATAAATGCGGAGCCACAATTAATGTTACTTCTTTAAAGTTACCACATTATAAAAACCTTTATAAACCCTAAATATTTTTTGTTTGTATTGTAAAATAACATGAAGTAATATGAAACAAAGAGTAAGTTTAACTCTTGAAAAAGAAACCCTTGAACTTGTAGAGGAAGCTCTGAAAAGTAAAAAATACAGAAACAGGTCTCACGCTATTGAGTTTATACTAAATGAAGCGTTAAATAATGATGGAGGGGGCGAGTAAAATGGCTGAAACAAAACTTCCTCCTGTATTGGAAAGAATGAGAGAACCTTTGTCTGAAAGAGGTTATACTCTAGACAGACAATTGTCTGAATCTGGATCTCACGGCCCTTCGGGTTCTACTGTTTGGCTTGCCTATAGAGAAGACAATCCCGTTGCATTGAAAATAGCTTCTTATGGTTTACTTGACAGATTTGATGGGGCAAATGCTGATAAAATTCTCAACTTTGTCCAAAGAGAGAGGAATGTTCTTGAGCAAGCAGGAAATCATCCGAATATTCCTTCTTACATAGAAGGTTTTGATATAACAACAGAAGAAGACTGGGCTGCGTATTTTACTGCAATGCAATACCTTGATGCTGAAACAGTAGAACAGCTGATGAAGCGTGGAAGAACGCTTTCTGAAGATGAAGCAAAGATGATTCTTAGAGATGATATTTCTGCCTTAAGTCATTTACACAATATAGTTCAGGCTCACAGAGATATAAAACCAGGAAATATTTTTGTTAACGGAGAAAACGCCTATCTCTCAGATTTTGATGTGGTTAATATGAATAAAGGAACCTCCCATACTGAATTAAGAGCTTTTTACTATCCTATGGATATATTTTCCGGGGTAGACCAAAATCCTAGCCAAGATTTAGTTGCATTAGGTAATGTGGTTGTTTCTGGCGCACTAGCCAAGAAAATTGGGGCCATTAGATATGAACAAGGAAAAGGAGGATTGGAACAAGTAGATACCAGTAAACTTCATTATTCAAAAGAATTGAGAGATTATTTACATACTTTGACATCAGATCCAGACAACAGATACCAAACAGCGCAAGAAGCACTCGAAGCTTTAGATAGGCATCTTGGAATGGGATTAGAAGCCCGCGAGGGTGATGCTGTGATTTCTCAAGCAAGGGAAGCAGGTTATTTGACTACTGCAGAAACAAAAGAAACCGCGTTGACTCCTACAGATGAAATTAGTGGAGAAACAGATTACCCTGTTTCCAAACTTGAAAGAGCAGGACCACTTATTTTAAAGCCAAACACTCAAGCCATATCTAAAAGAAGGCTTAAAGGAGAATTTGGAGAAGAATTTTTAGAAAGATATAAGGAAGAATCAAGTAAGCTTGGAAACCCTAAAGTTTTAGATGTTTTAAATTTTAGTAGAGTTTCATTAAATCCTTTTAGAGGAGTTATTCAGGGAGGAAATACTTTTTCAGGAACTCTCGCAAGTAAAGTTCTAAAAGAAATGGGTTATAGGTCTGCAACACGTCAAGATTTAGAAGAAATATCCTTAAAAAGATTAAGATTTCTTTTAAATTATGTAGATGTGGGGGTTGCTTTAAGAACACGTCAAGATTCAAGAGAAGAAAATAAATTGATTACAGAAATTTTATATGATGATATGACACATTATGGTTTTGATGTTGAATCCAATGGAGGAAAATTAATTAGTTTTAATGCGCTTTCTTTAGAAAAACATAGTTTAAACTATGGTGGACTTGTATTAAGGTTAAATCCCGGTAAGGCGACACAAAAGGATATTATTGATATAAATCATTTTAGATGGGATTTTGCAAGAGATGAAGGGCTGTCTCGGGCTTATCTCAGCTGCCCGAATTGGTTTTCCGGCATTGGCCGGCTTGAGTATTCTAGTGGCTATGGTCGGGTGGTTGTTGTGGAACCTGCTTCGCAGGTTCGCGAGAATTTTTCCTTTTCTGACAAAGAATAATTTTTAAATTCTTTTTTCTTTCCAATATTCCTAGCCAACACTTATGATTGAATAAGTGAAGAGCTGGGTCACACGCTAGTTTATTTAGTAAAATTCAATAGCGACAATTAGTAGCGTTTATATCTATTATTTGTGAAAATTGAAGTTATGGTGGTAATTGGTAAATTGGCTATAAAGTTGCTGTCTCAGGCTTATCTCAACAGCCCGAATTGGAATTCGGGCATTGGCCGGCTTGAGAATTCTAATGGCAATGGTCGAATGACTCAGCTGGCTAGGTTTATTAAAATTCTGTTTTTAAATTCTGAAATAAATAAGTTTTGTTCAATGAAAATATCTTCTAACATAATCTTTAAACCCAGATAATATCTTATATTTGATTAGTTTGTCAACGATTCTTAAATCTTTATTGATTTCTCCGAATTTATCATTAATTTTATCTATTTTCTCAGTAGTTATCTTAATGTTTCTTTTAAATTCTCTTCTAAAATCTTCTATGTCCTGCTCAGAAAGCTCTTCCAAACCCTTCCCCATAAGCTATTTAATATTTCATCAGATTTAAATTTTGTTGATAAAGGTTAATATTAAAAACTAATTTTTCTAATATGTGTAATGGATAAAAAAGAGATTCACAAAAACTTATTCTTAACGCTTATGCTTGCTTTGGCTGCAGTAGCTTTTTGGCGAGGCGCTTGGGGGATTATGGACATATATCTCTTTCAGGATAATTATCTCGTAAGCTCTTTGATTTCTTTAGCAACGGGAATAATAATCCTCTACATAATTAAACCTCGACTAAAGATAAAATAGAATGAAACATAACAAAATTAAACAAATTTTTGAGCTCCACTTTTCCAGAGAAAAATGAAACATAACAAAAAGATAACTTTAATTATTTTGGCAATGTTTCTTATTACCCAGGCATTAGGAATATATGTTGCAGGGCATTATCTACAACCTGATACTATGCTTCCTTTTGGATTAGATACTCCTACTCCAGAAACAACAGGAGAGTACAATATTTTCTTTTCACAAATAATTATTGCTTTCGTGATTGCAGTGGCGATACTCTTCTTATTGTCAAAATTTAAAGTCGAGATAGTTCTAAAGCTCTGGTTTTTCGGAGTGATAATTCTCGCTTTAGGAATAGCCTTGGATGCTTTTTTACCCGTGTTTGAATATAAAAATTATATCATACTAGGAGCCGCAACAATACTTGCCTTTTTCAAAGTTTTCAAGCGAAATCTTTGGGTTCATAATATCACAGAGTTGGCAATTTATCCCGGAATTGCGGCAGTTTTCACACCTTTGTTAAGCGTTTGGACGGTTATTGCCTTACTTGTCCTTATTTCAATTTATGATATGTGGGCGGTTTGGCATTCAGGAATAATGCAAAAGATGGCAAAGTTCCAAATGGACAAACTAAAGATATTTTCAGGATTCTTTGTTCCCTACATGGACAGGAAAACCCGAATAAAAATAAAAACCTGGAAGAAAAAGTTGAGTAAAAAACAGCTTAAGAAAAAAGAAATTAAAGTTAATGTTGCTGTTCTTGGAGGAGGAGACATAGTTTTCCCAATAATTACTGCAGGAGTGATGCTTGCAAATAAAGGTATTTGGTCTGCAATCTTTGTTGCGTTGGGCGCAACTCTTGGTTTATCATACTTATTCTTCATATCAGAAAAAAAGAAGTTTTATCCTGCAATGCCTTTCATAACAGCTGGAATCTTATTAGGAATATTAGTTAGTTATTTGGTTTTGTAGTTCTATCTATCGTATCTGTGTTTGAAAGAGTTATTATAATGTCTCCAATAAGGCCTTGGCCGGTTTGCATCAGCAACTCTTTCTGCATGTTTTCCTAATCCTATTTGAGAAAAATAATCCTCCATGTTTTTAATGGTCTTTTTACCTAATCCATCAAATCCAATCCCTCTTGTTTCTCTTACGGTATAAGTGGAATCATCTTGAGGGTCTATCCATCCGCTTTCACTAACTGGTTCAGGGTAAAGGGTTATTTCCATCCAATTATCATAAAAATGCAAGAGTTCGCCATTACTGGGCATTTCTTCTTCCCTATTCCAATATCTTCCATAAAAGCTTCTCAGTAGACGTGTGGCCATCCTCTTACTCATTATAGAATCTAACAAATTAATATTTATTTCTTGTTTTAAAGGGTGTGTTTGCTTTTCCATCCTATTCTTCTGTTTTTTTATCATTTTTTTTATTTGTCCTATCACACATGGCCTGGATAACTTCTCTTGTAGTCACTTCTATTGTACTATCACTTAAAAGAACATCAGAATCTTCATTAACTAAAATATGCACGAGATTTCCTTCAGAATCCAAACCATTCCCTTCATGAGGATTCAATAATGCATATCCTTCATCAACTTCTTTGCAATATCCTCTAAAAGAGGCCTGCATTCCTCTTTGATAAATAGCTATCCATTTTCCTTCGTATTTTGAAAATCTGTCTTTTCTTCCTTCAGGTCCAATAACATTTCTCATAAAACACGAACAAAAACCTAATTTAAAAATCTTTTGATTATGTTGTTACTTTCAAAATACAACATATAGAAAAGTTTATAAAGCCTATTTTATACTTCTATACAATGATAACAAATAATATGTCTGAGCACGAGAGAAATGCACATGATTACAAAGTCTCAACTTTCTTTAGCAACGCACGAGAATACGGATTTAAAGAAGCTTGGGATATGGACAAATGGGCAACAGAAACCAAACTTAAAGGAAATTATCCTCTTTTATATAGGGCACATACAGAAGGAAAAAATTTAGTTAGAAACGCAATTGGAAGAACTAAAGAAAAATATGAATCTGCCGACACTTTAATTGACCAAATTGGTTTTTCGGGTGTAATGGGAATTGAAGCAGGTTTATCTCCATTGATGTATTTTGCAGGAGCAATAAAAGGTTTATGCACACGAGATGAGATAAATAACGATTCTGGTTTGGAAAGTGAATTAAATATGGAAAATCAAGGAAACCATTAAAATGATAGTAAAACAAGATATGTTGAGCAAAATTAAGGATTATTTCGACCTTAATTTGTATGAAACAAAGGTTTGGTTAGCTTTGCTTGGGAAAGGTGTGGCTTCGGCTGGACAAATTGCACAAATATCTAATGTGCCAAGAAGTAGGACATACGATGTTTTGGAATCCTTGGAAAAGAAAGGGTTTGCAATCGTTAAACTTGGCAAGCCAGTAAAGTATATTGGTGTTAAACCACAAATGGTTATTGAAAAGCTCAAAAATAATTTTAGGCGTGATGCCCAAGAAAGGATAAAAAGTCTTGGAAAAGTTAAGGAAACAGAAGAGTTCGGGAAACTTTTGAAGCTTTACGAAGAAGGAATAAATCCAGTTAAACGCGAGGATGTTTCTGCGGCAATAAAAGGACGCTTAAATATTTCTAATTATCTTAAAGAAATAATTCAAGAGGCAAAAAAGGAAGTTATTATTTGCACAAATGCAGATGATTTTGTTTCAAAACTAAAATTATTCAAAAACACAATAGATATTCTTAAGAAAGAAGATATAAAAATTAAGATTGCTCTTTCAGGGAACAAGGAACTGATAAATAAAGCTTCAAAGGCAATTGAAACAAAAATACTTCAAATAGATATCGAGGCAAAGTTCTTTATAATAGACAGAAAAGAAATTCTTTTATATCTGACCAAGTCTGGAGAAAAGAGTTCAAGCGAGGATATGGCAATATGGATAAATTCTGATTTCTTTGCAGAATCATTTGGAGAGCTTTTCGACAAAGCAGTCAGCGCACAGAGAGGTAAGAGGTAAGATGGGATCCGTAAACGATTTATCTGAAAGAGTTATGGATAAAATTAAGGTTAATCTAGGAAGAAAACTTACTAGAGAAGAAATGGAGGGTGCAGAATTTAAAGAAGCTGGAGAACCCTTACCTTTTATGTATTCTTCAAAAGGCCCCATTGAAATAGACCACCTAAGAAGACTTCCTTCAGGAGAATATGTTAGATTTAGGGAAAATTCTAAACGGATGAGGACCCAGGATGTTTCCCATGGGTGGAATATCCCTCACGTAGGATATTATCCCATGGAGGCAAGGATGGGTTTTTACAATCAAGAAGGATTGTTGACTGAAGAAAAAATAAAAACATGGAATTGGTTCGATGGACGTGCTACAACAAATATAATTAAAAAGGAATATGAACCCGCAGGAAGAATTATAGGTAAAAAATTAAAAGATGAAGGATCAGGAGAGGGCCAGGGCATTTTCTAAACAGTAATTAAACCACTACAATGATTAAAAAAAGGTTTTAAATTTTTAATCCGCTCAACACTCAAACTAACTGCAAACCCTCAATTCTTTCAAAGTGTTTTTTGTTAAAAGTCAATAAAGGTTCATTATTTGTTATTGCAATTGATGCTATCATGACATCTAATACATCAACCATTTTTCCTTTGGAGTTTAAATCCTCAAAAATTTCAGCAGACTTTTGACTTGATTTATCGTCTAATTTTAACAAAGAAATAGAATCTAACAAATTTATTATTGTTTTTTTGTCCCTGCCGGTTTTGTAAAATCCTTTCCACAATTCAAAAGAGTTAATCGTAGTTGTGGCCAGTTTGTCTGTTTCTTTAATTTCCTTCAATAAAGAAATCGTTTCTTTATCTTTTCTCAAAAAATTTATTATCACATCAGTATCCAAACATACCATTATAATCTTCTAGACACAATTTTTCTTTCATCATATATTGCTTTAATAAGTGACTTTGCTTCTTCATCATTCATATCTTCCCAAGCTCCCGCAAGTTTCATTATATCTTTATTCTTTTGTTTTTTAGATTCCATATTGCTAAGAGCTTCGTCAAAAGAAACCTTGGCTTTTTTACGCTTTTGCAAATCAGAAGCTATCTCCAAAAGCCTTATGTAATTTTCTTCACTTATTTTTATTGTTTTATGCGTCATTTTCCTTTTTGCTATTGTTTTAGTTTTCCACTAAGTAACAAAGTAACTTTATCTATTTAAATCTTTCTATTTTTTGTTTTATGTAAAATAATGTTATTCAAAACTCAAACCAGTAATTGACATTTCTTTCATCCTGGCTTTGTGTTTCTTTTTCCAATTTTCCACAAAATCTTTTAAGGATTTAGGCAAAATTTTTTTGGCCATCCAGCGACCACTTTTTTTGTAAGTGTTCTTATGTTTTTTCTGGAAGCGTTTAACATTTTTCTTGTCATTGAGTTTTGGACCTTTTATGAGCACGCGCCTTTCTTTTCTCACAGAAAAGAAGCATTTTGCAGCTTGTTTTTTGTTGTAGTCAAATCCACTTTCTTCAATAACAAAATATTCAGAGATTTCTTTTGAGAGATGATTGTAAAATTTTAATAATTTGCTTCCAGCAACATCTCCAGGTTGTTTATTTGTTTCAATATTTATTATCTGGAACTCGTGTTTTTTCTTTTTAGCGTTTTTCCTAAATGTATCATAATCAAAATCTTTTTTCTCAAAAAAGCTTAATGAGGGTTTTTCTAAAAAGCGTTTTGCCGCAATCTGAAATTTTCTAAACGTTTCATTGCTTAAAGCCGCCAAAACATTCCTATATTTGAATGTAGGGTCTATAAGTATCACCGGGCTTTGAAGTTTACTTTCCTTGAGGTCCAATAAGATATTTTTTCTCCCTTTGTGGTGATATTCTATATCAATAACTTCTTTTTTCTTTGGTTTAACTTTAATCATTTCATTAAGAAACATTCTAAAACTTTGAAAGTTGTAAACAAGCAATTCTAATGAATAACCCGAGAAACCTTTTATGTAGCTTTCGGCCCCATAAACATCATTCGCATAACAAAATGCCTTGGCAAGCCTAACGTCATTTTTCACCCTTTTTCTTTTAATCTTTTTATTTATATATTCTACATGAGAATATGAGAGGTCAGTAACGTTTTCAGCCTCGTCGTAAATATCTATTTTAACAACAGGCACAATTTCAAAACTTAACGTTTCATGTATCTTTATTCTAAAATAATCTCTCGAGCCATGAATTATTTCAAAACGCAAATTTGCATCTCTTAAAATTTTTTCTGCCAGTTTTGAGATATCCTCAGAAGAGTATTTTTTATCAAATCTCAAAAAAATATCTATGTCGTATTTGTCTTTTTTAACCAAAGTCCCTTTAGCATAACTCCCTCCTATAAAAAACTCCACATTTGTTTTTTTCTTTTTGATACTCTTGAGAATCTTCTTTCTTATTTCTTTTAAATTTTCTTGAATTTCAGAGATTTCTTCTTTTGTAGGTTTGACCCTCTCGGAAGCTTCATCTAAAACCTTTTTCATCTTTTTGCTTGCCATGTTAAGAATTATTTTTCCTCTACTTCTTGAATCTCTTTAATATCTTTTGCTGATTTATTCATTGTTGAAGCAAGGTCTATTATGTATTTTCCTTCTTCAAGCTTGTAAATCAGAGGTTGGTCTTTCTGGAAAAGTTTTACAAGGTCAAGCTCGAACTTTCCTTCTCCAGTCACACGAACAGATTCAATATCCAGAATTACTGGGCTGTCAGGGTCTTTAATTCCCGCGATATCTCTGATGTCTCTCTCAACTTTCTTTTTCTCTTCCTGAGGAATTTCAACAACCTTGTTTTTCATTTCTTCAATCTGGTCATCACGAATGTAGAAGAAAAAATGACTCTTACACTTTTCACATCCGTCTATGATTTCTCTACTTCCGGATTTGATAATTTTGCTACATCTAACACACTGGTAAGGCATAATATATTAAGAAAAAGAATGATTATAAATTTTGCCTTTAGCGGTTAAAGATTGTAACGAACTGCTCTTAAATATTCTCTTACTAAACCCATATCTAATTCATTATTTATTCTTACACCGCTTTCAATGTCTATACTTATTCTTTCTCTTGGAATAAATTCTTGCAAAGATTTTAATGTTCTTTCTGTGTTGTTTGGTTTAATCCCTCCAGCATAAACCAATCCTAAATGACTTAATTCCTGATTTGAAACAATCGCTCTTCCGAAAATTATTGCAGAACTATTTCCATTTAAATCCAACTCAAGATTTGTTCCATGGCTTGGATCAAACATAGCGTAATCTATAACATCTTTTCTTTCTAAAATCTGATTTATTAAAGGGGAAACATTTTCAGAATCAACATCAATAACATCTTCACCCTTCCAAACAGCATAACCTCCCTCAGGATTTTTCTTATTGGCAACAGCAACCTTGAAAATAATCTCAAATCCCATGTCTTTTGATTTTTGTAATGTATCTGCATCAAGAGGAAGCGTGTTAAACTGCAATAATGTCCCTAAAGGAATTCTTTCAGATATCTTTTCCAAATCACCCAGAACAGTATCAGGATTTTTAGTGTAATAATGTATTGAAGGAATAATCCCTCTTTGACGGGTTTCGTAAACCAATTTACCAAGATTAGAAAATAAAGGTTGGCGAGAATTTTGCGTTCCTTGATTTATGCTTTTATTCGAAATCTGGTAACCTATTGTAACAGGTAAATTGATATGTTCTCTTGCACAAATCGTTCCTATTTTTTCAAGTTCTTCTAAATTAGAAACACCACTCACACAAACAAAGTTTTCAGGCATGAGGGTGTAAATAAAAACACCTTTTTAAGAATTGTTACATTTGATCACCTATTCAGCAGTAATCCTATTTTTCTTTTCAATCAAAAAGTTAGAAAAATCTACTTATTCAACAACAACTCAATTTTCTTAGGATTTTTCTTTATCTCTTTGACAACTGTTGCCGGTCCAAGAATTGTCACAGCACCGAGATCTCCCCCTGTGAGTGTGTTTGCAATATTTCTTTTTAGCTTTTCGACGACACTAGTGTCCTTTTTACCGTTACTCTCGATGACTGCAAGCTCAATACCTTTGAAATCTTTAACATGACCAATCATTGCCATCGTATCTCCTATAAGCCTAGTCTCTTCTTCGGGTTTCAGCCGACCTTGAAGGATTAATATGTTGTTTCCTAAAACAATATCGAGAACTTTTTTAATCCTTTCATTACTGTTCAAGTCTCGTATTTCGGCATACGGAAGAAATTGGATAGAAAAACCTTTTATCTTTCCCAAACTTTTTTTCTTGCGTTTTTTAGAACCGCTTTTACCTCTTTTTTTAGATTTTTTCTTAGCCATATTTCTATTATTCTCTATTATATATATTGTAAAACATGCTTTTTAATTTTACTTTTTTCATCTTAGCGCGCTTTTTTTGCAAGTTTAAATATGGATTCATAAAATTCCTCTAGATTTTTACCTTTCTTAGCACTAAGTCCGACGACGTCATATTCAGGGAAGGCAGACTCTATTTTTTTCACATCGGATTTTTTCAAATCGATTTTGTTTGCAACAATCAAAACCGGGATTTTTCTTGCCACGAGGTTTCCTATTATGGTTATATTTACTTGATTGTAAGGGTTTTTAGTTGAATCTAAAACTATAACAACAACATCCATGTCATCCAACCATTTAATGCTTTCGATAACTCCTTGTGTTGCCTCCTTGGCACGAGATTTTGCATCCGTTTTCTTTATTTTATATTTTAAGAAATCTTCATAATCTATTTTAGTAGCGATTCCTGGAGTATCAACCATTTTGAAAGTCATAGTCTTGCCCTTGTATTCTATTTGAACTTTTTCTTTAAACTGAACACTTCGAGTTTCGTGAGGGACCTTGCTCACGCTTCCTATTTCCTCCCCAGTAAAATCCTTACAAATCCTATTCGCTAAACTAGTTTTACCCGCATTTGGAGGGCCGTAAAACCCTAATTTCAAATCTTCTTTAATCCCGAATATATTAGATAATATTCTTTTAAAAAATCCTCTAAAACTTTTAGCCATAATAGATTTTACAGATTATATTTAATAAAGTTTTGTGTGCTTTTGAACAACCTTGAAAGTTATTTTTTCTTTCCAAATTTGTCCACTAATTTATCTACAGGAATTTCCAATATTCCAGTGTTCTTTCCTCCATACTTTTTCATAACGTATCTTATACGTTCATTATTCCAACCCGCTTTTTTAAGATTTTTACGAATTTCTGTATCGTTCAAACCTTTCTTTTTTGCATTATTTACATAATTAACCATATTGTATAAATCATTTCTATCTTTGAACAAAGTGCCTTCGTATTTGCGCTTGTACCACTCTTTCATAAAGATGTATGCAAATCCTGCAACAATTAATAAAATAATTAAAGCAATAACCGTCCAAAGCGTTGTTTGAGGCTCTTCATGTTCTCCAATTAAATCTTCATTCACATTTAGCCTTGAGAGCGAAGGAGAGATAAATGCGGGCAGATTGGTGAATTCAACGTTTTCTGTGGTATAGAACGAAACTCTTTGATTCTCTCTTAAATCTTGGTATTTATAATTTCCAGCATCCCCTGAACTTCCTTGCAGTTGAAGATTTTCAAGATTTTGGATAATGAAATAATAAGGGTAACTTACAGCTGTTTTTTCACTTACTTCTATCTCAAAAAAGTCTACAAGATGTTCCACATCGCCATTAGTCTCGCTCGAAAACCCTGTAAAACCCATGCTCGTGATTAAATTGTTCTGTTGCCATGCAACTACTGCATCTCTATACGCTTCTTCGTTTGAGACCGAAACACTACTCCCGTGAGCGCTTTCTATGGCATTCAAATTAACATTGCTTGTTTTTGGAAAGAAGATGAAATCACTTGATGATTTTGTTTGTATTATTTGATTGGGCAGCCCTAATTCAATAAGAGAACTTGCAATCTCAATATATTCCGAATCGTTTTCAACACTTTCATATTGTTCTCGAAGAATATTAATTTGAGATTTTACACCATCCAAATCTAATATTGTTTTAATTCCTTGTTTTTGGAAAGGTGTAAGTTGAGAGATATCTTCTTCTAATTTACCAATAGTAAAATTTAATCTATTTAATTCGGTGTTTATGAATGTGTCTGGAAGGCCCACATCTATTGAAAATGTTTTGGATGAGCTGATGCCTCTAGAATCCTCGACTTTCAAGGTGAGGTTGTAGCTTCCTACTGAAGAATAAACATGACTAACAGTGTTTTCTTCGGTGATGATGTTGTTTGAATCGTCTCCAAAATCCCATTCATAACTAGTTATATTTTCTGAAGCCTCACTTGCCTCAACTTTGAATGTTGTAGGAACAGGAGCCGCCGTCATCAAAGGAGTTAATGAATTAATTATGGGGGCATCTTTAATGCTTATGTTTTCATTAGAGATGATTTCTTCTCCATTTAAACTTAAAGAATAGTCGTAGTCTCCCGTCTCGTTAGGCACTTTAAAACCTGATGAATCGAGGTAAAGACGTTGAGACACAGAGCTTATTTCGGGCGATGTTTTAGATATGTCCCAAAAGTTGTTGTCTATTGGACTTCCGGTTTTTCTAGTGTATGTTAAATCAAGATTTGAGAATGAAAAGCTTTGAGAAACTGAAGAGCTTGCTTTTATTGGAACTATGCATCCTTCGGTTCCACACTCCATGCCGCTACCATAACGTTCTTTTATGTAATCTTCCACAATTTGAGAAAGGACATTTCCTTCGAAATTGTTACTAATAGTTTGACTTCCGAATGGTGCAAATTCTTCCTCCACAACAAATATTCTATAATTAGCACTTACAGGATTTTCAACACCATAATATCCACAGTATTCGTCATCACCCGAACTATATCCCTGAATCCTATAGCTGTTATTTGATGAATCTGAAAAAACACATGCATAATACTCTCCTGGCTGCTCAATAAAAGCATCTATGCTACAAGAGACTTCTTCTCCCGAACTAGAGCTTGTAGCAAGGTTACAGAATCCTT
Organism: Candidatus Woesearchaeota archaeon; assembly: GCA_964530945.1. Classification (GTDB taxonomy): domain Archaea; phylum Nanobdellota; class Nanobdellia; order Pacearchaeales; family GW2011-AR1; genus ASMP01. Next base: position 22,528 of record CAZHCJ010000003.1, on the reverse strand, counting down.
CTGAACTCCATTCAGAATTGAAAAGTTCCACACCAATACTTCCAACTCCTGATTGATTTTTAATCCACGCCCCAGCACTCACACTAGGGGCAGAGCTCAAATTAATCTTTTCACAATAAGCATTTTTATCATCATTTATAATCCATTCTTCACTAGGCAAATCAGTGTTAAAACAACCATAATTTTTAGTTGATAAGCAAAGACTCCCAGTAGATTGATTATTCATTATCTCTATCGCTCCATCATCCAAAATATCTATTATTAATTGACTATCTCCACAAGAAGCTCCTGAATTGCTTGAAATATCAAAACTTACTGAATCTACATCTTCAACATCTCCGGTTAATTTTAATCCTATAAAAACATCTCCTTCTTGGGAAAATGTTTTTGTATTTTGAGCATTGCTTGAAACATATTTATCTGAACATTCAGGGGTTGAACAAGTGTATTCATATTGAGAATTACTTTCTAATACTTTTTCAAGGCTGATATTATTGTCAAAAGAATCACTGAATAAAGATCCGGAAGGCTCTTCATTTAGTTGTATTTTTACCCATCCTTCAATATTGGTATTTTGCCCATAAAGCGCTTTTATACTATAAGGATTTAGCTCATCTATCTCAAATCCTGCTAAAACAAAGCTAACGCTAAAAATTAATAACAACGCAAAAACTAAGCATCTCTTTTCCACCATCTTTTAAACCTAATAGATGTTAAAAGAAAAATAAGTTTATAAATTTGTTTATCCGGATTTATCTTCGGTGCTCAATTAAATCTCTTCCTAAATAAACCAACGCTATAAGCAATCCTGCTATTATGAAATTAATCATATTGAAGAAGGGTAAGGGTATTTGTGCTGGACACTCGTAAGATTCTCCCCCACTCACAGGGCAACTACTTGGACGTGGGTCTCCTTCTGAACTTTCCCATGTTGTCGTATATGTAACATCTAAGAAACCGTCATCGTCACACGTATCTCCCGTATCTTCGTAATGATATATACATCTTCCAACAGAGCCATCTCCTCCTGTGCCTGTTCCATCATAAATGTTTACGAATTCACAAGTGCTTTCAGTAGAACTCCATTCACACTCATAATCATCTGCATCAGGGTCATAATCTATATTGTTTGAATTGCTTGCAACATTACACCATTCGGCATCATTTTCACATTGTTCTTCTGTAGAGTATGCAGAGCAAATGTTTATTGAATTGTCAACACACCACTGGCTCATTGTTCTCTCGTCCACTTCTAATAAAACACTTCCTTGGTCTTGGCTATTGATTTCTTCCAATGGGTCACTTCCCACGACTTCTGCATTGAAGTAATATTCAGGGTATCCAGAATCATCTACATGCTGTGTTTGCCATACTACTGCCAAACTTCCAGATTCAAACGTCCCACCAACACTAGAGATATAATCATCTCCTACAGTGTCATCCTCATAAATGTCGAAGTTAATACTTTCTCCATTACATTCTGTGGTGCCTTCAACAACAAGATACACATTTTGTTGGTTCAAGACTGGGTTGTCATTTTCAACCAATTCGCTGCTACCATCAAGACTCCAGTATGCATCTGTTAAATCGCAAGCAGTTCCTTCCGTTCCAACATTAAACTCGTCATTATCTGTTTCACTAGTGCATCCAGGGTCATTGGGATAGTCAATTAAACCATCTCCATCGTTATCCTCTCCATCACTACAAGCATAGCTCGTTTCACCTTCTTCAACATTTCTCACAACAATTCTGTATTGCCTCTCATAAGAACCTAAGTCATTTGTCGCGGTAATGTTTATGTAATCACTACTATGCCCACTAACCTCTTTCGCTTTTCCAGTAATTGCTCCATCGGTTGAATCAATTGTAGGGTCTATTCCTCCTCTGCTACTCCAATCAGGAATTTGGGTTAGACTATAAGTAATACATCCTCCACTGGTGTCTTGGCTTATATCATAATAATACCATTCTAATTCGTTAACACGATGCGTTCCAGGGTCGCTAATGAAAGGAGTTGAACTAGGAGTACAAGAAGTCGTCCCATTGTCCTCCGGTTCTTCATTTCTTACAATTAAATTGAAAGTTTGAGTATCGCTTCCCAACGAGTTTGTCGCGGTAACCATGACCTCTTTGTTACTGTGCCCACTAACCTCAGGAGCAGTCCCTGAAATCAAACCACTGCCAGAATCTATGCTTATCCAGGTCCATTCAGATTGCATCGTGTATGTTATTCCACCCCCTGTTGACTGAACATCATATTCCCAATAATAATTTTCATATGCCCAATTTTCATTATTTGAAGTATCAAGTGAAGAAGTTATTTGAGGAGAAGAATCGTCACCTCCATCACTACATTTTGCCTCATCATAAACACAATAATCAGGGTCGCTAGAATCCCCACCACAACGGTAGCAATCTTCTACCTTACAATAAGAGTCACATCCATCTCCATCAACCCAATTACCGTCATCACATTGCTCATTTTGACCTTGATCATTTCCTCCATGATTCGCAGCTTGACGTTCTCCATCTCCACAATATGTTCCTGAGACACAATCTTGGGAACATGTATCATGATTTTCTTTATAACAAACTCCGTCTGGGCAAGTCTCGGTTTCTGGTGGATCACATGTCCCGCAATCTTTAGAACAAGTGTCACAAGTCTCACCATTATTGCAAACTCCATCTCCACAGAAAAGCTCGGTTTCTGGTGGATCACATGTCCCGCAATCTTTAGAACAAGTGTCACAAGTCTCACCATTATTGCAAACTCCATCTCCACAGAAAAGCCCCTCATCACAATCAGAGTCTGCATCATCAATCAATCCATCACAATCATTATCTTTCCCATCTCCACAATTATTTTCTGAACCTCCTTGACAATCACTATCTGCACAATCTGCCGCCTCATCACAATCATTATCTGTTCCATCAAAACAACTGCTTTCAGGGCTTTCTGTAGGGGTACATGAGTCTACATTCCTAATAGTTAAATCAAATTTTTCTGTATCAATATCTTTCCCATCACTAGCTCTAATTTGGACAGATTTGGTTTGATCCGAATTAACGCTAATGGTGCCTTCCAATTTAAAATAATGGAGATTGTCATTAATATCATATCCTTCATCTTTGATGCTTAATCCATATGGATTATCATCCCAAGAGAGAGTTATACCTTCTACGTCCCCATCATCATTATCAGTAACTGCAAGACTGTAACTATAACTACCTTCATCTCTTGTGTGGTCATTTATCTCTTGTATGTTTGGGCGAGAATTAGGAACATCTGTGTCCACAACTATTAAATCATACTGGCCAGTATCCTCTCCCCCATTGCCATCAGAAACCTTTACTTTTACGAGATATTCCGTATCTTGAGTAACGCTAGGGGCAGTTCCACCATACTGTCCTTTATTCTTGTCTGTCCATCCTATCCAGCTAGGTTTATTGACCCAACTATAACTAAGAGTATCTCCATCGGGGTCATAAGCATTGAAATCACCACTATAATAATCTCCCTCATTTACATATATAGGAGGATTAGTGTCAAGATTGAGGTATAATTGAGGAGGGTTGTTTTCTGTTTCAGGATTTTCACAATCTGTTGGACACGAATTGGTGTTTTCTCCACCTTCACATTCCCCATCTCCACAATTCGTTTCATCGTTATCGGTGGAGCCACTACACCCTCCGTCATTTAGATCGACATCCCCATCTCCATCGTTATCTATTCCATCAGCACACTCTGGTTTGCTTTCAGCATCTTCTAACTGACAATTAGAATCACAACCATCTCCATCATTAGTATTCCCATCATCACACTGCTCACGAATCCCTTCTCCATTTATGGTTTGAAGTACTCCATCTCCGCAATATGTTAATTTACAATCAAGAGTACAACTACCTCCATCATCATTCTCATCCCCCTCATCACATTCTTCACCTATATTCTCTTCTAATATTCCATTTCCGCAACCAGGAGGGCTTTCACAGCTTCCACAATCTCCAGGACAGGTGTTACAAGTTTCATCTCCATTACATATATTATCTCCGCAAGGAGGATTGTATTCATCATTATCGCTCCATCCACTACATCCAGGGTCATTAGGATAATCTATTAATCCATCGGAATCATCGTCGACATCGTTACTACATACAGGACATGTGCCACCAGATTCAGAAGTATCACTTGAACTACTACACCCAGGGTCAAGAGGATAATCATAACACCCATTGTTATCATTATCTATCCCGTCATTACATTCTGCAACGTCCTCATCAGAGCTGTCAAGAGCAGGAGAAACAAAATTTAAACTTACTAGTAATACGGACGCGAAAACTATGGCAAGAACAAATATTGTTGTTGCTTTTGCCAACCCTCTTTTTTCAAAACCCATTTTTTCTTAAACAAATTATGTAAACGTGTTTTATAAACTTTTTGAGGGTGCACTATAAGATTTATAATGCGTTTATTGAGAAGGAGCAGTTGAAGAAACATTATTTCCCGCGTACACTGTTAAGGGAGAATCTGTTCTAGTGAAATTTCCAAATTCTAAGCCTAAGACTTCGTCATGAGGATTTTCGAATAATCCACCTCCTCTCGGAGAATATGTTGAATCGTAAAGAACAAAACCCATCTCACAATCTGCAGGGCCTGGAGATGCAGAGGCACCGTATGTAGAAGGATTTTTTAATATAGTCAATGGGTATTTGAATATTTCAGGACTTCTGTTGGGTGCAATAAATCCATGCCCTTCTTCGTGTGCAATAGTGGCATCTCTAATTATCTTTAGTCTTATTAAGAAATTTGGAATTGTTCCATCAGGTCTGCTCCAAGTAGTTGCAGAAGCATTGTATGTCTTATCTATTGTAGTATCCCTTGTTACAAAAAACATGTCTTCTTCAAAATCAAAAGTAGGATTTCCTTCTATGTTTGTTCCGATGGTATAATGTTTTAGAGAGTCAGGCATTCCAAGAGAATCTTTTTGTATGGGTATATCGCCAATATTTGGGTAATTTCCTGTGTAACAAGACAAATTCTCTCTAAGTTCCTTTTCAATGGAATCCTGTTGAACTGATGTAAAATTCCCTCCTCCAAAAGGATTTTCATAAAGTATCTCTCCCCCTTTTTGCAGAAGTCTTTCTAAATTCCATTTAATAAAACGGGGATTTATTTCTTCTGCAAAAGTTCTAAAATCTTCCCTATTCACGCCAGCATCTGTCAATTCTCGCGAAAGCCCGTGTGTTCTTACTATCAATTCAGAGGTGTCTCGTGCAGGAAGCGAAATCGTTCGGGTATAATAGTTATCTCCGTTTCCAATAGCTTCAAGAATCAAATTATTGTTTTTTATATCTAGGTCTTCTATTTTAAAATCAAAATTCCCTTCGTTGTCTGCCTGGATTCTTCCTAAGAATCCATTTTGAGATATTTCCTCATTGTAAATATTTATCTCTCCTTGTCTTCCAGTATCTGTTATGTTATCTTGGAGTTGTCCTGAGATTCTAACCAAATCCAATATATTCCCTGTTAGGTTAGAACTGTTTATCCCTCCAGATTCACTTCCGTATTGAATCTGAACGCGGTATTGTCCGGTATGTGTTCCTTGACCAATAATCGTCAAAAGACTTCCGTCAAGCGAGGCTTCTGTTTTGTCATCTAGGGGGCTTACATTTAGAATTTCGATTGAATTATTATCTTCGGGATTTTTGTCTGTGAATCTTCCTTCTAGATTAACATTAAGCGTATTTCCTTCATTCAACTCTGTAGACAATCCGTTAAAATTAGCTTCCGGGAGATAATTTGGGACATTCACACTACGCATTTTACAAATCTCTTGATTGTCTTCTCCAGTCGCGCATGCTTGCAAGAGGTAATTTCCTTTTTCAGCATCATTAAATGTCCCACTTGAATTTGTTGAAGTAATGTTTTTGTCCCACTCTGGCATAGAAGTACTATTTTTTTGGACACTCAATCTAGCGCTAGGAGCATTTTGAAAACTTACATTCCAACCGATATCAACGTCTTCGATTAGATTTACTTCCAAAGAAACTTCTGCAGTCTCAGGAGGTTCAACAGGATTATCACAGCTTGCAAAGGGCAAAGCCAAAGCACCTGCTAAAGCAATTCTCTTAGTCCATGTGTTAAAAGAGTCAAACATTTTTCCTATTTATATAATGTATTTAATGTAAAAGGATATATGAATTTTACTATTTAAACCTTTTGATTTTGTTGTTACTTGAGAATAGGGATAAAAGAACTTATAAAAATATTTCTCAACCCTTATCTCAATCTTTTAGGAATATGAGAGTTATCATTCCAACACCTCATTCTCCAATTCTTAAATTTCTCTACCCAATAAATAGAATTGATTCCAGTTTCTCTTGTCCTAAATCTCACAGTTTTATGGGAAGATATTTCTAAGAAATGAGAGGCAATAAGTCTATTAGTAAGCCCATGCGCGATAATTAAAATTCTTTTTTTACGATTAGGGTTTTTAGTCAACCTATCTAAGAAAGAGATAAAATTCTTATAGTGTTTTTTCTCTTCTTCGCTCCAACTTCTTTTGTCTTTTTTAACTGTGTTAATTTCAAACTCATTAAGAGATTTCTCTATTTTGGGTTCCATCTTAATTTTTTTAGAAACAATTTGCGCAGTTTGCTTGGCCCTAATTAAATCACTACAATAGAATTCATCAAATTTTTCTTTTTTCAATCTTTTGGCTAAGAGCTTAGCCTGCTTGATTCCTTTACGAGTGAGTGCAGGATCTTCTCCTACACTTTCTTTTTCAGCATGTCTAATAAAAGTTATTTTCATTTGGATAAAAAAATGGGAAAGATTAATAAATTTACCTAAAAAAATAGAAAGGTTCAACCATCCATGAAATTTGCTATCTTATACTTGACAAAGTTAATTAAAACCCGTCGTTGTAAGAGTCCCCATAACTATCGCCATGGTCGCTGTAGTTATCAAGGTGGCCATCGTCATAACTCATTCTTCCTTCACTAATCTCTAGGCCAGATTCTTTTCTTGACTCGCGCATAACTTCCCTAAGTTTGGGGTTTTCTACGCTGCCCTCTAGATTAACAAGTTCTTTTAGGCTTTTCATATACACTCAAGACATATTAAATATATAAATGTGGTTGATATTTAATATATATGACCGTTCAGACAAAAGTAACTGAGAAGATAAAGAGAGAAGCGGATAAAATAAAAGGGGAAGGAATTGAGTTCATAATCAATCTATTAATTTACTTAAAAGAAAATTATGAGCTTAGCAAGAAGTCTGTCTATGAAAAAAAGGTAAGGGAAGCAGATAAAATGGTTGATCAAAAGATTCTAACAGGATGTACTGATTATGCTCATTTATTTATAGCTTTTTGTAAGGCAAAAAAAATCCCTGTGAAGTATATAGAAACTCTAGATAAAGATTGGATAAAAAAGCCGGATTTTAAGAAAATTGAAGGACACATATTTGTGAAAGTCAAAATAAAAGAAAAAGTATATCTTATTGATCCCACAAAAGGTTCAATAAATGTCACTAATAATTATGGAAATTATGTTCCCATAAAAAGAGGAGAAGATTTTGGGAGTATGTACAAGTCCAAATCAGGTTTTATAGAATATGTTAAGATGTTCCTGAAAAACAACAATCCTTAAAAATACAAAATCTCTTCCTGGTTTATGGTTGATCAACAAGGTTTGACTGCCATTATGAGGGTAAGTGATAGTTGTAATCTTGCTTGTTCTTATTGTTCTATGGAGGGTTTTCACATCAAAAGTAATATGGAAATTGATGTTGCCAAAAAAGGTATAGAAAGAGTTGTTGAATATAATGGCGAAATAAAATCTCATTTTATTTGGCATGGGGGAGAACCTCTTATACCCGGTCTCCCTTTTTATAGAGGGGTTGTTAATTTCTAGAAAGAATTCTCAGAGTTCAAGATAAGAAACAGTGTTCAAACAAATGGGATTTTATTCAGAGAATCTTTTGCAGATTTTTTAAAGAAAATGATTTTAGAGTGAGTTTTAGCTTAGACGGAACTAAAGAGTACAATGATTTAACCAGGAAGTTTTTAAGTGGCAAGAGAAGTTTTGATAGGATTTATGATGCAATTATGCTAGCAAAAGAAAGAGGCATAGGCGGAGGAGCGGTTCTTGTTCTAAACAAAACAAATATCTCTTATTTAGAGGAGATTTATGATTTTTTTCACGAAGAAGAAATAAACTTTAAGATAAATCCTCTTATAGAGACTGGAAGGGCATTGGAAAATAGCCATTTGGCAATAACTCCTGAGGAATATTCTAAAGCAATGATTTTTTGTTTGATAAATGGTATAATCACGATTCTTCAAAAACAAAAATATCTCCTTTTAGAGAAATTATGAAAGCCTTTTTCACGGAGAGAATGAAAGGATGTAACTATTCAGGACACTGTCAGGAGGGATTTATTGGAGTGTCTACTCAAGGAGATTTTTATCCTTGTGGAAGATTTATTGCAATAGGAGAATTTAGATTAGGAAATGTCTTTGAAGATTCAGTAGAAGAGATAAATAATCATGCTTTAAGAAGGAAAATAAATAGTAGAAGAAGCATTTGCCAAAGGGAAGAATGTAACATAAAAGAATATTGCAATTCGGGGTGTGCTTTTGATTCATATATTACTCATGGGCACATTGAAGGTAAGACGCTATTTTGCGAAGGTAATCGAGAGATCTTCAATCATATTTATGACACTCTGAGAGAAGAGTTACTTAAAAAAAAGCTCAAGATACAAAAACCTATCCTTTGATGACAATTAATGGTTTTAGTTTAGCAACCATTTTTCCTATTCCTGCATCATGGGAGACCTTAACAACTTCGTCGACGTCCTTATATGCCTGAGGTGCTTCTTCCAAGATTCCTTTCACAGAATCGGTCTTTATCGCAATCCCTTTTTTTTCCAAATCTTTTTTTACATTGTCTAGTGAAAGATTTTTCTTAGCATAACTTCTTGAAAGAAGTCTTCCTGCACCATGAGCAGTGGAAGCCAATGAAACTTCTTCGGCCTTTTTAGTGCCCAACAAAACATAAGATGCCGTCCCCATACTCCCAGGAATAAATATTGGCTGACCTATCTCCCTATATTTCTTGGGTACCTCTTTTCTTCCAGGGCCAAAACTTCTTGTTGCGCCTTTTCGAACTATTAAAAGTTCTCTTTCTTCACCATTAATTTTATGTGTTTCAAATTTGGCTATATTGTGACAAATGTCATACACTACTTTAGCTTCAAAATCGGGAAGAATTTTTTTTAAAAATTCTCTAATTTTATGTGTTATTAGTTGCTTATTAGCAAAACCAAAATTAGCAGCGGCCGCCATAGCACCAAAGTATTTTTGACCCAATTCACTTTTAATTGGAGCACAAATTAATTGTCTATCAGGTAAATGACTCCAGCCGTATTTTCTTTCCATTTCTTTAATATAATCGGTTGCTGTCTGATGTCCAAGACCTCGAGAACCGCAATGAATCATTACTGTAATATCTCCTTCCTTCAAACCAAGAACTTTTGCAGCTTTTTCATCAAATATTTTTTCCACTTGCTGAATTTCCAAGAAATGATTTCCTGCCCCAAGAGTTCCAAGCTGTTTACGTCCACGAGCTTTTGCACGCGGGGAAACATATTCTATTTTAGCCCCTTCTAATTTCCCTTGATTTTCTGTGAAAAGATAATCCTCTTTTTTCCCAAAGCCATTTTTAACTAACCATTGGGCACCTTCCTCTAATATCCCATCTAACTCTTCTTCAGAAAGTTTCTTCAAACCTCCCTTCCCAACGCCAGAGGGCACAGCATTGAACAATTCATTAGATATTTCTTTTTCGTTGCTTTTGACATTTTCTAAGGTCAGATTTGTTTTCAAAAGCCTCACGGAACAATTAATATCATATCCTACCTGACCGGGGCTTATAACTCCTTTTTCTGTATCAAAGGCAGAAACCCCTCCTATACACGCCCCATAACCTTGGTGGGCGTCCGGGAGAACCACTACATGTTGAACGGAACCTTCTATCATTGCCATGTTTTTAGCCTGCTGCAACGTTTTATCTTCCTTTATTTTCTCGAGGATTTTTTCCGAAGCGAAAATTCGAACTGGCACTAACATCTTTCCAGTTTTAGCAATTTCATAAACATTCTCTGAAATTTTCTTAATCTCCATGTTTTAGAGAATAAATTACATTATAAAAAACTAACTCTATTGTTTGATTTGAGAGTTAGTTTTATAGAAATTACCTCTTATATAAAGATGTAGCCATAGAATAATAAAACTTAAAAATAATCAGAAATATCTAATTTTATGAACGAGAAGATATTGGGCACGAAGAAATGTCTTTTCTTTTTTATCTACCCCAAAACTCACAGGGAGGGATTTTATTAGGATGCTTGGACCTTATACTGCACTAAAGAACGGAAAAATTTCTTATAAAGGGAATGAGGTTTTTGAGCCAATAATGGAACTTAATTTAGAGAGTGTTCCTTTGAGAGAATTTAAAGAACGTGTTGAAGAATTTGATTCTTCTAATATGTGGGCACACATAGCCAGGATAAATCACCAGATAAATATTTCTGTAAATGATTATTTCAATAAAATGAATGCATTATTTACCCCTCTGCCTTTGACTACAAGAATGATTTCTTCTCCAGGGGCAGTTTATGGGAAAAAGGCAATAGATTATACTACAGACACTTATCCCATATCTTTGAAATGGTTTGATCTGCCCCAGAGGATTTTTCTCTCAGAATCTTCACAAATTTATTTAGAGTTAGCATTAGCACAAAAAAATGTAGAAGGGGTTTATTCCATTTATAACTCATTCAGAAAAGAAAGGACAGATGCAACTCATCTTTCAGAATTCCACCATGTGGAATTTGAAGGAAAGGTAAACCAGGAAGAAAATGAAAAGATAGCCCTTGGATTAATCAAGAAGATGATTTCTGATCTACTTAACAAAAACAAAGAAGATATGCTCTATTTCTTGTCAGCAAAAAAAATTGAAGAATTGGAAGAATTCACAGAGAATATTTTCGATATACCAAAAATAACCTTCAAAGACGCATTAGATTTATTATACGAAGAGACAAAAGATGAAAAATACAAAGAGTTCAGTTTAAAAAATTTTGGACAATGGGAGGAAATTAAAATTACAGAAATTCTTGGAGGCATGGTTTTGATAAGAGAGTTCCCTCTTTTAGAAGTCCCTTTCTACCATTCTGAGTCAAAAAATAAAAAATTAAAAGTGGCAAATAATGCAGACATAATTTGGGGAGGCTATAGAGAGATTCTTGGAAGTGGGGCCAGGGTAGAATCAAAAGAAGAGTTAGAGAAAAAAGCAAGAATATTCAATTTGCCCAAGGAAGATTACAAACCCTATATGCAAACAAGAAGGCTTAAAAATTATAAAAAAACATCTGGTTTTGGACTAGGTTGGGAGAGATTTTTACAAGGTCTCTTGGAAATGCCTTTTATTTGGAGTGCGGTCCACTTCCCTAGGACTGACAGAGGATTGGTTCCTTAAAATGAATGTCCAAGAATTATATGCTCCACACCTGATGGAACATCATGATGTTTCAAAGTTTGAAACATCTCAATTAATGGAAAAGGCGGGTTTAGTCCATTACGAAGGGGCGAGATTTTACACGTTACTTCCTTTGGGGATGAAGGTTTTCAATTCTCTTCAAGAAATAATTAGGTCTTCCGCACTTAAGGAAGGATTCCAAGAAATTTTATTGCCTAAGATACAACCCACAAGGCTCTTGAGAGACACGGGGAGGTTGGATGCTTACGTAGCAAACATCTTTAGACTTTCTCCTGAATTTGGAGATTTTTCTCTATCACGTACAAATGAGGAGACCATAACTAATTTAGTCCACGGAAATCTTTTCAATAGACATTTACCTCTTGGATTATTCCAGTTTGGAGAAGTTTTCTCCCACAATACTCCTTCAGGAGGATTGATAAGCACAAGTGAGTTTCAGGTTTTTGAAGCATATAGCTTCCACTCAGGAGAAGAGGATTCGAGAGAAAAAGTAGATTCTTTCAAGAGAATAATGAAAGATCTCTGCTTAAGCACACATCTAGATTTAAAATATGTGGAATCCGAAGGAGGAAATTACGGCAATTTTCTTCTGGAGACAGAAAGAGGACAGCACAAAATGTTCTTATGTGAGGGTGGGCATTTCACAGAATATGATGAGCAAAGAGAAGGATGCATCGTTTGTGGGGAAGATGTAGAAATCCAAAAAGGGTTAGGCGTATCAATGTTTAAAATTTTTGATGATTCATTTAGTAGAGGATTAAATTTAAAATTTAGAGGGAGTTCAAACGAAGAGATTTATCCTTTTTTGGCCACTTATGGCATAGGGATGTCAAGATTAATCTACTCTATTGTAGACACAAACCTTGACGAAGAAGGAATTGTCTGGCCTGAAGCTATTTCTCCTTTTGACTTTTATCTAATCCCTCAGTATCATTCTGATCCAGATATTCTTGCCCGATTGGCAGATTTAGAGAGAGGATTGGAAGAAGAAGGAATGCAAGTTTTGGTAGATGATAGGTCAAACGCAAAAGTCAATAGTAAAATTAAAATATCTCGTTTTTTGGGAGTTCCAAAAATAATCTTAGTTACTCCCGAAGGTTTGAGGGTCCAAGAGAGAAAATCTCCTACTCAAAAAGATTCCACTCTTGAAGAGATATTAGATTAAAATGAAAGATATAAAAGATTTATCTGTAGAAGATATAGGGCGCATGGATTACAACCAAATAATCGGATTAGTAAAAGAAACAAATCGCCCCCCAGGAGGAAAGAACAGTCTTTTTGAGATTATGAATAGGATTAAGATAACCAAGGATAGCAAGATATTGGAAGTCGGAACTAGCACAGGATTTACTCCGATAGAAATTAGTAGATTAGTCAAATGCAATATAAATTCGGTAGACATAAATGAGGAGAGTCTAAAAGAAGCCAAGAAGAGGGCAGATTTTGAAGGATATATTAACATCAATTTTTCCAAAGCAGATGTGAATAACCTACCTTTTGAAGAAGGCACTTTTGACCTGGTAATTGTGGGCAATGTTTTTTCTTTGATGAAAAATAAAAGGAAAGCGTTGAAAGAATGTCTCCGTGTGTGTAAAAAAGATGGTTTTATTGCGGCAATACCCATGTATTATTTGGAAAAACCCTCTAAAGATTTGATTCAAAATGTTTCAGACGCAATTAAGGTAAAAATAGATCCTTTATATAAATCGAACTGGATAGATTTCTTTTTAGCTTCTGAATTAGACATTTATTGGTCAAAAGATTTTAGATTTGATTATATTGGAGACAAAAGAATTGAAGAGTTTTGCGAAGAAATCCTCCAAAGAGAACACCTAAATAGTTTAAATGAAGAGACCTATAAGAAATTACATCATATTTACAAAGAATATATGTTTTTATTTAGAGAAAATCTTTCTAGAATGGGATACACTATTTTAATTTTATCTAAAAGAAAAATTTGGGAAGATTCAGAACTTTATACTTCAATACCTATAGAAAAAAATGGCCGATGAGATGGGACTGAGCATAATTGTTCCTTCATTTAATAATCCCCTTGGATTAAAAAAAACCTTACAATCTATAGACAAATCTTTAAAAAATTTCCAGAAGAAACACAACTATTCCTTATCTGTAGAGCTAATAGTTGCAGATAACTCTACCACCAAGGAGGTATCCAATTTAATAAAAAAACTAACTCTTGAATATCTTCACTATTTAAGAATAAAACCCTTGGGATTGAACTATGCAAGAGATAAAGCAATAAAATTTGCCAAAGAGGAATATATTATTTTAGTAGATTCAGATACTATGGTTAAAAAAGATTATGTTGAAAGGATTTTCTTTTCTATACTTAAAAATAAAGGGGTCGATGTGATTCAAGGAGCGTATTTTGTTCCCTCAGATGAGAGGTGGTTTTCTTTATCTGAGAGTAAGTGGGATAGGATAAGATTTTATCAACAGAAACAAGCAGACGGTAAAAATCTAATTCTAAAAAAAGAGGCGTATTTTAAAATAGGAGGTTATGACACGGATCATTTTTATGCTCCAGGAGCCGAAAGCCTTATGTTGATGGATAAATTTAAAAAATTTAATCTAGAAGTGTTGTTTGATGATTCAATTATTGTGTATCACAAGTACCCCTCTTTTTTTGGAGAAATGAAAAGATACAATAAATTTGGTAGGGCTTCTTTTCACATTAAATACAAGAGGCCAGATCTTTTTAGGAAAGAATTTTCCCCTTGGTCTCTTTGGAAGAATCTTTTTACATTTAGATTTGGAAGGATAAATTTTCTTGAATATTATTATCAAACATTAAAATTAACCTCCTATACTTTTGGATATTTCTCTGGAAAGAAACATTATTTAAAAGAATTGGAGGAAGGAAAGATAATCTCTCCCCATATAAGAAATTAAACAACCCCTGCTTCCAGAATATCAAAAGAGTTTTCCTCGGAGCTAATACGGGCTTCAACACCTAAAGGAAGAGTAATTTGAGGATCCGTGTGACCAATGTCTGCCCCAAAAAGTATGGGGAAATCATATCCCTCTGTTCTTTCTAAGAGTTTTTCTTTAAGAATTTTATTTTCTTTATCGTCATATCTAAAAGGTCTGCCAAAAATAAGCCCCTTTATCTTTCTATAAACCCCCAATATTTCTAATTGCTCCAAATACCAGTCGACATATGGCAAAGGTTCACCTTTATCGAATTTTTCGCCCTCAGGTAATTCTAAAAACAGTATTTTATCTTCGTGGTCGGGCCAGTATTTTGTTCCTGGAAGGTGGACTATTGAAGTCAAACAACCCCCTAGAAGTCTCCCTTTTGCCTCCCCTTTTCTAATCCATTCAAACCCATCATTATTTTTTAGTTTTCTAGGTCTTGTTAAGTCCATTTTTTTGCTCCAGTCCAATATTTCTTCCGTCCAATTTTCTGAAGGATAAATTCTTCCTATGAGTTTTTCTGTCGTGAGAGCTTTTTTAAAATATTTTAATGTATATTTCAAAGGACGAGGGTATTCTGCGAACTGCGTCATCATACATGGTCCATAAAAAGTCACTAAATTAGATTGTGCGTGAAATGCATAATGTAAAACAGAATTGTCGGAGTAGCCACAAAAGATTTTAGGATTTTCTTTTATTTTTTCAAAATCCAAGTATTTTAAGGTTTGCGTTGCAACAGTGCCACCTATGGAAGCGATGATGGCAGAAACTTCTTTATCAAGGAATGCACTCATAATATCTTTCGCCCTTTCTTTTGCAGGAGCAGATTCCCACCCATTACTTTTTCTTGTTGTAGGAAATTCTTTTATTTTGTAACCTTCCGATTCAAAAAAGTTTATTGCCCTATCTATTCTGTGAGGATATCTATTAGCCATTCCAGAAGAGGGAGAAATCACAGCTATAGTGTCTCCTTTTTTTAGTTTCTTAGGTTTAATAAGCATGAGTTTAGAAGAGATAAATGTTATAAAAAACTTTTGTTAGCCTTGATCCCTGTTAATTAAAAATCTAAACATCCAGCACAGCTTGAGATTCCCATGTGTTGTTTTTCAAAAATAGATAATAAACCATAACACAATAAAATTTAAATAGATTGGATTTTATGAAATTATATGGTAGATGTTTTGGAGCATTTGATTTTATTCATTCAAAAAAAGGTAAGTATTTCTTCTTAGAATTAAACCCAAATGGCCAATGGCTATGGCTTCAGGAACAATCAGGACATGACCTGACCAAAGAAATAGCGGACAATCTACTAGAATAAAAATGGTCCAAGAAATAATATCAAAAATAAAGGATAAAAAATTAGTTTTATTCGGAGAAACCCATGGGACAAAAGAAATCCCAAAACTACTTTTAAATTTATTTGGCGATTTAGCAAAAAAGGAAGATTTTAATCTAGGTTTAGAAATATCTGATGAATTTCAACATTCAGAACATGATAAAATCCTTCCACTTTCTAGGAGAATTGGCACAAGTGGATTGATTAGCAAAGAGTACATAAAATTAATTAAAAAAATGCCCAAAAATATAAGGGTGTTTTTTATTGCCCCCAGTTCAATAAAAAATCAAGAAGAAATGGAAAGAGAGATTGCAAATAATATTTTGAAATTAGTTGATGATAAAAGAACATTTGTAGTTCTTGGGAGTATTCACGCTTCAAAGAATAAAATAGAAATGGGAAATTTAGAAATTGTCCCAGCAGGTTTTTTAATTCACCAAAAATTAAAAGAAAAAATGTTTTCTATTCTCTTAAAACCTAAAAGCGGAGAATTTTTTAATAACGGGATGAGGCAGACAATTTCCAATGAAGATAATTCTCTAGATAAGAATTTTGATCATATTTATGAAATAGATAATGTGTCTCCTTGCCCTTCTTAAAAAAACTTACACTAAACATCTAAAACCCTTGGGATTGAACTATGCAAGAGATAAAGCAATAAAAATTTATAAAAAACTTTTGTTAGCCTTGATCCCTGTTAATTAAAAATCTAAACATCCAGCACAGCTTGAGATTCCCATGTGTTGTTTTTCAATTTCTTAATATACATCTCTGCGTAAGTTGCAGCCTTGAAATGGTCCAAATCAGGATAAAGCTTCGTATCATTCCCAAAGAAGTTACCCTCGGCTTTAAACGTTTTTTTATCAACGTTCACTTTGGCATGGGAAACAACAAAATCCTTCGCATCCAGCAAAAAAACAATTTCATCTAAAAAATTATAGTAGAGGCTTTCCAAATCGTTCCCTTCAACTTTAAAACGTTTTTCTTTAACTCCCTTAATCTTCTCATCACGAGATAAAAATTCTGAAACTGCCAAAACAGAATTCTCAAATACTTCATTAAGCGTTTTACCCCTAACACGAAATTTTATGTCTGCAGTGTGCTCTAAAAACTCATATTTCTTACTCATTTTCCCAACAAAATAATTTTAATTTTCTCGGACTGTAATCTCCAGATTGAGATGTAGTGACAGTAAGGACAATAAATTCAGAATAAATATTTTTTTCCTCGGGATTTTGCAAAACACATTCCCCAGTAAGGCCACAAATTTTTGCTTGACAATTCAAAGAAGAAGATTTTTCTTGAATTTCTGTTTTAATGCTGTCCGGAACGTTGTTCCATGAGATAGGTAAGTTACTTTCTTGAGTGTTTAAAACATCTTCTCTCAAATCATTATCTGTTTGAATACTATGTAGGATTTCTTTTTGAATCCCATAAATTTCCTCACCAGAATCCTCTTTTATTTGCAAATTCCATTGATTAAGAATAAGCAATGTAATTCCTGCAAGAAGAAGTATTGCTATCGATGCTTCAACAATCCTAATCCAAGCCCTTCTATTTACCATACAATAATTCTTAGTTTACCTCCTTTTTCAACACCATTGTCGTTTATATATTGTATAGATTCTTCATTAGAATAAATGTTTATTTGGACTTCTGGGGCGCTACCAGTAGAAATCTCGGTTGAATTAGAATAAGTAAAAATCAATTCAAAATCAACCGTTCCAGGGACATTCCAAGAATCTTTAAGGCTAGAATAAGAATTTTTATGCAAGTTGATTAATTCAAGAATTTTAAAAACAGATATCTTTTCTTCAGACCTCACCTGACCAATTGTATATTGGCTCTGGCTTAAAGAGGTGGCACTACACTGGCTACTAAACGTGCCAATTCCATCAAAAGAAGAAGATTCAATTATTTTTACAAAATCAATATTCCCCGAATCGCTTTCAACAACTAAACCTCCATCTGAAGAAGCATAACCATCATACTTATTTCCAGAATCATCAACAATCTTTATTTTTTTACTTATTTCCACAACATCTCTCAGCTCTTGAAAATCTAAACAAATACCTGAAATATCCGGATTGACGCTTACACTTTTGTGCAATACCGTAACGTTTTCAATAACTTTATTTTGAAGGTAATCAAGCGTGTTTTGTTTTTCAGTTTCTGTTTGAAAACTTGGTTGAATTAAAGTATAGAAGAAAATCAGCGAGGTGATAAAAAGAACAAAAGACAATACAAAACCCACATGTGAAGCTTTTTTAGACATCATTTCATGCAAAAAGTATATTTGCTCCAGTAGAAATTAAAAATGCGACGAGCATAAGAGCAAATGAATGTTTAATTCCAGATTTAGCAGAACCCTCTGCGAGTTTACCTATAGAAAGCCCGGAAAAGAATCCTTGGACAAGCAACAAATACAAAAATGAATTTGCTATATCTTGACTATTAATTGGTTCGCCCCCTCCGCCTCCAACGAAACCCAAGCCAAGGTCGGCGCTTGCGCTTGCGCCTCCATCTTCTCCAGGAGAGATGTTTGACAATATAGGAAGAATTTGAAACTGCATGACTAAAACAATGACAATGAAAACAAAAAATATAATGTATCCTTGGACAACTAATGTAGATATTGCGGCTTTACGTTCTTTTTTTAATTTGTCTGCCATGGTAACGGCTTCTGTAACACTCTCCAATATTTCTCCAATCTCGCCTCCACTTCTTTCTGCCTGCCCAATCAAAGTTAACGACCTGGAAATAGTTTTATTTTTCATGTCTCTTGAAAATGTTCTAAGTGCTTGATTTAAAGGAATTCCTAAAGAAATTTGATTTGCGAGCTTCCTAATGTTCTCACTCAAAACACCATACGGTTTGTCCTTAACATTAATGATGCTTTTACTTATGGGAGTTCCTGCTTTAACACTTTCAACAAGATTACGTGAAAACTCTAAGAACATTTGTTCTTTTTCATTAGAATCTCTGCTTTCACGTATTAAAGCAATAACAAAAGGAGATACAATGATTAAAACACCCATTCCCAAGACAAAGAAAAAGAATCTAGTGTTTAAAATTAAAAATGAGAGTCCCATAACTACTAACCCGATTCCTATTCCAATCCAATTTGATTTTTTCATTCTCATCCTGCACCTCCGGGTTGTTTCAAATGTAAGAAGATTAAGAACACAACATTAAGAAGTGTAACTCCAGAAATCATTACTATTGTAATCATCCCTGTGCTAAGTGAGATGCCTAACCCACTAACTCTCATCATAATCAATAACAACATTAAAATCATAGGTGCAGCAATAACCACGCTAATATAAATGTCCATAAACGTCTCTGCGGCCTTAGATTGTTTTTCCCTTTCCAATCTGTGTTCAAGCAAAAGAGTTTGAGAACGCTTTTCAAAGAACTCAGGTAAGTTTCCTCCAGAAGTTATCGTTGTTGCCAATCCATTAAACAATTCTGCAAGCTTTTTACTAGGACTATTGAAAGCAATATTTTTCAAAGCAGAAACCAAATCATACCCATAAATATTTATCTCATTCAATAATTTAGTGAACTCCTTGGAGATAGTGGGATATTCTTTTGTTGTAACAATTATTTCAAAAATTTTACTTGGTTCAACTAAAGAGCTTGAAATAGAAGACATGTGAATCGTAGCAAAAGGTAATTCACGGTCTATTTTAGCTTCTAAAACCCCTCGTTCCATTGAAGGATAAAAATACATGAAAAAGTAAGCCACTATTGGAAGCAAAATCGGAATCCAAAAAGTTTGTAAGAGTCTTGTAAAAAAAGGCGTTTCGGTATGTATTAAAAATGGAGGTAGTGCTATAAGACTGAAAAACAAGAAAAATCCAAGTATAAACAAAGACACAATAAAAGAAACAAATGTGATGAAAAGCATGAATGAAATATAGTTTGCAGGAACAAATTCAAGATTGCTTCTAACTAATTCGCGACGTATTTTCTTAAATTTATTTTTTCTTATAAGTTTTTGAGAAAAAGAATAAAACATCTTGCTTGCTATCTGGACATGTTTGTGTGGTTTACGGAATCCTTTTTCTTTCTTGCTCTTTTTCTTATCTTTTTCGGGTTTCTTCATTCTCCTAATAGTTTCTTTTTCTAAATCGGTAAGGTCAAATTTCCCTTTCTTTTTCTTTTTTAACAAATCGTCTTCATCTTTTTCTTCGTAATCTCTTCTTTTTTCTTTTTTATGCGAAGAATCCGTTTGGAAATATCTTGACATATTCGAACCAGATTTATTTTGAGGGATATTTTGGACAGGATTGGTTTCTTGTTTTTTTGCATGTTTAATCATTGGGTTTTGATTAGGGTCTAAACTATCCTCTATTTTTGGGAGTTTCTTGAATTTTCCGCCAGGCATTGGCGTCGGAAGATTTTTGTAAATTGAGAGTTTTCTTGCAGAATCAGCACTACGGGCATTGATTCTTTTCAACTCTTCTTTTATTTCTTGAATTCTCAAACTAATCATTTCTCTTTCTCGCCTGTTTCCTGAGCGCATAAACTGATTAGAAAGTTTCTTCAATTGTTGGGTAATCTCTTTTTGACGCCGAGTATTTTCTTGTACCTCTCTTATAAATCTCTCATCCATACTTCTAAAGACAAGGATACATTATTTATTAATTTATTGAAACCTCTAAACAGATTTATAAATTCAAGATTTTTTAAAATTGAATGGATGCTTCAGCGATTGTTATTATTGGAATGTTCTGATGTTTCTCAGGTTTTGCAATAGGACGTTTGGGTGATAAATGGGGAGGACATCTTAACACACCCCATCATTGGATTTACGGGCTGATATTATTTATGGGAGGAATGTTTTATATCGAAACCCCTCTAGGTATTTTTGCGCTATCTTTTGGGATTGGTCATTTTATTAGCGATTTAAATGATTTCATGCATTTAAGGATTTGGGGCCCAGATTCTCCACACAAATGGAAGTTTTGGAGTATTGAATAAGCAGATTTATATATTTCATAATGTCTTTTATACTAAAGGAGGCGAAAATGAAAAAAGAAGTTGTAGAAAAACTTGCCACGTTAATGACTGCTGCTTTTGGGCTTGTTGCCGCTTTGGCTTGGAACGATGCAATCCGTGCACTTTTTGTAGGTCCTTGTGGTTCTGAAAATGCTGGAGCATTGTGTTCAATCTCAGGAGGAGGACCTTGGATGTATGCAATACTTGTTACATTAACGGCAGTATTAGCAACAGTTTGGATAGGAAAACTTTCCGGAAAAACTAAGAAGTAATTAACTTAATATTTTATCTATTTCTTTTTGGGTTTTTACAATTGTAGCTCTTAGTTTAGCAAATTCTTCCTTGTTATCTTTTTCATAAGCTTCTTTAAGTTCCTCTAAACTTTCTTCAACATGTAAAACAAGTTGATGAAGAGCCGAGCTTTTCAAAAACACATCTTCAGGATTGTCTTTCATGACGTTTCAAAGAGACAGTATTTATTAAAAGTTTGTTTTGAGAATAGATTCATTGTATACCAAATTTTTGAAGAACCGCCTGTTTGTTCTTATAATATTGGTTTACGACTTCTTGGAATTGTTCGAAATCAAAGATTTTGTTTTCATACACATTGTATAACAGTTGTATTCTTCTTTGAAATTCAAGATTTATCTCATCTAAAGATAAACCGTAACGTTTAGCTATTTTTTCAAATATTTTACTATGCCTTTTGAAATAAAATCTATCTTCGTTAGGGTTCCAAGTAAAAGGCGTATTTGTTATTGCGATTCCTTCGGGGCTGATGTCCACTATTTCGACAATTTCTCTAAGTTTACGGGTTTCTTGATTTTTGACAATTGCGTGAGTCATAATGCAAACACAATCCAACACATTCATCAGTGTAGGTGAAAGTTCGATAGGAGGAGTTTCTAAACGTTTAATCACTGTGTCGACAGAGTCTGCGTGCATGGTGCTTATAGAAGAATGCCCAGAAGCCATCCCTTGGAACAAAACATATGCTTCTTTACCTCTAACCTCCCCAACTATAACATAATCAGGATTTTGTCTAAAAGAACTTCTAAGTAACGTAAAAAGGTCAACCTCTCCAGTATTTCCAACCCCTGTAGCTCCACGAACAACACTGGGCAACCAGTTTTCTCTCGGTAGATTTAACTCGCGCGTGTTATGAACAAAAACGTTGCTACAAATGAATTTCTCATGTTTAAGAATGCTTAAATCAAAAACTTCAATCTCTTTTGAACTAATCTTTTTAACACTTCTAACCCTATCCCAATAAATATCATTGTGAGATAAATCATTATATTCAGAACCTGGAACTGCAATTTTTTGAAGATACTCTCTGCCTATGTTTTGCTTTCCAACCAAGTAAGGCCAGGATAATTTAGAATGATTTTCACTAACTTCTTTCAACTTTTTTATTGATAAAGGAATAACATCTGATTTGGTGTGATGCGCTTTTCTGTTCAACAAGAAAAGCATCCTATTTTTCCTTTCTTGTAAGAATCTAATTTCTCTGAATTTTTCAATATTTTCGCTTGAAGAAATGGAAAGATTGATACATTTATCTTTCCTATTAAAATCATTTATTCTCGAAATTGTATCTAATCTTAAAAATAAAGTCTGAATATCTTCAAGTAATTCATAGCTTTGCGAAGAACAAGAAACTTCAAAGGTTTTCA
>CAZHCJ010000002.1:0-83766 GCA_964530945.1 Candidatus Woesearchaeota archaeon | reverse complement strand
CAAATAGAGATGGAACAGGTCCTGACGGAGATGGCCCCAGAACAGGAAGACAAATGGAAAATTGCAAAGATGCAAATCCCAGCGAAACCGAGGATTTTCTTAGACGCGAGAGAAGAGGCTTCGGTAGAAGACCAGGAAGATTTCGAAACCGACTATTTAGAGAATAAAATGCCACGTCCAAGAAAAAGAAGAAGAGTAAGAGGAAATCCTAGTGCAAAGTATTTCAAACCCGCAGGAATAAGAATGCACGAGTTGACAGAAATAGAACTTTCTTTGGAAGAATTTGAAGCAATACGTCTTATTGACTTAAATAAAATATCCCAAGAAGAAGCAGGAGGGAAAATGCAAATATCCCAATCAACTCTATCAAGAATTCTAAACTCTGCAAGAAACAAAATCGCAGATGCAATAATAAACGGGAAAGCGATAAAAATAAAAGACAATTCTCAAACACAACACTTATAAAGAACTCTTCATTGTATATATTGTCTTACTTCGGTAGGACACTAGAAGGAAACAAACTTCGGTTTGTTTTCTTCGCCTTTTTATAAAAGATTAAAATTAAGATGGCACATACTTTACCCGATTTACATTATGAATATGATTCTTTAGAGCCACATATAGATTCTCAAACGATGGAAATTCATCATGACAAACATCATGCTGGTTATGTAAAGAAGCTTAATGCTGCTTTAGAGGGAACTGGCTTTGAAGATAAGGATGTTAAAGAACTCTTATCTGATTTAAGCGCATTGCCTGAAGATAAAAAACAATCAATTATTAACAATGGCGGAGGACACTACAACCATAGTTTATTCTGGCCGTTGTTGAAAAAGAATATTTCATTCAACCCGGAGTCTGAACTTGGAAAAGAAATAATTGAAGCCTTTGGTTCTTTAGAGAAATTCAAAGAAAAATTCGCTCAAACCGCAACAACACGTTTCGGAAGTGGGTGGGCCTGGTTGATTTTAACTAGCGAAGGAAAACTCGAAATTATGTCAACAAAAAACCAAGACAATCCTATAAGCCAAGGCAAAGAGCCTATTTTAGGGTTGGATGTTTGGGAACACGCATACTATTTGAAATACCAAAATAAACGTGGAGATTACATTGATTCTTTTTGGAATGTTTTGAATTGGGAAAAGGCTAACGAGAACTTCTTGAATGCCAAAAAAGGTTAAAAAAAGTTAATTATATAAAAATATTCCTGTAATTATTGAAACATGCATAAGTATCCACAAAAAGTTTGTTAAAACAATTGGTTTATTTTTTATGAAAACCCCGTATGCCAACCAGAAAACAGCCAGAAAAAGATAACTTATCCAGGTTATTGGAGATAGCCCCATAACGCTCTGGGAAGAATAAATCTTAAAAACCTGTGGCAATGTAAGTGCCGGACCGGCTATGCTAAAGAGCAAAACAGTATCTGCCAAAAATTTAGAGACTTTCTTTTGTGCAGTCCCAGATAAGTGCTCTTTAAATCGATCCAGTTCGTCAAAAATAAAATCAGATATTCCGAAATCGCCTCCAAACATTCCTATATCAAAATTAAAACAGCAAGGCTTAAAAAACTAACCCTGTAATAACACTTATGAAAATAGACAAAAACATAGGCATAAACAAACTCATAAATGAATATCCTGATGTGATTCCAGTGCTAATGAGCTATGGTTTACATTGTGTTGGCTGTGCCTTTGCTCAACACGACACACTAGAACAAGGAGCAAAAATTCATGGTATCCAAGGCAATGATTTCGAAATGATGATAAAAGATGTAAATGAAACTATTAGAGCAAACAAGGAGGAAAAGGAATAATGGAACACATTATAAGACACTATGATCCTTGGGAAATAACCAGTTATGCCGAAGTCAGAAAATATGTTTCAGAAACTTCAGAATTTTTTTTAGGTTCCGCCCCAATACTAAATACTGAAAATAGAGAAGTTGGGAAAGTAGAATTATTTCAACTACCAAAAGCCTTTGTTCAATTGGTTTTGATGAATGATGGATGTCTCACAACACATATCTGTGGAGAAAATAAGTATAAACTAATCGGAGAAGACGCCAAATTAGAATCTGTGGTTATAGGTGAAGAAAGCTTTTTTTAAAAATGGAAATCAGCAGAGAGATATACGATAAAGCAAACCCTGAAGATTTAAACTACAAGGCGGAGCCAGGCCTCACAGAAGCATTGGTTAGACAAATATCAAAAGATAAAAACGAGCCGGAATGGATGTTGCAAAAACGTTTGCAGGCTTTAGCGACTTTCAAAAAAATGCATATGCCCCACTTCGGGCCGAGCCTTTCAGAGCTCGACATTGAAAACATTCATCTATATCTCAGACCAAATTCAGCGAAAAACACAAAATCTTGGAAGGAGGTGCCTAAAGAAATTCGTGATACATATGAAAAACTCGGAATTCCAAAAGCAGAACGCGAGGCCTTGGCTGGTGCAGGGGCACAATACGAAGCAGAAACAGTTTACCACAATCTAAAAAAAGAATGGGAAGACCTCGGTGTGGTGTTTTTGGATTGTGACGAAGGTCTTAAGAAATATCCTGAAATGTTTAAAAAATATTTCATGACAAATTGCGTTCCAGTAGATTTGCACAAATTCAGCGCATTGCACGCCGCCGTCTGGAGTGGAGGAACTTTTATTTACGTTCCAAAAAACGTTAAAGTGGATTTGCCATTACAGGCATATTTTAGAATGAATGCCCGTCGTGGAGGACAATTTGAACACACATTAATCATCGCTGACGAAGGCTCAGAGATACACTATATTGAAGGCTGCTCCGCCCCTATCTACAAAGAAAGCTCATTACATGCGGGTTGCGTAGAAATTTATGTTAAGAAAAACGCTCGTGTGAGATATAGCAGTATAGAAAATTGGAGCAAAAACACTTACAATTTAAACACAAAACGTGCAATCGTCGAAGAAAATGCGGTGATGGAATGGGTTAACGGCAACACCGGCTCAAAGGTAACTATGCTATATCCTTGTTCTGTGTTGTTAGGAAAAAATTCTTCAACAGACTATATCGGAATAGCGTATGCTAATAAAGGACAAATACAAGACACCGGCTGCAAGGTTTATCATCTTGCGGAAAACACAAAGTCAAACGTGATAAGCAAGAGCATATCTATGAACGGTGGAGAAACCTCGTACCGTGGTTTAGTCGAAATAAACAAGGGTTCTAAAGGCTCCACAGCTAGTGTTGTTTGTGATGGTTTGATGCTGGATAACAACAGCATAGCAAAAACCTTCCCGGCAATGAATGTCAAAGAAGACGATGTAAAAGTCGCACACGAAGCCGCAGTAGGAAAAATAGGACAAGAACAGCTATTCTATCTAATGTCTCGTGGATTAAGCGAAGAAGAAGCCACAAAGCTCATAGTTTCAGGATTTATTGAACCATTAATCAAAGAACTCCCTTTAGAATATGCTGTTGAGCTTAATAGGTTAATAGAGTTAGAAATTGAAAATTCTGTGGTTTAATCTTTAAACATTCTTTAAACAGACATCGCAATTTCCGCAATTGTCTACATCTAAATACTCTCCAAAATAAGCAAGTAAAAATTTCCTTCTGCAAATATTGGTTTCACAATAATCCATTACTTTATTGATGTGCTTATTTTCTCTTTCCTTTATAGTTTCATCTTCCATCTTATCTAAGAAAAATTCATGCTTTTTCTTATCTCCCCATGAATAGAATAATATGCATTCACTTGGCTTCCCATCTCTTCCTGCGCGCCCTATTTCTTGATAATATCCTTCCAAAGTTTTAGGAAAAGTATGATGAATAATAATTCTCACATCCGGTTTATCTATTCCCATTCCAAATGCTATTGTTGCAACAATTATGTCTACTTTATCTTCAATAAACAACTCTTGGTTTCTTTTACGGGTTTCATTATCCAGCCCACCGTGATAAGGTAAAGAATTTATTCCGTGATAATTAAGTTTTTTAGAGATGCTCTCTACTTCTTTACGTGAAAAGCAATAAACGATTCCTAAATCTCCTTCTCTATCTTTAAGCAACTCAAGTATTTTTTCAAAACTATCTTTCTTTTTCATAACCTTTAGATTCAAGTTTTTTCTATCAAAACTCGAGACAAAGACATCTGGAGAATCTAAAGACAATTCATTAATTATATCTTTCCTAACTTTCTCTGTGGCTGTTGCAGTAAGTGAGATTATCGGGGCGTTGGGAAATATGTTCTTTAAATTTCTCAGTGTTCTATAGCTTGGTCTAAAATCATGCCCCCACTGCGAAATACAATGCGCTTCATCTACAGCAATAAGGCTTACTTGAGAAATCATCATCAGACGCATAAAACTTTTTGAATCCAATCTCTCAGGAGAAATATAAAGCAACTTTAGGGTATCGTTCATTATTCCTAACTCAATTCTCAAAAGTTCTGTTTGAGAAAGAGACGAATTAATATATTCTGCAGGAATTCCATTTTCTTTCAAGGCATCCACTTGGTCTTTCATCAAAGAAATCAGTGGAGAAATAACTATTGTTAATCCTTCGAACTGAAGGGCAGGAAGCTGATAACAGAGACTTTTTCCTCCTCCTGTAGGCATTATTGCTAGGACGTCTTTCCCTTGTAAAACTGTTTTTATTATCTCTTTCTGCATTGGTCTAAATTTATCATAACCAAAATACTTCTTTAATACCTCTTCCATCTTATGTAGAAAATCCAAGCCTTTAAAACTTTAACCCTAAAAATTAAATCAAAACTAATAAAAACCTTAATTCTCCTTAAAATTGTATGACAAAAGTTAAACCTCGAAAGATAAAGAAAGATTTTCCTATTTTCAAATATAACAAAGATTTAGTTTATCTAGACAGTGCTGCGACAAGCCAACGTCCAAAACAAGTAATCGAAGCGATATCTAATTTCTCAAGAAAAGATAATGCAAATGTTGACAGAGGGTTGTACACTTTGGCAGATCGGGCAATGCAAAAATACAATAATGCAAGAAAAATTATAGCGAGTTTCATAAACTCCAAACCAAACGAGATTGTCTTTACACGTAATACTACAGAATCCATCAACCTTCTTGCAAACAGCATTAAACCTTTAATTAAAAAAGGCAAGCGCAACATTGTTTTGACCGAAATGGAACACCATAGCAACCTTATTCCGTGGCAACGTTTTGCAAAAGATAACAAAATGGAATTGCGTTTCATAAAACTAAATAAAAACACATTTACACTAGATATGAAAGATGCAAAAGAAAAAATTGACAAACACACAGCTTTGGTTGCATTCACACACGTCTCAAATGTTCTCGGTACAATAAATCCAATTAAAAAAATAATAAATCTTGCAAGAAAAAACAAGGCATTAACACTAATTGATGCTGCCCAAAGTAT
The DNA here is from genome assembly GCA_964530945.1 of Candidatus Woesearchaeota archaeon. Lineage (GTDB taxonomy): Archaea > Nanobdellota > Nanobdellia > Pacearchaeales > GW2011-AR1 > ASMP01. Next base: position 78,378 of record CAZHCJ010000002.1, on the reverse strand, counting down.
CTCACATTTGCCAATAAACGTTAAAGAATTAAAACCCGATTTTTTAGCATTCTCAAGCCACAAAATGTTGGGGCCAATGGGAATAGGGGTTCTTTACGGCAAAGAGAAACTGCTCAATGAACTTAAACCTTTTAATCTTGGAGGAGGAATGATAAAATCTGTCAGTTTTAAAAATGCCACCTACACAAACCCCCCTGAAAAATTTGAAGCAGGAACTCAAAACATTTCAGAAGCAATGGGTTTAGCAGAATCAATAAAATATCTTCGCAAAATTGGTCTAACTTCCATTAGAAAAAACGAAAGAAAACTTTTGGCTTATGCATTAAAAGAAATGAAGAATGTCCCAAACATTGAAATTTACAATCCTGGCTTAAAAAACTCACTAGGCATTGTTTCGTTCAACATAAAAAATGTACATCCTCATGACGTTGCAGAGTTGCTAAACAGAGATAAAATTGCAATCCGTGGAGGACACATGTGTGCAATGCCTCTTATGAGCATTCTAGGAGTTAAAGGAGTTTGCAGAGCAAGCTTCTCAGTTTTCACAACAAAAAAGGACATAGATAAACTTATTAAAAGTTTGAAAAAAATAAACGCGAGGTTTAATAGATGACTCACAAAAACATCTCTGATGATTTATACCGAGAACACATTCTAGAGCTGTACAAAAGTCCTGAAAACTACGGAAAACTTGAAAAGCCCACTCACAAGGCAACAGAATACAATACACTTTGTGGAGATGAAATAACCATGCATCTCATCGTTAAGGGCGGAAAAATTTCTGAAGTGAAGTTTTCTGGAAGTGGTTGCGTGATGTCTATAGTTTCTGCGTCTATGTTAACAAACAAACTAAAAAATCTTAGCGTTAAAGATGTTAAAGAGATGAACAAAAATGATATGCTAAAAATGTTAAAACTCAAACTTTCGCCATCACGCATTAAATGTGCCCTTCTTCCTTTAGAAGCCGCGAAGAAAGCATTGATGTAAGATGGTTTATTTTCACAGCGATGTGAGAATAGGGGAAGTATATGACACATCTATTATTGAAAAAGGTGAAGTAATTTTTGAAGGGAAAGGATTAATAACAAAGCTTGAAGGAGTAAAGGGGAATAAATACCGTTCTATAATTGTGATTAGTCTTGGAGAAGAGATAATCAGAGGGTACAAGTTCAATTATTGCCGTGCGAGCATTAATGAACTAGAAATAATAAATGCAAAGGAAGTTCCAATAAAAAATGAAGAAGCTGCAAGAGAAACCTTAGAAAAGGCATTGAAGTAGCACTTACTCCACAACAATTCTTTTAAAAAATGAAAAACATATTTTCTTATGAAAAAGTACGGCGCCTTAAAACATCCCAAATGGAATACCTCTTATAGGATATTTGTCAACGGAAAAGAAGTGGGTAAGGGAATCTATCTTGGATGGAGGAGAAAACTCAATGTTAGACGTGAAGAATTTGCTCCGTGGTTTTATGTTGTTGCTTACAAAACAGAGAAAGGGAATATTGAAAGTATAATTTTTAAGGAATTCACTAAAAGACAGGATATTTTGTCGGTAAAAAATGTACGAGAAAATCCTTTGACCAAACCCATTAACGTATTAAGTTATCTTGAAGAAAGACTTAAAAGAGCAGGCATATAATTCTTTTAATGCTTAAAATAAAAGACTTACATGTTGAAATTGAGAACCCTGAGGATAAAAAAACACCCATAAAAATTCTTAATGGATTAACTCTTGAATTAGAAAGAGGTCAAACACATGCCCTGATGGGCCCAAATGGCTCTGGAAAATCTACCTTGGCAAAGGTGCTCATGGGGGACCCTCGCTACAAAGTTACTCAAGGCAAGATTCTACTAAATGGAGAAGATATTTTAGGATTAGAGCCAAACGAAAGAGCGCAAAAAGGAATCTTTCTGAGTTTTCAAAATCCTGTTGAAGTTTCAGGGGTTCAAATACAAAAATTTCTAAGGCAAGCTTACAACTCTCTTCATAAAAAATCTCTCTTGTCAGTTTTAGAATTTAATAAATTATTAAAGGAGCACTCTAAAAAACTAGGAGTTGATAAAAGTTTTCTTGATCGTTATCTTAATGAAGGTTTCTCCGGGGGAGAGAAAAAGAAAATGGAAATTCTCCAATTGTTGATTCTCAATCCTAAACTTGCTGTCTTAGATGAAACTGACTCTGGATTGGATATAGATTCTTTAAAGTTAGTTGCCCGGGGAATAAACACTTTCAAATCACAAGAATCAGATACAAACATAGGTAAAGGAAAAACAGTTTTAATCATTACCCACTATAAGCGTATTCTTGAACACATCAAACCTGACAGAGTTTCAATTATTAATAAAGGTAAAATTGTCCATTCTGGAACAGGAGAACTGGTTAATAAACTGGAAGAAAAAGGTTATAGCTGGATTGAAGAGGATTAATCATTTCTTCTTATAAATATTCTTTCTGTGTCCTAGATATAAGATTCTTATTAATTTGTTTTTAACATCGACATCTAAAATTATTCTATAATCTCCGATTCTTAATCTAAATACATCTTCACCCTTCAATTTTTTAATTTTTGAAAATGGGCTTATTCTTAATGAATCAACTTTTTTAACAATTCGTTTAGAAATAACATCTGGAAGCTTATCTAATTGTCTCAAAACATTTTCTTCCCATTTTATCTCTACCATTATAAACCAAATCTTTTTTTAACTTCTTCATGGGAAATCCAATTTTCACTTTTTTTTGCTTTTTTAATTCTTCTCTTTGTTTCTTCACTCAATTCCAGATGATCTTCTATGAGAAATTCTATTACATCACTATAGCTTTCTTTACTATGAATCTTCATCTTATCTAACTGTTTTTTAACGTTTCCAGAAAGACGTATTGTTGTTTCCATTTACTTGTGTATACAGATGTAAATTTATAAATATTTCGTCTAAAATATCTTATTTAATCAAAGAAAAGCATTAAACACTACTTCTTCAATTCTTTGATTAACCACAAAATTCCTAAAATAAGAAACACAATAACCAATATCCAGATTATGAACATGAAAATCCACATAAAACCTCCTCCAAAATACGAGCCCATCATCCCATACCCCATAGAGAAGAATCCAAATAACAAAGCCAGTACTATGACTGCCAGAGCCACAATCCCTAACAAATTATCTTTTTTCATATTGAATACAATTTTTTGTTTTATTTAAATCTTTTTTCTTCTTAGCAGATTCGCATTTCCTACAACACTTACAGACGAAAGAGCCATTGCAAGCTCTGCAATTATAGGATGCAACAAACCAGCGATTGCTACAGGTATGGCAATGATATTATATGCGAATGCCCAAAATACATTTTGTTTAATCTTGCTGAATGTTGCATTACTTAGATTTATTGCTTGGACTACTCCATTAAGAGAGCCTTTAACTATCACTATGTCCCCTGCTTCAATAGCGATGTCTGTTCCTGTTCCCATCGCAATTCCCACGTTTGCTTGCTTCAATCCAGGAGCGTCATTTATTCCATCTCCGACAAAAGCAACCATTCCTTTATTTTTATTTTGCAAAGATTTTACTTCTTTTGCTTTATCTCCAGGCATGACGCTTGCAAGAACCTCATTAATGCCCACTTTTTTGCCAATTGCTTTAGCTGTCGCTTCATTATCTCCAGTCATCATAACCACTTCCAACCCCATTTTTTTAAGTTTTAAAATTGCTTCTTTAGAATCATCTTTAGGTGCATCTGCAACACCAATAATTCCCAAAACACGTTTATTTTCAGAAACGATTATTGTAGTATGACCTCTATTTTCAAACTCAGAAACTTTTTTCTTGAGTTTTCCGAGAGGAATATTTTTCTCTTTGATTAAATTACTATTTCCAATAAGAATATCATTACCGCCAATTTTTCCTTGAACTCCTCGCCCTCTAAGTATTTTGAAATTTTTAACTTTCAAGGTTTTTGCTTTCATTTCTTTACCTTTTTCAACTATGGCATGAGATAATGGATGCTCGCTCAGCTTTTCTAAACTTGCAGCAATTCCAATCAATTCTTTTTCTTTACCCAAAGAATACACTTCAACAACCTCTGGTTTTCCTTTAGTAATTGTTCCTGTTTTATCTAATACAATTGTTTTAACTTCTTTCATTGTTTGTATTGCCTCGCCTTTTCTAATTAAAATTCCATTTTTAGCTCCAATTCCAGAGCCAACCATTAAAGCAGTCGGCGTCGCTAGTCCAAGGGCACACGGACAAGCTATAACTAAAACAGCTATTGCTATGGCAAGAGCATTGCTGACACTTGCGCCAAAAAGAATCCATCCTATAAAAGTTAAAATTGTAATGAGTATTACTGTAGGGACAAAAATATTTGTTATTTTGTCTGCAAAAGCTTGTATTGGGACTTTTGAACTTTGGGTCTTTTCAACTAATTCAATTATATGTGAGAGAAATGTGTCTTTGCCCACTTTTGTAGCTTTAATATGTAAAATCCCATCTTGATTTACCGTTGCCCCAATAACATTACTACCTTTTGTTTTGTCTATAGGAATACTTTCTCCTGTAACCATTGATTCATCAACACTACTTCCCCCTTTAACAACAACCCCGTCGGTAGGTATCTTTTCTCCTGGTTTAACTATCAAAATATCTCCTTTTTTTATTTCAGAAACATCTATTTCAATTTCTTCGCCATTTTTTAAACGCCTAGCCTTTTTAGCCCCTAACTCCAAAAGTTTCTTTATTTCCTGTCCTGCTCTTCCGCGAGCACGGGCTTCAATATACTTTCCCGTAAGAAAAATGGTCATAATCATTGCTGCAACACCAGAATAATTTTCAAGAGGTAAAAAGAAAGTTAGTATTCCAGAAACATATGCTATAATCGTTCCAAGAGCTATGAGCAAATCCATATTAAAGTAAAATTTTGAAAGGCCCTTGAAGCCACCTTTTATTGTGTTCCAGCCTAAAATAAAAACTACTGGAAAAGAAAGTATTAGAATTAAGTAAGTGGTCAAGATATGACCTATTTCAATATTAAAAAATCTTTCTGAAAACATAAGAAATGCTACAGGAAGGGTTATAATCCACCCCCAAGCCATCTTGCGTTTCCAATTTTTCTCCTCGGCATTGCTTGCAACACCATGAGGATGTTTATGCTCTTTAGAGTACTCTTCGTGTTTTTGTTTTTCCTCACTCTTTTTTCCAGAGTCAGAGTACTCAATGTTTAAAGCTTCATAATTCCCAACAGAAGAAATAGCTTTTCTTAATTTCTCTTCAGGAACTTTTTCTCCATCAAGTTCAACAACAGCCTTATTTGTCATAAGACTCACACTAGCCTCTTTCACGCCCTTAACCTTCCCAAGATTTTTCTTTATGTTAGATGCGCAACTAGCACAATGCATTCCTTGTATTGAAATTATTGCTTTAACAGGTTTTTTCATTCTAATTCACAGCGTGTCTAGTTATTTCAAGATTGCAAGATTTGTGTTTTTTGCACCATGATTCACATTTCTTAGCAAATTTTTTATCATCATAACTCAATTCGCATTCTTCACACATAAACAATTCTTTATTTTGTTTAACCACAACAGCCCCCTCCCTTAGAAGGTTTTTTCATATGCTCTTCAACTTCTTTTTCATATTTATCTGCATGCTCCTCAGACATGAATGCTTTCTTTCTTGTTCCTACAAATCCAGGGGTTTTCACATCTCTGAATATCTCTTTTTCTCTTTCAATCTTGTCTCCGCAGTAAGCACATTTCTTCTTTAGTAATGCCATTTTTATCTCTTTTTTGGTTTTTCACTTATTTGTTTAATCAACCAAATTATCCCTAAAATCAGAGCAATTACAACTAAAATCATCAAAACCCCTCCAAAAAACCATCCGGAATAACCATCCATCATAGAATGATGAGTATAATAATCATCTCCAGTATGCGCTGAGATAAAACCAATAAAAAAATTGGCAAGCTGTAGTTAAATATTTTTTTAATCATTTTTTACTTCCTTTTGATTTCTTTTTAACTTGTAAGGCAACCAAAACAACTAACAAAACAAGAATTATTGCAACCGACAAAGGCATCCATTGAAAACCCATGTAACTAGAATTACTGAAATAATTATTCATCATAGGCATATTATTTGCGGCAATCCCGTATTCTGAATTTTCATATGAGCCATCACAATAAAATCTGTATGCCATGTTTATATGCATCGCTTCCAAACTTTCTGAGCCTTCTCCACCCATCATCTCATCCATATACTCATGCTCTTCTCCAGGATGCATCTGTTCCATATAATAATCTCCTATTGCTGCTAATTGAGTATTTGTAAGCTCATCGCAAGAAATTTGTTCTTCAACTAAATGTTCTGCCTCTAAAAGTGTTTCATCACTATGTGCCAAAATAGTTGGAACAGAAGCAAAGCTAAAAACAATAAATGCTATTGCTAAAAAAACCATCAAATTTATTTTATTCATTTTTTATCTCCTTGAGTATGTGCAAACAATGTCTTGACATATGTTTATCAATTAAATCCATCAGAGGATTAATTGTTTTCTCGTTTAATTCATAATAAACAAATTTTCCATTTCTTTTGGAATCAACAAATCCACATTGTTTAAGCCTTGAAAGATTGTGTGAAACGCTTGTTTGATCCATTTTTAATTCTTTAATAATCCCTGAAACATTTTTTTTACCTTTTCTTAAGACATTAATTATTCTTAATCTTGACTCACTCACAAGAGTTCCAAAAAATATTTTATACGCGCCATAAATATCATCTTCTTCATAACCTTCACTGTGACATGTTTTTAATATGTTCTTGTCTATCATATGATATTATCATACATATGTTTATTTAAATCTTTCGTTAGTAGGCTAGCGAGATTTTTTGGCTAACCAGTAAATTAATCCTATAAAGAACAACAAGAACATTCCTGCTATGATAAACCCTCCTGTATTTGAGGTGGCGCCAGTTCCTACCAATGTGGGGTCATTCAGAGGATGGTGTCCTAAAAAGATTGTTTTATCCATTTTTTATAATAAAGAATTAAAAAATAAAAATAAATTAAATTTTTTTAAGATAATTCTGCATCAATTACCTGCTTAAATGAACTAAAAGGTTGTGCTCCGCTCAATGGTTGACCATTAATGACAAAATATGGTGTTCCACGACCTCCTGCGGCTGTTGCATCAGTAATATCTTTTTGAACTTCGCTCGTGAATTTTCCAGAATCAAGACAACCTCCTATTTCATATCCTAGATCACTTGCCCAATTCTTTAGATCATTTTCACTAAATTGCACTGTTCCTTTTACAGGACCTATTATAGGGTCTCCTCCATCAAGAATATTTTGCTCTGAGAAAATCTTATCATGTATTTCCCAATAAGCATCTTCACTATAGTTATCTCTCACACATTCAGCAGTTTCTGCCGCTGCCTGGGCACTTGGATGTATACTATTCAAAGGAAAATCACGGTAAACAAATTTAACTTTACCTGTATCAATATATTCTGATTTTATTTGTGGTAATGTTTCTGTCCAGAATTTTCTACAAAAAGGACACTGGTAATCACTAAATTCTATCATTGTTACAGGAGCATTTTCATTTCCAAAAACAGGATCATCATCAACACTAGCTTCCACTATTGAAGGCCGTTGATTTGGTTGTTGAACCACGCTGTTTCCTGAAGTTCCTTGACTATCAGGTCCCGAAAAATTAAGCCCTCCCGAAAACAATGCAACTATAAATAATAACGCAAAAATACCTGTAGCAACTTTCCACAAAGTGTCTCTTTTTAATGTAATTGTTTCTTTCGACATATTAAACCTCCTTTCATCTTTATTTTACTATCAATCTCCTACTCACTGAGTTATGCCCTGCTCCATAATAAACATTATAAAAAAATGTAAAACTTCCTTTTTTATCTACAACAAACTCAACTGCAATCTTTTTTTCAGGAATTAATTCTTCATTAATTCCCAACTCTGGAAGAGCAAGACAATGATTAACATCAATATTTTTTATATTCAAGACAACAATCTCTTTTTTCATACACAAGACTTAAAAAAACGGTTTATAAATATAACGTGAAACTAGTTTTACACCTGAAACTGATTTTATTTAAGGACAATAAGATTTGTCATCCCGCGCCTTTTTCTCTCAACCAGTTTAGATTGTTCTAAACGATCTAATATCCGAGTCACTTTAGATTTTGAAAAATCAAACTCTTTTACAATATTACTTTGATAAATCCCTTTTTCTTTATTTTTCTTAACAAGCAAAAAAACCCTTTTTTCTTCTTTGTTTAATTTACTCAAATCATATTCTTTCTGTTCAATTATCTTTTCTTTTTTTGTTAAAGAAAGGTAAAATCCTATTCCTGCAAGGAACGCAACTAAAATTTCTAATATAGAGATAAATTCCTCAAAATCATTATGGCCTCTTTCCAAATTACATGATTCTACGGAACATGAAGTGTTTTCCTGCATTTCGCAAGAAGTTATACAATTCTCAAAGTTCTGTTTATTTAAACTAGAATTAAGATAAAAGAGGCCCCCTAAAACAACAAGGCTAACAATGACAATGGATATACCCAAATAACGAGGTTTCATAAAAGCAAGAACTAAGATTAATTAATAAAACTTCTTATTTAAATTAATAAAAATAAGTTAAATCAAAGTTCTTCCTGAATCCCGCCAGGCATTCATTCCACCTTCAAGATTGTAAACATTTGTATAGCCCAAATCAATTAATTGGCTAGCAGCACTCGAAGACATACTTCCACTTCTACAATAAACCCCTATAGGTGCATTCTTATTTTCTGGCAACTGATCTTCATAAGAGGCTATATTTTGCCAGTCTTTAGCAATCAAATCTGTTCCTTCTATTTCCCCAATATACGGGGTATGAGTGTTTATTATGAAAACATTATCACTTTCGACAAATTCTTCAAATTCATCACTTTCTAGATCAGAGACAAAACACTCTTTGTATATATTTGGATGATGACTCATGTGTTCTCTCCATGATTCTTCATCATAACCTGGAGCAGGAGAACATTTGTCATTTGTAGAATTTGAAAGACTATTCCCTGTAATTCCGGCATCTTTTACTGCATAAATCATTCCTGGAAAAATTGTGAAAAGGGCTAAGACTAAAACCACCAAACCTAAAGCACCATAAAGTAAAATTTTTTTATTCATTTAATGACATTTACCTCCTTTCAAACCTTTTTTCATAGATTTTTTATGCTTAACCATCAATCCAATTCCAAAAATACTTGAAGCAATTCCCACTCCAAGAAATGCAGGCTGGTATTTCATAAGAAATATAGCCAAACCAGATGCTCCTGCCAAAGGAATTATGTTCAAAAGGAAATGGCTACAACATGCTAACATTCCTCCTGCAGAAATCCCTCCCGTGGCCGCAGCGGTTCCCGTGACAGTAGCAGTGTGACGTATTGAGCTATAAAGACCTATTTGCGTTCCAAAACCTATTACCAAAGGAATGACCAAATACCACAAACTTCTAATATTCAAAAGAGCGAAATCCACGCTTTGAAAAAGAGAAACAACTAAAACATAAAATACTAACAATCCTACACCTGCCAACACACCATATAAAACTGCATTGCTGTTCCCATTATTGCTTTTTCTCTTTACCATTTTTTGCAGCACTCCACAAGTTTTTTTGCAAATCCATTAAATTTGAATGAATAAATTAGGATGAAAAATACCCATAAAACGCCTAATAAAATAAAACTTTCTAAAATAAATTCTTCTAAAACAAAATAAACAACAAATATTAATGTCAGTAAAAAAGGCAACCTAAAAACCAAGAATCTTTTTTTGACTTTTTTCTCGGCAACATAATATATTCCTAACACACTCATCCCCATCAAAATGGCTATTATTATTTTATTGAAAAACAACCCCCAAAAATACCCTAGAAGTAAAAATATCCAAGTGAACAGAACTGAAAAGCATATTGCACAAATCCTTTCACTTCCGATTAGGTTTTTCATTGCTAAAAATATAAAAAATAATAGAATAACTCCAAGCAAAACAAGTGTTAAAATTTCCATTTAAATTAAAACTTGTATAAGCCCCCCTGTGAAGATTAACAATGAGAATGTTATCAAGATTCCTTGGAAAGGAAGCATTTTTCCTTTTCTTAGTTGGGTTAATTTTTTGCTTAAACCTGGGGCTGAAAAAACTAAAATCCCTCCAAAAAGCCCACTTAAAATAGAGTAATTAAAGGCGTAAGTTGTTCCATATTCTCCAATAAAAGACAAATACAATGGACCTATTGCGCTAATTATGGGCAATAAAGGAATGAATGTCAAAAGAAAGACACCTAAAACAATTAGGGTTTTCTGGAAAGGAAAACGTTTCTTTTTCAAATATTTAATATTTGAAAACCATATCCCCATTGACATTGCAAAAGCCCCAATAAACAATGCAACTACAACTTTGCTAATCCCTAACCAAACAGCTGCTCCTGCGGCCGCCCCAGCTCCAATAGTACACAAGGGACAATGTGCAGAAACTAATTTAGAAAAAGATATTAAAAAAATCCATCCAAAAAATAAAGAAAAAAGTTTTTTATCCATTTTTCCTAACTATATCCTCATGAACTCTTGATAGCTTCCATCATGGTTTACACTGTATATTACAAAATCTCCTCTTTTAGGCCCTGGCATTCCTGGACTTCCAGAAGGCATTCCGGGCATAGCAATTCCTGCAACATCCGGTTTTTCAGATAAAAGTTTTTCAATAGCTTCTAAAGGAATATGTCCTTCAACAAAGTATCCATCAATTAAGGTAGTATGGCAACTTTCTAATTCAGGAGGAACGCCGTGTTCTCTTTTAATAGAATAAGTATCTTGAACATTCAAAGATTCTATATCTGGACTTGTTTTTCCGTCAAAATAGCTTGTGTAAATTCCACAGCACCCACATGTAGCCGATTTATAAATTTCTATCTCGCTTTCAACAGCATTAATATTTTCATAATCTGCAGCACTTGGACTTGGGAGTAAGACTACGACTAAAAAGATTAATGCCAATACTCCCATTCCTATTAAAAATTTTTTGTTCATTTTATTTGTCTGAAAGTTAGTTTTATCTCAAACCAATCCTCTGAGTTAAAACTTTTAAAAGTTTTAACAGCCACCAACCATTCCGCTATAAGCACTTGCAGCTTGTCCTGAATTAGCGCTTAGTGTTGAAGCTGTTGATGCGTCTTTGAAAAACACCACATACACTACAGCAAGCAAAAGCACTCCTATCACGACCCACAATGCAACTCTAGCCTTATCTTTATTTATTTTCATTTTTCCTCCTCGAATTTAATTAACAAGCGCCAATCATTCCTCCGCTTACCTGCCCTTGCTCTATTCCTCTATACTTATTTGTTGTCAAACTCAAATAATCCGTATCAAGTCCTTGGCTTTCCATTATATCTGCTTTACCTTGAATGATTCCGGGGAAAAATAATGTTTTCCATTTCCCTACTTCTTCAAGTATCTGTTCATCATTCATATCAGGATGATTTATTAACAAGTATTTTGTCAGACCACGCATAGCATAACTATGTGCACACCCACAGGCCGGTTGTCCGTTTTCAAATATTACTGAACGAGCCCCACAACAATACTCACAAGAGATTCCATTATTCATACTATACAATATGTTTATGTAACGCCCCATCTTAGATTCGTCAAGAGTTTCCAAACGATCTATGTTGCCAAGTAATCTTATAGTTTTATCAGCAAGTTGCTGGTTTTGAGGTGAAACATCATCATATGTAATACCGAGCTCTTCTCCATAAACCTCTGGAACTCCGGTAGGAATAACTCCTGAAGCAGAAACACTAGGAAGATTTAAAGAATATATCAATATGCCAGCTAATATTACTACAACTCCTATCTGAGCATAAAACTCCCAATCTGTTTTTTTGCCTGTTGATTTTTTCTTAACCATGCAAAACCCAAGAAATCATTTATTATAACCGCTTCGGTGTAACTAGTTACATGGAACTTTTTGAAGGTTTTAGATAAAACCATCCCAAAATAGAAAAAAAATCACTTTTTCAAAAAATCGATTATGGAATCAATTATCTCATTAAATTTCTTAGGTTTTAACTTTCCGATTTTATATTTGATAAGATATTTCTCAATTGAAAAAAATTTATCTATTCTAAGATAGCTGTTTACTTTCAACTTACCTTTTGCAAAATCTTTCTTTGTAATCTCAATTTCTAAATCTTCTTCATAAGATTTTCCTGTTATTTGAGATACAATTAAATCATCTCCTTTAGGAACTTTAATCACCAGCGCAGGTCTTCTTTTAGAATTTTTTAAATTAGAAAAAGGGAAATCCATGACAACAACATCTCCTTTCACAAATCTTTCCATATTTCGTCTTCCTCTTTATTCAGCCACGTTTTTGACAAAGATTTTTCAGACCATAAGGCATTCTCAGGAAGTGATTTTTTCAATATTATTTCGTCTTTTTTCCTTATAACTATCAATTTTTCTCCTGCATTTATGCCTTCGCGTAAATCTCTAGGAATAACTATTTGTCCTCTAGAACTCATCTTCGTTGTGTCTATTTTCATAAATAAGATTAATCTTACTTTTATTTAAACTTTTCGTAAGCAACTAATACTTCAGCACAACAATGTTATTCATTCCTCTTCTTTTCCTTTCCAAGAATTGTTTAGCTTCAAGTTTATCTAAAAGGCGAGTCATTCCGACTTTTCCTATATCTAGCTTTTCTTTCAGTTCAGATTGGAACATCGCGCCTTCTTCTTTTTCAATCAAATCCAAGGCTTTTTTCTCCTTAGCACTTAGGTCTTTAACACTTGGCCTTTTACGTTTTTCTTTAACTTTAACTTTCTTTTCTTTAACAATGATTCTCTCTTTAGGTTTGCTAAATATTAACAGACCAGCAATAACTACTAAAATACCTACAATTCCCAAGGCCAAATAGGTTTGTTGCATTATGGTTTGATTCATGGGACATGTAACACTGTGTTCTAAACCACAGCTAAGATAAACTATCTCTTGCATAGCGTTTTGATATAAGAATATGATTCCAACTAAAACAACAGCGATTCCTAAAACAAGATAACCCACATGCTTATTTTCCATTTTTTAAAATAATCAAAAGCGTTTATAAAACTATCAAACCACAAAACTCAGAATAAAAAGGCCGACCCCTGCAAGCAAAGTAAAGTAATACCATTCTTTATTCCATTTTATTATCTTTGCACCGTCAAAAGGCATAACCGGAATCATGTTAAATGCCGCAAGCAAAGAATTAATTGTTAAGCCAAAACTGAAAAACGCATAGAGAATTTGCGAACTAAAACTAACTAAAAGTAAAGGAATTAAAAACAAAATCGCAAGTACTAGGTTTGTCATAGGACCTGCAAGAGAAATCTTCCCATTTTTTTCATTTGTGATTCTTCCACGAATGTAAACTGCTCCTGGTGCCGCAATAATAAATCCGAAAAATGCGAAAGCTATTGCAACCCAAAGCATTTTATAATCTGCACGAAACTCTGCCCACATTTTATAACGCTGAGCAACAAATTTATGCATCAGTTCATGCAATAAAAACCCAATTCCGGCGGTAAAAAACGCAATTATGAAAACACTGAAAAACCCTTCACTTAAAATATTGAATCCTCCTGCAAGAAGTATGGCAAAAGCTAAAGAAATCATTATTCCGGCAAACGTCAAATCTTTGGTTTCTTTTTTTGAAAATTTCATTTTACAAAACAATAAACAGTACAAATATTAATATTGTGTTTAAAGCCGTAAGAAGGCAATACTCACACAACTCTTTAATTACAAACAATTGTATAATGGTTAGATACACAGAGAAAAGGGCAGCTCCCAAAGTGATGAGAAAAAACACCCAGTAAAACAAACCAACGCTAACTATCCAAGGAAAAATCAAAACGTCAAGAGCCAAAATCAAAACAACAAGATAATAAATCATCCCAAGAAAAGTGTTGTCCATACCAAAAGTTTTTCCATATTTGCTCTTTATAACTTTATTGCAATCATTTCCAATAACACAAACAAGCTTTTCTTTCCTTTCCGTTTTAAGATTTATGTAGCCAGCTAAGAAAAATCCAAGCAATGACAAAACGAGTATTATGAGGTATTTCATTTTATCTCACAATAAGCTCTCCTCTCATATTAGAGTGTCCTGCCCCACAATAAACATTACAAAAAAACGTGAATGTTCCTTTCTTGTCTGCAACAAACTCTATCATTGTTTCTTCTCCGGGAGACAAGTGCTCGTTTACTCCAAATTCAGAAATCATTATTCCATGATCCCCATCCACACTTTCAACATTCAACACAATCCTGTCTCCTTGATTCACCTCTATCGTTCCTGGAACGAATTCCCAATTTCTAGCAACAACATCGAACTCCTTCACAGCCCGTGTACTCGCCTGATTTTCTTCTGATTCAGAAACAACATCACCTTGAGATTCATTTCCTGCAAAAGCAAAAAACAAAACAAACACCACCACAATTACACCTATTCCTAAAATTAATTTTCTATTCATTTACTTGTCACCTCCTTTCATCTCCAAAGGAACTTCGCAAACAATATCTTTGGTTAACAAATATATGGCCAACAACAAGAGAGCAGAAGAAAGCACTTGTAATTCCAACCCGAATAAAGGCAAGGCAGAAAGCGTTGCACTTACTCCAAAAATACCTAAAACTGCGGGAAACAAACCGACAAAACATCCCGGGCAAGCGCCGGCAACAATTCCTATCAAAGCCCCAACACCTCCAACTCCTGATGCACTTCTATCTCCAAAACCACTTCCTGCTTCTTTGAAACGCAAAATGCTAAGATTTACTGTTAGAGAAATAAGAAAAGGAACAATTAAGAAGTTGAACAATACAAAAGGAATTAGAAATAATTGATTGTATGAGCTCCATATTTCCAGACTAACATATAATTCATTAAAATAGACATTTAATGCAACATATGCTAAAAACCATAATACAAAAAGTACTAAATAGCGACCTCTAAATGCATTCTTTATTCTTCTTTTACGTGATTTTTTCATACTAGTTTCTGTTATTTTGTTTATTTAAACTTAAGCAAAAAAATAAAAAATATTCTTAAAAATAAAAAATTAAAGAACCGCATTAATTGCGGTCTCGAATTGTGAAAATGGAACTGCTCCTGAAACACTTGTAGCATCTCCCGTTTTTGTGTTAACAACAAGGAAATAAGGTGTTCCTCTCGCTCCAGCAGAAGTTGCTTGAGCCGTCTCTTTATTAACCTCGGAAGCTTTTTCTCCACTATCAAGACACTCATTAAACTCTCCTGTGTCGAGTCCAAGTTGTGCAGCATAAGATTTCAAACTACTTGTATCTAGAGCTCCTTGATTTGCGAAAAGCATATCATGGTATTCCCAGAAAGATTCTTGGTCTTGAGCACATAATGAAGCTTCTGCAGCTTCTTGAGCTTGTGGATGAATGCTATTCAAAGGCAAATGCTTGTAAACAAAATTTACTTCACCATTGGTAAAATAACTACTTGCCTTAAAATCAGCCATCGCTCCTGTATGGGCTCTCGCGCAAAATGAACACTGAAAATCGCTAAATTCGACGATTGAAACTTCAGCATCTTCATTTCCTAAAACAGGATCATTATCTTCAATAAGAGCTTTTGCATTCACATCATCTTGTTGTCCTGCATCTTTGTCATCGACAACGGCTCCTGAACTACTTCCTAATGAGCCGAATCCGCCGAGCAATGCAAATACAAAAAGAATAGCAAACACAGCTGTTCCAACTTTCCATAGAGTATCTTTTTTGAACGTTATTGTATTTTCTTCAGACATTTTTAACCTCCTTTCACTCAATTTAAGATTGATTAAGAAGTATTTATAGAGATAAAGAGACGTTTATTAAGGTTTTGGTTCTCGAGGACAACATTTATTTCTCAAAAATTATGTAAAGAATTAAGTATATTTCTCATCCAAAAATACTGAAACATCCATTGAATTCTTAGGTACGTTCGGTTATCTAATTCAGAATTTTTCGGATTTTTCCACGCTGCATTCTCATCATTCATTCTTCGGGGCGTATAACAAAGATTTAGAGGTTCGCATCTTGGCTCGATTTTCACCCATATTTTTGCTTCGCAACAACTTCTCTAAATCCTGATGTTGTGATAACCTTTTTTTGATACGTGAAAATATCCTTTGTAATTTTATAAGAAGTTTGATTAAGGTCCACCTCTATTGGAATTTGCTGAACTTGGGGGATTAGAACCTGTGGCTTTATCTTCTGCAGGGAGAGAATTACTTTTGGAAGAAACCTTTTCAGAAATTACTTTTTCTTGAATTTCTTTTATCTTCGTTTTGGCAGGATCTTCAAGACCCTCCAAAGATTTATCAATTTCATCTCTTTCACTTTCTTCACCCTCTCCAGACTCTTTTGTTTTATTTTCTCCCATATTAGATTCTCTCCCCTCTTCTTCTATTTCCTCTTGTATGCTTTCTTTTGATTTATCTGTTTCTCTCAAGGCGTTAACTGCATTTTCTCTTCCTCTTGCACTGTTTTCTATTGATTTTTCAATACTGCTTCTCGCTTGTTCTGGAACTTTATTATATATCTCTCCAAGAACTTTCAAATGTATAGATGTTGCTTCCGCAACAAGTGCATCAACGCTAGTTGTATTTTCCCCTAAACCCTTAGCCATTTTAGATATTCTCATAGAATTGTTTAAACTTTCTCCATAATCTTCTATGGATGTTTGAGCACTTTCAATATCTCCTTTTTCAATCAAATATTGTGCTTCTCCCAATCTTTCTTCAGAATATTCAACATGAAGCTTTGCTTTTTCCAAATGGTCAAATGTTAAAGCCAAATTTATTCTCTCGAAAAGTTTATCTAAGCCGTAAAAAATACTTCCAGGTTTTATTCCGGGATTAAATCTTGAATCTTCTTCTGTTTCATTCTTTGCTTCTTCTGTTCCATCCGATTCGTTTATTCCATCTGATTCATTTTCTTCTTTAGGATTTTCAGTATCATTCGTATCATCTCTAAATTCATCATTACTTGTGAAATTTAAAACGTATAGATAAGATTCATAAGCATCGGCTCTCCCAGAACCCTGAGTATTCTCATCTAAACCTAAATCAAGAGCAGTCGATTTTAGTGATTCTTTTATCTCAGAGGGGTTAAGAGTCGAATTCACTTCCATCAATAAAGCAACAATTCCTGAAACATGGGGTGTTGACATCGATGTTCCTGATAACGACTCAAACGAATTATCTTTCCATGTAGAAATTATTGCGACTCCAGGAGAAACCAAATCTGGTTTTGTTCTTCCATCGTCTGTTGGACCTCTACTGCTAAAACTTGGAATATTGTCGTTGCCATCTACAGCTCCCACGGTAATTGCTCCTTTTGAACATCCTGGTGTTGTTATTGTTCCTTCATCAGGTCCTGAGTTTCCCGCTGCAACCACTACCACAATGCCCTGACTTACTGCCTCATCAACAGCCATAGAAAGAGCGTCCGTTCCATCACAATTATCTATTTCTGCCCCAAAACTCATGCTTAAAACTTCTGCCCCATTATCAATTGCCCATTCAATTCCTTCAATAACGTCTGAACCATAACCACTTCCTTCTTTATTTAAAACTTTTACATTAAACAAATCAGAATCAAAAGCAACACCCCTATAAGTTGAATCGCTAGAAGCTATTATTCCTGCTACATGCGTCCCATGACCATGTAAATCATTTGTTCCTTCCCCAGTGTAATCTATTTCTCTTTCAACACTTAAAGAAGAATGTTCGTCATAAATCCCTGTATCTAAAACTGCAACATCTATTTCTTTTCCACTAACTCCTAAATCCCAAACCCTATCCGCTTGGATTTGAGGAATGCTTTCATCAAGAACAAGTTTAACACTATAATCTGGCTCAACCAGTTTAACAAAATTTCTTTCTGCTATCTTTTCTGCGGCCTGTACAGGAATTTGTGCAGCGACAGCATTTATTATACCATATTGATGTTCAATGTCAGCTCCATCCGATTGGAGAATACTTATATCTTCAGGGGTTGGTAAATTTTCAAGTATAATAATTACGGAAACTTTTTCCCCCATATATTTTTCAGAAATTATCTCAGATAAATCTGGTTTGATTTCTCCCGCCAAAACAAACGGAGAAAAAGACAAAAGTAGAGTAATTGAAAAAATTAATGTAAATTGTTTTAACCTCATTTTTATTCTTTATTAAGAGTAGAGTATATCTTTTAAATATTCCCCTTTAACAAGCATAAAATCAAATCAAACCGGTTTTCAAAACCCTTCGCTTCCAAAACTTCTTAAGATATTTCTTATCTCATTTATAGTTTTCTGCTGTGCTTTTTTATCTGACATTCTAACAAACCTAATCAATAAATCTTTCAATTCTGATATACCATAAACCTTAATTTTATATCCATCCGTAACAAAATAAAATCTATACTTTTTGTATCTTATCTCCTTTATCACAATTCCCCCAACGTTTCCCAAAGATCTTCCTTTCTTTGGATTCTTTTCCAGACTTCTTAATAATTTAATGATTTCGTGGGATTCTCCTTTGAATCTCTTTTTAATCTCTCTTGCCAATGAGTCGATTATTTCGACCTTGGCCATTTCTTTTCAACCTCTTTTTCAAAATCATTTAAAGAAATAAATCCTTCTTCATTTAACAACAATTCTCTTATTTGAGTTTTTACTGCAGCATCATAGATTCTTTCGAGCACCTCAGAATAACTTTCTCCAGCATTTCCAAATGTTGCAATTTTCTTTTTCAAATCTTTACTTATAGCAATTGTTGTTTTTTCCATTTTATAATATTTATAACTATTATAAATTATATAAGAATCCTAATTTAAATACTTTTCTATCAGACCAAACCAGTTTTCAAGCCTTCTTCCCAAGACATCAAGCCAAGAGCAATAAGTGCTTCTTTAAATGTTAAAATTGGTTTTTCATACTTGAAAAAGTCGTCCACAGCTATGCGAGGACAAGCTAATTCCACGAAAGCATCAATATTATAAAAATTCATAAGTTTCTCCGGAGTAAGTTCATTCATCGTGATAACAACGGCTTCTTTTCCTGTTTTTTTCATTTCTTTCAAAAGATACTTTGCTGAACCAAACTGCTGTCCTGGTTTTATCTCGACAATTATCCCTACCTTTTTAGCATTCTTAAGTTTGTCAATGGATATTGCACGTTGCTTAAGTATTTTGTCGCGCAAACCTTTCATGCTTCTTACAGAGTCGTTATAAACATCCACAAGCACAACAGGTTTTTCAACCGCTAAAGATGCTCCCATAGAATGAAACTGGTTTCCAAAAATTAAAAACACATCAACCTTTTCTTGTATTGCCTTAAGACCTTCATATTGGCATCCCACTATGTGTCCCTCATAGTCAACATTCCCTATTTTTTCAGAAAGAACAACTTTCTTGCCTTGAGATTCATAAAACTTTTTCATTTTTTCTAAATCGTGTCTATGCTGAATAGAATAACTAAGTCCAATAACTTCAAATTTTTCCAGCTCTTTCAAGGAACGTTTCATTAATGGTTCTAAGTTAAGTTCATCTTGAACTTCAATATATAAAATAGGAAAATCAATGTCAATAAAACGCGCGTGTCCAAAATGAACAATTAGATCCACATTGAAGTATTCTGCCTCTTGCACACTTACAGAGCAAGCACCCCAACACGTCTCTCCAGAAAATATAATTTCCAACCCAGGCACAGCCTCGTGCATCGTTTCAGAAAGTTCAACAGCGTTTTGTTTTATCCCTTCAGCAAGCTGAACTAAAACCTTTTTCGGTTTGCGTTTCTTCAGTTCACGAACGAGTTTTTCTTTTTCGAAGTTTAGTGTCATTTTAAGGTTTTATTTTCACATCTCCAGATTTAATTTTACACCGGCACATAAGTCTCATTTCTTTATCCAAATGGAACACTTTTTCTTGCTCCGTCAACTCAGAAAGATTTTCTTGACCTTCAACAACATCAGTCATACACGTGCCGCAAAGCCCATTCCTACACGAGAATTTAACTCCTAACTTTTCAGCCGCATCTCTGACCTTTTCTCCATCTTCCAGCTTTATTGTTTTACCACGAGTGTTTGTCATCTTTGCCATTTTAAGTTAATTATCTAGAAAGAATTCCAGTTAAAAGAGTTTTGGTTTACTCAGTAGAAGGCACATACCCCAATAAGTCCATTCCAAAACGCAAGCCTCTTTCTGCTAAAGCCTGCCTAAAAAATTCAAGAGATTTGACTCCAAAATTGTCCACATTCAAAAGTTGTTCTTCTGTTCTTAATGCAACCTGCCCTAATCTCGTGACTCCTTCATGTTCTAAACTTCTTACTGCGCGACTTTGGATTTTCGGCAAATCCGAAACTTTTGTATAAATAGATTCTACCTCGCCACTTGAAAGAGGTCTTAGATTAAAATCTCCGTTCCATTCTTCTGGATTATGAGCTTCCATAACATAAACTTCTCCCTCGCCTCTGAAAAATGTGTCTAGTGAATCATAAACATTTTGGTAGCTCTCACTTCTCCCAGCACGCATTCCTTTATCATAAGCACCTTCAACTCTTCTTCCGTGTTGGTAAGTATTTCCTTCGAGTTCATTCACTCTCCGAGTAGCATCTCCAAGCTCCCGCTTACAAGATCTTTCAAGTGCTCTTATAGATTCTCTTACTCTTCTAAACTCTTCTTCCATAAAAAGAGTGATGAAAATAACTTTATAAATCTTTCTATTTGTATTAATTCAAGAGAAGTAACATTATTGTCCTGTCTTTACTTCTTCATTCATCATATGTTCGTAAGCACTGTGCGCAGCAGTGCAAGCATCTGCCACACCTGTAATAAGTTGTTTGAAATGTTTATCTGTAACATCCCCTGCAGCAAACACTCCAGGAACATTAGTTTCAGAAGTCATATGATTAATCACAATCTCTCCTTTTTTGTTCAATTTAACACCTAAAGGCTTCGCCAAATCAGAAAGTGCAATGTGTCCAATAGCCACAAAAACACCATCAAGTTTAAGTTCTTTTGAACCTTTGTGGGCTTTATCTAAAGCCACACTTTGAACCATATCATTTCCTTTAATCTCAACAATATTTGTATTGTTAATCACTTCAATCTTTTTGTTTTTTTCAACACGTTCTAAGTTTATTGGCTCTGGATGAATGCTTTCTCCACGATAAATAATATAAACCTTTTTAGCATGTTCACTCAAAAGCAAAGCATCTTTTGCTGCACTATCCGAACCTCCAATCACTGCAATTGTTTTTCCTTTGTACAAAGGTCCGTCGCACAAAGCACAATAAGAAATGCCACGATTCTCAAATTCGCGACTGCCCCCAACACTTTCAGGAAGTTTTCTCCATTTTGTTCCGGTAGCAAAAAGTAAGGTTTTGCCTTCATACTCTCCTTTGCTTGTTTTAACCACAAACTTTTTGTTTTGTTTTTCAACACTTTCTGCTTTCTCCGTCTTAATTGTAACTTCATCATACGCGCGAGCATGTTCTTCTAATTTTTTTGCCAATTCGGGTCCTGAAAGTTTCTTAAATCCGGGATAATTTTCTACCACATGTGTGGTCGTTATAACCCCTCCGATTGGGAGTTCTGTTCCATGAGTATGCCCCAATACCAAAACATTAAGATTCAAACGTGCAGCATACATGGCTCCAGCTAAACCACTTCCGCCTCCACCTAGAACGATTAAATCAAATTTTTCTTCAATCATTATTAATTCAAAGATCTAATGCTTTTTTAATTTCCGGTTCGTTAAAACCAACGATTACATTATCATTAATTTCTATAACCGGGACACCCATTTGTCCTGATTTTTGAACCATTTCTTGTGCAGCTTTTCTATTTTTGCTTACATCAATATTTTCAAAATCTATATCGTTTTCTTTAAAAAACTCTTTGGCTTTGTTGCACCAAGGACATGTGGGTGTGGAATAAATTTTTACACTCATTTTATTTATTTGATTTTCTCATTTTATTTATCCTATAAGAGATTTAATTAACCATCCCACAAAAAACGCCAACGCTGCCGCAACTCCGCCAATCAAAAGCGTTTGCAAAGCCGAGCGCGTTTTAGATTTTCCTGAAACCTCTCCTTTAAACCAGCCCACTATGACTAGTGCAATTCCTGTAAGTATAAAAGAGTTTCGGAATTGCGTTTCGATTAAATATTTGTTTTGAGTTAAACTAGCAACAACAAAGGAAAACAACGGAATGAAACCTATCAATAAGAATGCAAAAAACGTCGCTATCGATGTCTTTTTTGCATTTATTTTCTTCCCTTTCATGCGAATCAAATCATTCTTTGATTTAACAGAAAGATAATTTGAAATAGCCATTGAAAAACCGTCTGCGAATAAATTAGCAAAGCCAAGAATTAAAACAATTACAGGACTTAGGGCAGCTCCGACCACTCCAGAGACTATTGCAAATGTCGTGACTGCACCGTCAATACCTCCATAAACAAATTCAGGAAGATAGCGTCTTTCTAAAGCTCTTCTTTTGATCTCTCTCTTTTTCATATTCAGTTCCCCGCAAAGCGTATGCGCAATCTCTTTTTCATATTTAAAAAAAGAAAATTTAGTTTATAATGTTTTTCAAAAACTTAAGATTTAAAAACATCTTAATATTTGAAGTTTAAATAAATCTAGGGAGGTAGAATGGATTTAAAGACAATCAACAGATGGTTACTTGGTTTGCTAATGCTAGTACCTGGCTTGCTTAAGTTATTCTCTACAGGAGTAGCAGGAGTTACAGGAATGCTTTCTGGAATAGCTTTGTTCGCATGGGCACCCGGATTCTGGGCATGGATTTTAATCTTGTCTGAAATAGTATTCGGAATTGCAATACTTGCAAACTACAAGCTTAAGTATACTGTAATACCGCCAATGATTATATTATTGGTCGCCGCATTTGCGTTTAACTGGGGCAGATGGTCTTCATTCCTATTGCACTTAGTGGCAATCTCTGGCTATAGCTTAATTGCTGGTTGGAATGTAATGAAGAGTAAGCACAAAAAGAAGAAATAATTCTTAAAGAAAGCCTTAGGCTTTCTCTTTCTTTTTTATTATTACAATTTTTTAAATAAAAAATTATAAGTAACGCTTTGAATAATTCTTTATGAAAAAAATAAAAAAATCATTAGCCTTGGGTTTAGTGGGTTTACTTAGTTTAGGAAGCACACTAAATCTCTCAAGCAATACATCTAATGAAAACATCACTTATTTCATTCCTGAAGAAATTTTCATCTCTGAAAATTTATCTGAAGAAGAAATAAGAAAGTATAGAAATGTTCTTTCTCAGGCCTACTCCCAGGCCAAAGAAAACTGGGACACTTTTGATTCACACATAAGTCAAATCAGAGGTTTTGGAATTGGTGAAAAGTCTGTCACCCAAGGGATGTTTGGGAATACTAGAGCGCTGGGAAAAACATATTTTGCTCCAAAAGATCATCCTTCAAGAGATAATTATTTTTTGAAACCTGGTTTTATAGTTGAAATCTATTCTCCCGATGGAGGTGTAATGGTCCACGAAATTGGGGGGCATGTAGCATTCAGAAAGATGCCTTATAGAAAACGCTTAAAACTCATAGAAGAATGGAATTCAATAGGCACAAAATATGGAGATTATAGAAATAAGAGAG
Organism: Candidatus Woesearchaeota archaeon; assembly: GCA_964530945.1. GTDB lineage: Archaea > Nanobdellota > Nanobdellia > Pacearchaeales > GW2011-AR1 > ASMP01. The sequence goes on along the minus strand of CAZHCJ010000002.1, from coordinate 54,627 downwards.
AAGATTTAATACGGGAAGGACTTGTATCTGTTCTTGCAGGATCTAATCTCGAAGAAGATATTGCAGAAACAAACAGATATGTTTATTCTTTGAAAGTTGGAATAAATTCTGAATTAAACACCAACATACTTGAGCTCCATCATCCAAACAACTCAAAAATTAGAAGAAGGTTGTGGCTTTTGCATGAATATGGTTTCATTTCGCAAGAAGAATTCAATTTAGCACTTTCAAAAACAGGTTAGAAGCATATTGTTACTTCTATCAAATAACTACAATAGAAAGGTTTTTAAATATGTTTTTTCATCATTTTTTATTGAAAATGACAATAACAGAAACTATTGAAAGTGCTGCAAGGGCGTTAGATACTGGTAAGCAGAAAATTGGGAATGGCTTAGATAAAATACTAGCCTTTGGTGCCGTAAATGGAGGCGCAATACTTGCTACAACGGATTTGATAGATAAATCAGAATATTCTGATCCTACAAATGCACTCATTATGTTGGGAACAGGTGCTGCATTGGGTGTCACCGATTATATGGTATTGAATAAAGAAAAACTCACCAAAGTTAAGAATTTTGTAGGTAAAATTAATTCAAAAGTTGAAGAAATCAGACCTTTATCTTGGCTGAAAACAGGAGCATTGGTTTCAGGACTTGCCTTTAGTGGAAGCCAACTAAAACCTTACGCAAACCAGGTCATTAGTGATTTTACACAAGAGCAAATGATTGAACAATCTGATGAAACTGCATCGGAAGCAACTTCAAGACCAGCCACACCTCACGGACAGGAAGGTTCTTTATATGAAAGATTAGGATATGAACCTTTAGTTGAGCACGATTTTTCAGGAACAAGACTTGCAGAAAAAAACTCAACAATAGGGAGAATTCAAAGAACGCTAAGATGGCAACCTATTTATCATGCTGTTGAAGAAGCATACGGAATACCAGAAAACACTTTGGCAGGAATGATTATGCAAGAGAGTTATGGAGATCCTGTTCAGCCAAATGCGAGCAATGATGGTGGATTGGGAGTTGTCCATGTTCAAGGAACTACTGCAGAGCAATGGGGAATGACAATTCTTGGAAATTCCACAAGTGCAAGTGATTTCACACACGGAAAAGAAATTAAAGAAATGTTGGAAGAATGTGACTATGACCCTGTATGTGCGCAAGAATATGATGACAGAGCTCACTTAATAAAGGTTTTGGATGTAGCCGGAAGAATTGTTTCTGAAGGAGAAAGAATTCATGGAAGTTGGGATTACGGAGTAGAATATTACCGGGCCCCAGGAAAAGTCGGAAAAGGATTGACATGGAGATATCTAAGAGATGTCACCAATTGGAAGAATTCAATAGAAAATCCCGAGACACTGACAAAAGCAAAAGAAGATTTTGAAAGAAGAAATAGCTATTCGTTCGACACTTACTTAGAAAATTTTCACGAAATGAGTAATAACTGGGGTTTAAATATCTACAAAGCGGAAAAAGGCGTGGATATAGAATAACTCTTCTTAAAACTCATCATACATTCCAGGCATACCTGCACCCTGACCCCTACCGGCTAAACGACCTTTTCTCGCACCACTACTACTTCCGTCGTTTGAAGCAATAACATCATCAATTCTTAAAATCATTATGGCTACTTCACTAGCAGAATTTATTGCCTGACTTTTTATCTTCCATGGCTCTACGATACGTGCCTCAAGAACATTTTCAATTTTCCCGGTAAATAAATTCAGCCCAGCATTCTTTTCCCCTGAATCGTGTTTCGCTTTGAGTTCTGTAAGAATATCTATAGGGTCTAAGCCAGCATTTTCGGCCAACGTAATGGGTATGAATTCAAGAGCAGAGGCAAATTCTTCTACAGCTAGTTGTTCTCTGCCACTTAAACCCTGAGAAAATTCACGGAGACGTTTAGCAAGTTCAATTTCTATTGCCCCACCTCCTGTTACAACCAAGCCAGACTCCAAAGCGCAAGAAACGTCCCCCAATCCGTCTCTTATAGCTCTCTCAATTTCGTCTATAACATGGTCCGTCCCTCCATGAATAAGAATAGTTAAAGCTTTAGGATTTTCACAACCTTTAACATAAGTAAGCGTATCCTCACCGTGTTTCACCTCTTCAACTTGTTTTGCATTCCCTAACTCAAAAGGAGTCAACTCTGAAATATTTGAAACTATTTTTCCACTGGTTGCTTTTGCAAGTTTTTCCATATCGCTTCTTGCTACTCGCCTTATAGCATAAATACCTTCTTTAGATAAAAGATATTGTGCGAAATCATCTATTCCTTTCTGACAAAAAACAACATTCGCCCCAGATTCTTTAACTTTTCCTATGAGTTCTTTTATCTCAGTTTCCTCTTGAGCCAAAAAACTCTTTAATTGGTCTGGTGAGGTAATTGAAATTTTTGTTTCAATTTCAGGATTTTTCAATTCTAAAGGAAAATCAATCATTGCAATTTTGGCATTTTCAATGACTCTAGGCATATCTTTAGAAACTCGCTCCTTATCAACCACTATGCCTGTGATTAACTCAGTGTCTTTTATCCCGTCTCCTTTAGATTTTTCAATTTTAATGTTATCTAAATCAATTTTTCCTTGCTCTCTAATCTGTTTCACAGCATTGACAATTATCGTCGCAAAATGCTCTCTTGAATCTTCAGCTCCTTTTCCGGTCATAGCAGTCATTGCTATTTGTTTTAGAACATCTTCATCCTCAGGAGTAATTTTCAATGAAACATCTTTAAGTATTTCTTGAAGTCTTTCAGCAGCCATACGATAACCTTTCGTTATAACAGTAGGATGTATTTTACTATCAAGCAACTTCTCTGCATTTTCAAGTAATTTTCCTGCAAGCATAACAGCGGTCGTAGTACCATCTCCAACCTCTGATTCTTGAGTTTTGGCAATTTCAACCATCATCTTTGCGGCAGGATGTTCAATTTGCATTTCGTTAAGAATTGTGACTCCATCATTCGTAACAATTATCTCACCAGTAGGAGAAACAAGCATTTTATCCATTCCTCTAGGCCCAAGTGTTGTTTTGACTATCTCTGAAACCATTCTAGCCGCTAAAATATTGTTTCTCTGAGCATCTTTTCCCATAATGCGTTGGATGTCTTCAGGCATCAAAACTACTGGTTTATCTGCCATTTTAAGTCGTCGAGCCCCCCATTAACCATACTAAACCTCCTCCTTCACTCAAAATCTCTTTATTTATGCTCTTTAGATAACCGGGACACTTTATCGATTTATCAGAAGTTGTGCTTCTAGCAACTTCCAACGCTCTACAATTATAATGGCCACGTTCGTCTCTCTTCAAAACATTTCCATTTGTTTCATCCCCAGTAAAAACTTTATAAAAACTGTAAGCCCTACAAGAATTGGCACGAGGACATATACTTACACCCATAACTAAAATAATCAGTGTTCCTTATTTAAACATTATTGTGATAAAGTTTTGGTTTTGTCTAATACTCAAAAAATGCTTTGATTTTTTGGGTCAAGAAACTCTGTTTTCTAGATTTTTCAAGATGATTATTGTGGCAAAATCAAAAGGTTTAGATTATAGAATACACAAAAACCTCATAAACTTTATAAGCATCATATTCTTATATGAAACATGGAAACAATCCATGTTGCAGATGTTATGACCCGTGACTCTGTTGTTGCAAATCCTGATGATGACTTGTTAAAATGTTCTAAGAAAATGGTTAAGAAACGCGTAGGTAGCTTAATCTTAGTCAATAAAGATAATAAAGTCGTGGGCTTCCTTTCTCAAAAAGACATTTTATGGGCGATTGTAAAAAAATCCAAAAAAGATTTGAAAAACATCAAAGCAAAACAAGTCGCAGCAAAAAAAGTCGTGACCATTAAACCAGACTCAGATATTAGAGATGCAGTAAACAAAATGGAAAAAAAGAAATTTGACAGACTTCCTGTTGTGCTCAAGGGAAAAAAGCTCATTGGAATTGTCACGGTTAAAGATATTTTAAGCTTCCAACCAGAGATTTACCCTGAATTAGAAGAGTATGCAAAAATCCGGGAAGAACAAGAAAAACTCAAAAGAATTGAAAAAGCAAAACATAGAAAATTCATGCACGAAGGCATATGTGAAGAATGTGGCGAAACAGATATCCTTTACAAAGTTGATGGCAGAATAATTTGTGAATCTTGCAGTTCAGAGATATGATTTATTTATCGTAATTAATCACCCATATTTCATCCGATTTTCCGTCTCCAAAAAGTTCTTCAAGAACCATTCTTTCTAAATCTAAAATGGGAAAACTTACTAAATGGTCTCTATCTCCATTTTGGAAATTCTCATAACAGCCATAAAAACCCCTAGATAAAACAACGTAAAAATTTCTTTTAGAACCATTCTCGTAAAGTAGAATTTCCCTTAACTTCATTAAAACTAAAAATATTTCAAGATTAAAAACATTCGTGTGTTTAGTTAAATATTTAAATCGTCATTCTTTTTTTAAAGTAATGGCAGAGAAAGACACAATCTTCTCCAGCGAAATAAAATATGGAGGTGTATTTTCATTTAAAGACTTCTATCAATTTTGCTATGAATGGTTAACAGATGAAACAATGCTTGATGTTGAAGAAGAGAAATATGAAGAAAAGATAAAGGGTGATGAAAAAGAAATAAAAGCCGAATGGAAAGGTTCTAGAAAAATGACAGATTATTTCAAATTTGAGATGAAAATTATAATGGAAGCAAAAGCTTTGAAAAATGTTGAAGCAATGCGTGAGGGGGTTAAAATAAGAACAAACCAAGGTTCAGTTAAAATCAAAGTTAAAGGAATTTTAGTAAAAGATTATGATAACAAGTTTGAAGGGACTGCAATGAAAAAATTTCTGAGAGGGATTTATGAGAAATGGGTCATAAAATCTAGAGTTGATGAAATGGAAGACAAAATTGCAAACGGGTGCGACCAGTTCTTAGGGCAAGCGAAAGCATGGTTAGACTTAGAAGGTAAAAAATCTTAGAAAGTAAGAAATAATCACTCTAAATCGAATTTATAATTATAACAAATAATTTGACCATTGCTATATTCCAACCCCACAACTCCTCTATCTCCTAATCTTACCATCTCCTCTTTTTTGTTAATACCTATTAAAGGATATCTTAAAGAATTGAAATCGCAAACATCCACAAAAAACCCAAGATTATCTTTTCCCAAGATGCCAAACTTTGCATCTGAATCTTTTTCATCAATAAAATCCTCTATGTTTCCCTTTCTGTCTCCCACAAACACTCTTTCCCCAATGTGTTTTTCTAGTTCCTTAGATTTTATGAATCTCATACCTCATCCATGTATAAACAGTATAAAATGATTTATATAGATGTCCATAGTGATTAACTATAAAAACCTTTAAATAGAAATTCTATTTTGATTTTATATGAAAAAAATACTGGTGTGGTTTTTATGTATGTTAATAATTTTGCCTTCAGTAATAGCAATAAATTTAAATGTTGAACAGATAGGAGAAAAAGGTGTGTTAATACAAGAACTAAACCAACCGGCAACCTTCAATCTAGAGATAAAGAATTTCGGACAAAGCGAGAATTTTCAGTTTTACAATCTTTTGGGATTTGAGATGTTTCCTAAAGGAACTGTTTACATTCCCCAAGGTGCAACTGAAAATGTTGAGCTTAAAATAAAACCCATTTCCGAAATCGATAAAAAAGGATTTTACACATTCACATATCATATAAAGGCAAACGATGGTGAAGAACAAGAAGAGAGATTGACTTTCGAGATTGTTCCATTAGAAAATGCTTTTGAAGTTGGCTCAAGCGAAGTAGATATAGATTCCAACACGATAAGTATCTATCTCCAAAATTTGAAAAACTTTGATTTTGGTGAAACTAAAGTAGAATTTGAGAGTGTTTTTTTCCAAACTGAAGAAACTTTTGATTTAGGACCAAAAGAAAGAGTGGATTTTGATTTTGATTTAAATGAAGAAGAATTCAAAAAGTTAAAGGCAGGATTCTACACTCTTAACGCAGAAATAAAAACTCATGGCGAGACAACAAACATTGAAGGCACTATTGAATTTGAAGAAAAAGATTTACTAACAACAACACGTCAGGATTACGGATTTTTCATAAACAATCAAATTATTGAAAAAAACAACAAAGGAAACACAATAGTAGAATCTGAAACAACGATAAAGAAAAATATTATTTCAAGACTTTTTACCACTTTGAGCCCTCAACCAGATAATGTTGAGCGTCAAGGCTTCAAGATTTATTATACCTGGAGCCGAGAAATAAACCCAGGAGAATCACTAAAAATAAACGTGCAAACAAACTGGCTTTTTCCATTCATACTAATCTTGTTTATTGTGGCAATAGTGATAATAGTCAAGAAATACTCTAGAACAAATCTCGTAATAAGAAAGAGGGTCTCTCACGTAAGATCTAAAGGAGGAGAATTTGCACTTAAAGTAACTATAATGCTTAAATCTCAAAAATACATTGAACGCGTAAACGTCATTGACCGTTTGCCTCCATTGGTAAAAATTTACGATAAATTCGGAGTGGAAAAACCAGATAGAGTTGATGAAAAATCTAAAAAAATAGAATGGAATTTTGAAAAACTCGAAGCTGGAGAAGTTCGAGTTCTAAGTTACATAATTTATTCTAAAGTCGGAGTCATGGGCAAATTTGCGCTTCCGAGAGCAACGGCAATATTTGAACGTGAAGGAGATATAAACGAATCAGAAAGTAACCGTGCTTATTTTGTAACAGAACCTATAGAAAAAGATAAGGACTCTGATAAGGTTGATTTAGGGTAAACAAAAAACCTTAAAAAACCTAAATAACTTCTCTTTCTATCCTTACCTTTAAGGATTACCCAAAACTAAGTGGGTAACAAAAATAATCCCTCCATAGCTCAGACTTTTTTAGATGTAAAAACTCTGGAAAAGGAGCAATGGTTAGAGCGCCTGGCTGTAGTGTTAAACTAGGGTGGAGATTCCCACAAGGGAAATTCTATGAAGCCTGATTAGTCAATCTTTCGAGACTCGCACGTTCAAAAAACAACGCAGTCCCCGGGAGATCCCAAGTTCGAATCTTGGTGGAGGGATTTTTCTTCTCTTGTTGATTTTCTAAAAACTCCTGCAAGTTCGCATAAGCAAAAACAAAACACTTAAATATGGCAATATCCTAGATATATTGTCTTGTTTCGGCAAGACACCTTGGAGGTCTTCGGACCTCCTTTTTTTAATTTAGAGTTTTCTGAAATCTTAACATATACTTTTTACATTAATAATTTTTAAAAAAGATATTGTGCATTCTTCTTCATGAGAACTTCGGCAAGAAGAAGATACTCTACCAAAACTTGGACAGGCACGTATGAAGGTTTATCAAGAATTAAGGAGTTAATGGATAGCATAGATGAAAAAACGCTCGGGCAAGGAAAAGTCACTATGGGGTCTTTTGAACATAAAGGAGTTTCTTACAGAGAAGTAACTCCAGAAGAAGTAAGAGAAATGATGGGAAATGAGAGATATGGGTTTGTAGGCACTTCTAAACCTTACACTCTAAGAATTGTTGATAAAGAGCATCTTGTGAGAAGAGGAACGATCCATCATGTCAAAGTTGAAAAGAGTCTTGGAGATAGCTCTTTTGGAAAAATTGAATTGAAATTCTTTGAACCAAGAAACGCTCTTCTAGAGATTGGCCCTCTGGGTCTTCCTTTGACAACTCAAGATTCTATAAGAAGATTAAATTAACCCTTCAACAAAACCTTATTTCTCGTCATAGAAATCTTTAAAAACAAGTATATCTCTTAAAGTTGAATTAATAAAAACGAGGTGGATGACCAAAATGGCTAAAAACTTCGATGAATTCGAAGACGAAGAAGATTTCGAACGAGATTTAGAAGATTTCGAACTCGATGACTAAATCTAAAAATTTTTTCTAATTATTTTTTATTTCAAGCAACGCAACATTATTTTCTTTACTCAGCTCACTTCCTCCATATTCTAACTCAAGACGCATTTCATTTATGTTTCTTTTCAAACTAAATATATTACTAAGGATAACATTTCTTCCTTCCCCTATACCCATTTCTTCAACCTCAAACCTCTTTATTTCTGAATCATCAGCATAAATTACAACACTAGAATTCTCAGCGTTGTTTAAACCTCCATTTCTAACCGTAAAATTGATATTGAGATATGTGCCGCTTCTAGAAGCCGAAGCATCCTCAAAAAATAAATCGGAGTAGCCAGGATAGCCATAAATCTTTTCTATAAAATCCAGTATGTCCTGTCCGATTGTTTGTTTACACTTGCTGACAGGATACATTATGTTATTCTCATTTTGTGAATGATTAAACCCCAAAACATGAAGCAATTCGTGCAAGGGAACAATGGGTTTATCACAACGAGACTCTCTTATTAAAAGAATTTTGCCTCCTTCAATAACATTAAACTCGCCAGATTTGGTTATATTCGACGGGCCGCCTTCGCCTGCAATGTATAAAGCCCCATTAAGTTTTGTCTTACTATCACAAGTGACATGTATTTGCTCTTTCTCAGAAACAGAATCAAAATTCAATGAAGTTTCATTTTCAATTATCTCAAAAGCGCGCTCCATTTCACTTTCTTTTTGAATAGTGCAATCTTCAATTCTATAGGTTATATCCTTCGTTGGAAAACGCATATTATCATAAAATTGCATCTCTCCTGAAAGATTTCCTACTGAAAAATTATAATTTCTTTCCGCAAAGAAGAATTCTAGTTCTTGGTTCGGAACAAACCAATACATCCCAAGTAAAAGTACAACTAAAATAATGAAAAGAAAGCTTAGAAATTTTTTCCACTTCATGTTATTAAAAAACAAATAAATTATATAAATCTGATGATACCCCTAGAACATATAAAGAATGGGGAGAATTTTTTATGAAAGATTATTTTTAGCTTCTGACATATAAGTTTTCTAGAATTTTCCATTCTCTGAATTGTTGATTTTGCCCTTACTCTTGTCTTTCCTGGTTCTGTTGAGATGTTTGTTCTTCCATTCGTAATTGCTGTTCAACATTTTGCTCTTGAGTTTGTGATTCCTTCTGAACTTTCTCTTCTTGTTTTTCCCTAACTGCATCTTTTTCTGTCTCTATCTGAACCTCTGATTTCTCGGGAAGTGCAGGAATCTGTCCAGGCTGCTGTTGAGTCAAAGCTTGTTGAGATTCTTCTTGTTGGACTTGTTGAGATTGATGTACTGGGGATTGCCCTTCTTCTGATTGTTGCGTAGGAGGGATTTGTGTTCCGGGTTGTTGAGGAACCCCGCTTTCTTCAGGTGGAACTTGAGGTATTTGAGAAGGCTCTACATCTTGTTGCATTTCTTTCTCTTTTCTTTCCTCATTAATATTCTCAATTGTTTCGTTTCCCATATTAAAAATTTATAATCTGTTTTTTTAAATATTTTGGACTATCTAAGAGTTAAAAATCGCAACACCGCTAGCCCTATACTTTTTTCTGCTGTTTTCTCTTCCAGGCATTTGATTCCCGTAATTGTATCCTACGTGTTCAATATAAATGGCATCTGCTTCCATTTCATAAGCTTTAATAACTAAGTTTTTTCTTGCCCCCTCTTCAGAAAAACCATTTTCACAAAGAAGCTTAAAGTTAGATGCTTCTTGCATCTCGTTTTTCGCAACTTCGTTGTCTTCCAATATACGTATATCTCTTTTCCCCTGCGTAACTATCTCTTTCAAACGCTTCATCTTATAAAAAATATTTCTAGCTTTTTAAAAATTTATATTCAAAAAGGTGAAAATTAGTTTAAATCCATGTAAAATATTTTAAACCCTTTTTTCTACTGATTATTCTATGAAAGAAAAAAAGAGGCAAATTCAAAATCATAAACCAACATTAGATATTTTTGAAAATCCCTATTGGAGTTTATACCGTGGAGATGTCTCTTTAGAGCCATTAAAATTTAGTAATGGAAAGACTCAAGAAGATGTTGTCAAAGAGATTTTAGAAAAAACTAAAGAGTATAAAGTAATTTTCTTACACGGGACTTGTGGTAGTGGCAAAAGTGCAATAGCGTTAAACGTGGCTCGTGCACTTGGCAAAGCTTCTATAGTGGTGCCTGTTAAAGCCTTACAAAGACAATACGAAGAAGATTACATAAAAGACAAATATTTGAAAAAAACTAATGGAAAAAAAATGAAAATTTCGATGATTACTGGAAAAGACAACCACGACTCTGTTTTTATTCCAGGAAAAAGCTGTGCCTCCCTCGAATTGCCAGAGAACATAAAACTCGTAGATAAAAACTTAGATAGAATCAGAGAGTACGTCAGAGACAACCCATTCATGGACCATCACAGAGGGATAAGCATGAATAATCTTAGACGTGCTGCAGTCGCAGGAGCAAACCCTTACTGGAGCCCCATTTTACCATCAAGTTTTGAGTTAAAGACCTTAACAGACGCACGTAAAAGACGCTACAAAGGGGTTTCAGGAGAGACTTTTGTATTTTACCATAGAAAACCAGGTTGTAGTTATTATGACCAATATGAAGCTTATCTTGATGCAGACGCAATGATTTTCAATTCGGCAAAATACCGTACTGAGATGGTGATGGGACGCAAACCCTTAACAGAAGTAGACATAATAGATGAAGCAGACGAATTCTTGGATCAATTCTTCCAACAAGATGAATTAAACCTCACACGCTTGCTCTCAAATATAAAAACGATACATCCAGAATCTCCAAAAGCTCAACGCTCCTTAGACAAGATAAAACGATTAATTGAATTGGAATTACAAAATAAAAAAGCTATCGGAGTAGACAAAAATGCCGTTCTACATGTTAAAGATACAAAAATAAAAGATGTTTTAGAAGAATTCACTTCAAACGATGAACTTGAAGCAGAAATTTCTATCGATGAAATGAACTATGCGAACAACGCATTAGAGGTAGCGAGAGATTTTAAACACACAATGAAGAAACTTTACCTCACATACAGAAAAGAAAAGAAAGAGGATAGTAACGAAGAAAACATAATTGTTAAACTTGTAAGTACAGATATCTCTGGAAAGTTCCAAGACCTTTTAGACAAAACAAAAACTCTTATTTTCATGTCAGGCACACTTCACAGCGACAGTATAATAAAAAATATATTCAAAATTGAAAACTTTGCTAAAGTTATCGCCGAAGATTTAAACTTTGGTTCAACAGAAATAATAATGACGGGAAAAGAATTTGATTGTCGTTATTCTACATTCAAATCGGGAGAAAAAGAACGCGTAGATTATCTCGATGCTTTGTCAGCCTCAATAAAAGCCGCAGAAATTCCTGCACTAATCCACGTAACTGCATACAAAGATTTGCCTACTGAAAAAGAAAAAGAACTCTTTGACTTAGACCACATAACAAGTGTAGAAGAAATAAAAATTGCTCAAGGAGAAGATAAAACAGGCAAGGCAGTATCGGATTTCAAACAAGGCGTTCAAAAAAAATTATTCAGCACTAAATGCTCTCGTGGTGTAGACTTCCCTGGCAAGATTTGTCGTTCAATAATTTTCACAAAATACCCCAATCCAAACGTGTCCGATACTTTTTGGAAAGTTCTTCAAAAAACACATAAAGATTACTATTGGGAATTTTATCGTGACAAAGCCTGGCGTGAATTCCTTCAGAGAATATATAGAGCTCTACGCAGCCCTAACGACCACGTCTATATTCTTTCTCCAGACATAAGAGTTTTAGATGCGGTTAGAAAGTTGCAGAGAAAAGAGAGATAAAATCAATTGTAAATTAAAATATCTTTTTTGGGTTTTTTATGACCCAAATTCAAAGTTAGAGGTATGGGGACATTTACATCTTTTCCTTTTTTCATAAAATTAATTATAAGCAAATTATGGACATAATTCGTTTTGTATGAAACAGATATTTTTACATTCTTAATATTCTTTAAAATACTTTTTGAGATACCAAGATTCTCGCTGGCATCCATTACCTCTATGCCACAAATAAGATTTCTATTGTTAATATTCAAGATAAAATCTCCAATATCTATAGATGTTTCTATTTTTTCCTTGTTAGATATAGATAATATGTCATTATTTATATCATAATATTCTTTTAATTTGTTTTGCCATTTCCTGTTAGTATTCCAAGCACTAATTTCTTTTAACTCCTTCTAAATTCATCTAAAAAAAATATATAATTTATAATTTTCTGTTTAACCAAAAGATTACTTAGATGAAACTACTCAACATCGCCCACGAGGTTGGGCATACATTCCTCCTCGAGGGTCTCTTTTTTTATTGAATTTTCTTTTCTTCCCTTTTCCCCTACTTCTTTTTCCACCTTGATAACCGCCTTTTCCTCCAGAGCCTTTGTTTCCTTTTCTGTTTCCGCCTCTGCTATTCCTTTTTCTTGAATTTCTTCCTTTATATTTTCCTTTGTTCCCTTTGTAATTTCTGCTACCGCTACGTCCTCTGCTTCCGCCTCTTCTGCTTCTTGTTGAATTTGTACTCACACTAACCACCTCAATCTCAGGCAAATCCTCTCTTTCTATTCTCAAAGAATCATCAGACATTATTTCTCTAAAATTATCATAATCCCTACTTGATAAAATATTTATTGCTTTTCCTGATTTTCCTGCTCTTGCAGTCCTCCCAATCCTGTGAATATATTCTTTACTTGAGTTAGGTAAATCATAATTGTAAACATGCGTAACATTGTCAATGTCTAAACCACGAGCAGCCACATCAGTACAAACTAAAACGCCAGGACCTTTTCCTTGAAAAGATTTCATGACACTATTTCTTTTGCCTTGGTTTAAACCTCCATGAATGGCTTGGGAATTAATTCCTTGTTTTTGTAAATTATAATTTATGAAATCCACATTTCTTCTCGTAGAACAAAAAACCATGATTAAATCAGAATCTTCTTTTTTCATCAAATGAACCAGCAATGAAAATTTCAAATGATTTGGGACATCATAAAAAACTTGTTCAAGCATTGAATAATCAACATAAGAATCTACTGAGACCTCTATAGGATTTTTAGTATATTTCTTAGCTAAATAATGAACGTCTGGGGAGATTGTTGCTGAAAAGAGCATTGTTTGTCTATCTTTTGAACACTGGTTTATTATCTTTTCAACATCTTCAATAAATCCCATGTCAAACAACCTGTCAACTTCGTCAATAACTAAAAAATTAATCTTATCTAATCTTAATGTTTTTCTTTGTATATGGTCTAAAATTCTTCCGGGCGTCCCTACAACAATATCTGCAACTGCTAAATTTCTTATTTGAGGGTTTATACTTACACCTCCGTAAACAGAAACAACATTCAAATTTTTACCTTTTGAAAATTCTTTTATTGAAACAGAAACCTGTTCTGCTAATTCCCTTGTAGGGGTTAAAATTAAAGCTTGAACATTTTCATTAGGCTTTAAATTCTCAATTATTGAAGAAGAAAACGCAAGAGTTTTTCCGCTTCCTGTTGCCGAGCCCCCAATTACATCTTTTCCTTCTAACACTAAAGGTATGGCTTTTTCTTGAATTTCCGTAGGTATTTCAAAACCTTTTTTATCCAAGATATAAAGCAAATCTTCACTAAGTCCTAATTTCTTAAATTTGTTATTCATTCTATTCTCCTTACTTTAATTCCTCGTTAGAGGTTTATCAAGAATCATCTATTCTTGAACAGGTTCCTTGAAACATGTTCAAGAACCTTCACATTAGTAATATAATATGGTTGAAATTTGAGTTTATAAAGTATAGGGTTTGTTTTTGTAGGGAAGCATCGCAATTAGAACAACAAAATAAGAAGATTTATAAATTAAGTAAGACTAATCTTACCATGACAAATATTGATGTAATCAAGATGAGCTCTAAAGGACAAATCGTTATTCCTCAAAGTATGAGAAAGAACCTAACCTCAGGAGACAAACTATTGATTATCCAAAACAAAAACCAATTAATCTTAAAAAAGGCTAGCGAAATGGATAAAGCTCTTAAAGAAGACTTAGAATTTGCAAAAAGAACTGAAGAAGCATACAAGAGAATCGAATCTGGAAAATTCATTAGTGTTGATTCTGAAAATCTCGAAGAAGAAATGATGAAATGGTAGAGATACGTTTCGATAAAAAATTCACAATTATTTTTTCTAAATTAAAAGACATGTCTTTGAAACAAAAGATTTCTAAACAAATTAAGAAAATTTCTAAAAATCCTGAAATCGGAAAGCCAATGAGGAATGTGAGAAAAGGCACAAGAGAATTGTACATCAAACCGTTTAGATTATCTTATAAATATTTCAAAAATGAAAATCTAATTTACATTTTAGATCTTTATCATAAAAAGAAACAATAACACGCCCACGTCGTGCTTGAGATAAAAGTGTCTCAGTTAGGTTTATTTTTTAATTATTCCAAATCCTTTCTAATTTTTTGTATTTGTTTTTTTAATACCGGAATATCTTCTTTGATAACATCCCAAATGATACCTATATCGATTCCAAAATAATGATGACTTAATTTATCTCTTGTTCCAGCAATTTTATTCCAAGGGACTTCAGGATATTTTTCTCTGAAATTCAAAGAAAGGTTCTTGGTGGCTTCCCCAATAATTTCAATCTCTTTTACAGTTGCACTTTGTATCAACCTATTTGAACCTAATTCTTTTTTACTTATATTTTTAGAAAATTCTTCTATAGCTATAATACTTTCTAAAATATGTTCAATAAATATTAAAGGATCTTTTTTCATATTATTCTTACTTCTTCATTTAATATCCTTTCTTTTAAAAGAGGGTGGATTCCAGAATATGTTAAAAGATCAACATCTCTTTTCAATATTTCTTTTAGTTCCATCTCAAGTCCAACTAAATCAAATAAACTAAATTTTCTTCCTTTTACTTCAATCAAGATATCAATATCACTATTTTTTCGTTGATCTCCTCTTGAATAACTTCCAAATATTCCTGCTCTTTTTACTTTATTTTTCTTAAGAACTTCTTTGATTTTCTGTTTTATCTTTTCTAATTCTTTATTTTCTTTATTTCTATTTAAAGAAATATCTGCTTCTTTTTCTTTTTTGCTTAAATCAATTTTAGAAAGATTAACTCCAAGATATTTTCTTTCTTTCTGAACTTTCTTCCCTTTTCTGACAGATCTAACCCTATAATAATATTTCTTTCCATTTCTCTTTTTAATTTCAGTATATGTCATAGAAGATATACGTCCACATTATTTATAAATGTTTCCATGTAGACGTACACGCCCACGCCGGGAATCGAACCCGGATCGCATCCGCGACAGGGATGAGTCATAGCCATTAGACCACGTAGGCAATATAATATTATGATAGAATTTATTTTTAAAGGTTGTGGAAACCATAATTCAACAAGTTCCTGAAATTCTATTTTCTAAAGCTTCCTTCTCCTATTTACAAAAGCTTGTTGTAAATCAAGGCAAAAATCCATGTAAGGATAAAGCCATCTATGAATGCATAGATTGCTCCAAGTATAGCCCCAACGAAACTTATATTGTAGCCAAGAAACCCGTATACGCTGCTTATAGCGCTAGTCCAACTGGCAGCATAGCCTGTAGATATCAAAGCAAGCAAAGTTGTGATAAAGACACACAAGCCCGCAACTATCCCTCCAGCCAAGCCAAACTTCACAGCGTCTAATTTATTGTTTGCCATTATTCTTCTTTTTGCCATTTTATTTATTGATTCTCAATTATAGAGATTATGTTAGCCACTAAAGACACAAACAAACCGAAGGCGGCTATAAACAATCCAAACACATCTAGTGCATTTAATTTTAACAAAAATATAGCAAAGTAAATAAAAATTGCAAAATTAATTGCGTGAGAAAGTAATGAAGGATAATCTCCATGTCTCATCTTAAACGAGCGCCCTAATTATTCCATAAATCAACAATAAAAGAGCTATTATTCCTAACGCCCATGTGGCATAATGAAGCCAATTTGGCACCTTCTTTTTCATATTACAAACAAGATTTTGTTTTATTTAAGTTTTTTCTTTCCGACAATTTTCTTCTTGCCCATATATTTCTGTAAAACTTTTGGAATGTTAACAGAGCCGTCTTTGTTTTGAAAATTATTTAAAATTGCTATTAAAATTCTATTTGCCACGCCTCCTGTTGCATAAATCGTGTGCACAAATTCTTTTTTTCCTTCCCCAACAAATTGTATGTTTCCTCTTCTTGCTTGAAAACTTGCCGTCATTCCAATACTTGCTGCTTCCCCCCATCTCTCTTCTGCAGACATATAAATTTCAATATCTTTTTCTAGGGTGGCTTTATTTGGCATATCGTTTGCTCTATGGGTAATGATTCTGTGTGGCAAACCCAATATTTTGTAAAGCTCTTTTGCATCTTCAAAAATTTGATTGTACTCTTTTTCTTCCTTTTCCGGGGTCGTTATATGCGTAAGCTCAACTTTATCAAATTGGTGCGTTCTATACAATCCTTTATCATCTGCATGATTCCCCGCCTCTCTACGATAACAAGGAGTATAACACATGAATTTTTTTGGAAGTTCTTTTTTATTGAAAATATCATTTTTGAAAACTGCCAAAACAGAAATTTCTCCCGTTCCAACAAAAACTTTTCCATCTTCTGTTTTGTAAACCTCTTCTTCTCCTCCCGGATAGTGCCCTGTTATGTAAAGATTTTCTTCGTTCACATAATAGGGAGGAATTAATTCAAAATAACCCTTCTTTCTCCAAAAATCCAAAACAAAATTTGTGATGGCTCTATTTAGTCTAGCGGCATCTCCTTTTAGCATCCAGCCTCTATCTCCTGCTGCCTTAATGGCCCTATTGAAATCAGCCATGTCTGTATCTACTAGAATTTCCCAATTTGTTTTTGGTTTAAAATTAAATTTGGGTTTCTTGATTTTGCTTTCCCAATCAACCCTATCTTTATCACTTATAGGAACATCTTTATGGAGTACATTCGGTATTTTGTAAGCTAATCTTTCATACTCTTTCCAAACTTTTTTTACTTTTGTTTCCGTCTGCTCAAGTTTTTTGTTATTTTCTCTACTCTGCTTTATAAATTTCTTGAAATCTTTTTTCTTTTTCTTTGCTTCATTAACTTTTTCACTTAAAACATTCCGTTCCCTACGCAAATTATCTAGGTCTTTTTTCAGTTTTTTCCATTCTTCATACTTTTTTAAAAGTAAATCTACATTCACGTCCAACTCTCTTGCCTTTACGGAATATTTTATCACCTTGGGATTTTCCTGAATATACTTTATGTCGATCATACCTCAAACACGCTATAATTGTATTTAAAACTTACTCTGAAGATAATTATGTTTCTCAAATAATTTACATACATCACATAAGGAGATTTTGTCTCTAGACTGGGGTAAGATAGGAGACCTGCAATTTTTACAAAGAACATAATCTTCTTTTCTTAAGTTTTTAAACAATCTTTTATGGCCTTCTATAAGCCACGAATGGATATTTGGCCAAAAAAATTGTAGCTGATCGGCTAAATAATAATATAGATTACAATCTAAAGGATTTATTTCCCAAGAGTTTATCTCGGAAGAGGATATATGTGTCAATTTATTCACACTCGAATAGATTTTTAACTCTTTCTTTGTTAGGTTACATAATGGGAGCATATATTCAAAATCTCCCACAATTCTTCTAGGTGCCGGATTGGAAACATATCCTGTGATGTAACTGTTCAAAAATCCCGCAATTATGTCTGAAGCATGTAACCCTAAGAAAATTTTTTTGATTTTATTTTCTTCAGCAAAAGCCTCAATTGTCCTTCTCATTACATGATGATCTGCATACATAACTTTATCGGCATCTTCTGTTTTCATAAGATTTTTAAAAATTTTCTTTGGAGATATCTTAAGATTAAATAAAGACATGATTTCCTTTTCAGTTATTATCTCATGATTTATTCCAAAAAAATCAGCTAAATCCTTTATATAATTGTAAGTGGGATCTTCCTTTCCCTTAAAATCATCATAAGTAACTGCAAATATTTCAAAAGAGGGTAATCTCTCCTTTAAGGTACTTAAAAGCAGGAGCATGGATGTGCTATCGATCCCTCCAGATAAACCTAAAACAATCCTATCATTATTCTGGATTCCATAACAGTTTCAAAAAAAACCTCTTCGACATACTCTTTCAACCGTTCTGGAGACATATTTTCAATATTCATTTTTACATCTCCAAACCTATTTATTGATAAGGTCTTTTTTTTGTATATCTCTTTAGAGCTCGATTTGACTTCTTTTTTTAAATTTTTTATTAAAGAAACTATATCAAAACCTTCTATAAGCCTAACAAAAATTTCTTCGTCTTCCTTGTATAAAACATAATCTTCATTTATGATTTTATCCCCTAAATATATCATTACGGAATCCACAGGGATAAAATGTCTCGATAAGACTTTTTTTACACTTTCACCTTTCTTGAAGGGAAGTTCTAAAGAATTACCCAACCTATCTAAGAATTCAATAGGCATGGTTTATCGGCTGGCTCTGCAATCAGCACAACAAGTCCTAAATCTTATCAAATCCCGTTCTGTTTTTTCTTTAATCTCGGTCTTTACTTTTTCGAGGCTTATTTTATTCTTATCACCTTCATTCAATTTTAAAGACATTCTTTCCATAAACCCACTACTTAAATAATACTTTTAAATATTTAGGTGCAGGAATATAACTAGCTATAGAAACGCTCTAAAAACCTTTAAAAATAACCTTAACCATATGTGTTTATGGCAGAGGTGAACCAAACAAGCTCAGTTTTTCTGAACACGTATAACGGAGTTTTGTCTGTTTTTCCATCATATCTCCAAGACTTTGTCAACATCTTTCTTATGGTTTTGCTTATTACGATTTATGCTGTTTTGGTTTGGAAATTTTACAGATTCATTGGAAGAAAGAATATTATTCGGCTAAATCTGAACAAATATAACACTTCTGAACACCCTTTCTTCACAAAAATGTTCGCAGGATTCCTTTACTTCATAGAATACATCATCATTTTACCTTTCCTAATCTTCATATGGTTTGCAGTTTTTGCATCTTTCCTCATTTTATTATCAGAAAATCTAGAGATTCAAACGATTCTGTTCTTATCTGTCACAATCATAGCAGCAATACGTATGGTTTCTTATATTCCAAAAAACGGAAATAATATTGCCCAAGAAATAGCAAAGGTAATCCCTTACACTCTCTTAGGCGTATTTATACTTGACCCAAATTTCTTCGAATTTAGCCGTGTCTTGAGACATATAAGCACACTCCCTTCACTTTACACAAATATACTCAACTATTTATCTTTCATATTTTTATTGGAAGTTATATTAAGATTCTTTGACCTCATTTTCACTGCGTTTGGCCTGACAGATGAAGAACCCGAAGAACAAACAAATACAAAAGCTAACACTTCGCAAAGTGTTAAATAAAAACTAATCTCTCTCTACATGGGGGTGCTTATGTCCTTCCCTCAATCTCTCTTTAAGATTCTTTATATGTCTTTTTCCTTCTTTTGCATATTCTTTTTCATCAACTTTAAAATCTTTAATCAATTTTCCCAAATAATCTCCTCCTACAAAATGAGGTGTCAAAACATAATCTGCACCTTTTTGATATAATTCTAAAGCGGCTCCAATGGTATGTGCCCTCATTATTATAATCGTTTCTGGATTTGAAGATTTTATTTTGTCTATCAAAAGAATATTTGTCTCTAAATCAGGTATGGTAGATATGGCCATCTTCATATCTTCCCAAGGCAATTCTCCAAGCAAAGTTTCATCATCCACATCACCATACAAACTCGGAATACCTAACCTTCTTAAATCCTTAATCACACTAGGATTAAAATCAATCACCAAATACTTCTTATTTATCTTTTTCAGAGACTTCAGAATACTGAACCCTATACGATTATATCCAAATAAAACCGTGTCAAACTTACGAGAAATTTTTTCCCCTTCACGTACGTTTTTCCTCTCAAAAACAGAAAGCATACTAGAAATTCTCGAATAAATCTGATTGGAATAAATAACCATGTATGTGGAACCCGCTATCGTTATCAACGCAACAAGCGTCACAAATGAAAGTATGTCATTAGACAGATGTCCAACCTTTACGCCTAGAGCTATAAGTATCAATGAAAATTCGGATATTTGGGCAACAGTCAACCCCGAAGAGAAACTTGTTTTCTTTGTATATCCTGAAATACCTAAAATAGACATAACTATAAATGGATTTCCGACTAACACAAACAAGGATAATACTATTGCAGGAAATACATATTGAGTGATATTCTCTACCGCCATTTGGGCCCCTAACAGTAAAAAGAAAGAAATTATGAAAAAATCTCTTAAAGGTTTCAGTCTTGAGCTCATCTCTACATTATATGGAGAAACAGAAAGCAAAACACCCGCAATCAAAGCACCAACTTCAATAGACAAACCTGCATAATAAAACACTGAAGCTATTCCCAAGCCCCATGCAAGAGAAAACACGAACAAAAATTCTTGAGACTTTCCGAAAAAATCTTGAAACCTTGGCAAAAAATACAAACTAATCGGAAGGAGTAAAGAGATTATTAAAACACCTTTCAACATTGTTGCCCCAATTTGGCTTACAACATTCCCTCCTTCTGAAATGGCAGAAACAATAATCAGAATAATTATTGCGACCAAATCTTGAACAAGTAAAAAGCCAATGGAAATTTTGCCATAAAGACTCTCTAAATCTCCTTTGTCTGAAAGAAGTTTCATTATTATAATCGTAGATGAGAAAGCCAAGGCCATTGCAATATAAAGTGAAGTCAAAAGAGAAAATCCTAAAATGATTGCGATTATATACCCTATTGCAGAAGTAAAAATTATTTGCCCTAATCCTGTCAAAAGAGATACCTTTCCTACCTCTTTTATTACTTTTGGAGAAAGATGCAAGCCAACTATGAAAAGCAAAAGAGCTATTCCTAAATCAGAAAACACATTTAACGCTCCAATTTGAGGGATTATTCCAAGAAAAAACGGTCCTGCAATAACTCCTGAAATGATGTAACCTATTATTAAAGGTTGTTTAAGAAATCTCATAACCACTGACACTGCTAAAACAATCAAAATTATAAAACTTATTTGTGCAAAAACTTCTGCCATTATTCACCTCTTAAGATATTCAAACAGGGCAGGTATAAAAAGGTTTTTAAACAAACATAAAATCTTATTTATATGGTTGCGGGAATTATGAAAAACCCGCTGGAGATTTTCAATGGCAAAAGTAAGAATAAGACTTAACAGCACGGACATAAAAATGATTAATGCTATCTGTGAGTCTATTAATGGAATTGCAAAAAAAGCAGGAATAGAAATCTCTGGTCCTGTTCCATTGCCCACAAAAAAACTTAAAATTACAACTCGTAAAAGCCCTGACGGTGAAGGCACTGCAACATTTGATAATTTTGAAATGAGAATTCATAAGCGTCTTATTGACCTACCTGCAAATGAACGTGTTTTGCATCATATCATGAAGATGAGAATTCCAAAAAATGTGAACATCAAGATAGAAATGAAAGAATAATTAAGTTTAAATAATTCTTAAAAGATACTTTTACAAGCCATCAGGTGTGATGTCTTTTACAAGCCCATGTCGCATAGTGGTATTGCACGACCCTGGAACGGTCGGCCCGTTTGGGCTCGCAGGTTCGATTCCTGCCATGGGCGTTTTCCACAAATTTCGTAAAGTATACATACCTATACATAGGTATATGGAAACAACAATTAGGCTAAACAAAAGTGTTAAGAACAAATTAGATTCCTTTAAGATACATCCTAACGAAAGTTACAATGATGCTCTCAAAAGAATACTTGAGAAAAAAGCAAATTCTAAAATAGACGAAGACAGTCTTATAGAAACAATTGAAGTTTTAAGCGACCCCACTTTAATGAGGGGTATCAAAGAAGCGCTTGAAGATACTTCTCCAAGCGTTCCACTCGAAGAAGTTAAAAAAAGGCTAGGAATGTGAAATGTATAAAGTCGAGTTGAAAAAACAGGCAGATAAATTTCTCAAGAAACTCGACAAGCAAACCCAAAAAAGAATAACAAAGAAGTTTATGGATTTAGAGGAAAATCCCCGTCTTGGAAAACCGCTGACTGCAAACCTCTCGGGATTGTAGAGTTCAAGAATTGGAAAATACAGGACAATTTATGAAATACAAGAAAATGTGTTAATGGTCTATGTTCTGGACATTGGCCATATAAAAAAGATTTATTAAAAAACACATTTTCCAAAAACTTTATATAATTCCAAGACATCTTAAACATATTAAAATGGAAAAAGATATTGGAAAACTTAAGAAAAACGACACAACAGACATAGTTGTTCGCATAGATGACTTCGGAGGCAGAAAAGGTTTAACAATTCGAGAGTTCGTCACATCTGAGAGATACACTGGTTTTACAAAGTCAGGAGTTAGGATTGGCGCATCAGATTTCAAGACTTTTAAAGAGATGATTAACTCCATAGATGAAGCCGACTTGGAAGAATCCGAAAATGATAACCTGGAATCTGAACCTCCAAAAAACCAACAAAAGTTGAAAAAGCCCGAAAAACAAGAAGAGGGAAAAACTAACGAACCCGACAAAGAAGAATTGCCTGATTATTAACTTACTTTTGAAACTTTTAAATTAAAAGAAATTCTTAAAAAAAGCACTTTCTTAACTTATATCACTTAGTCAGGCGGATTGCGGGAGAATTGACTTGGCCTTGGTCTTCATTGGTCTTGTGCCTGTCGACTCCGGACGTTTTTCTCCTGACTTTTTTCTTAAGCTTTAAATAGGTTAGTTTTCTCCTTGAGATATGAAAATCAAAAAGAAGACGCTTATTACAAGTGTCGTGATAATAATCCTCATTCTGTTTATTTCAATATTGCTCATAAATAAAAATCCAAATACCAATACTGAAGTAACGGAAAGCTTTGCTACATGCCTCGGTCAAAGTTCAACACTTTATGTTCAAGAAGGGTGTGGAGCATGTGCAGTCCAGGAACAAATGTTTAAAGAACATTATTCCAGGTTAGATGTGGTGGATTGCATCTACAATAGAGAAACATGTATTGCAGAAGGAATAAGCGCAACACCTACATGGGTAATGAACAACAATGAAAAACTTGTAGGTGTTCAACAACTTGAAAAACTAAGTGAAGCTTCCGGGTGTGAATTTTAATAAAAAATTACCAACCTGTCCTATCCATTAAACTATCAACATCTTCTCTAGACATTCCATCATATTCTTCAGTCAATTTTTTCAAAATCTCTTCTCTTGGTCCTTGTGGAAATTTCTCTCTAAATTCTCCATCACCCATTAAAATAGCATTCCTCAATCCTCCATACATAAACCATGCCCTTCTAGACTCATTATTCATCTCTACCATATGTTCAAGAACCTTCCGTGTTTTCTCAGAAAAATCGTCCGGCAACACCAATTCCATCCTTTGTCCCCCATACTTCTGACCTTGAACTTCATACCACTGTAAATAAAAACTTAAAACACCTTCTTCACCTTTAACATGATTGCTCCACTCCTCTGTGTGTCTATGACTGCTCACTCTAACAACATACTGTTCTAGATAGTTTCCATCAGAATTTTCAACTCTCAAATATCCTTTTCCCATAAACTTCCAATCACATCAAACTTTAAAAATAAAACTATGCTTCAAAACATATGAAACAATCAATACGTCAACCAATTGTCACAGTTTGCGGACACGTAGACCATGGAAAAACAAGCATTTTAGATAAACTTAGAAGTAGCTCCGTTCAAGTCGGGGAAGCAGGAGGGATAACTCAAAAAATTTCATTTACGTTGTATCCTATGGAAGATATGAAAGCGGCTTGTCCATTAATTGAAAAATCCGGTATAAGCCTCAATCTTCCAGGATTTTTATTTATAGACACCCCGGGACACGCAGCATTTACAAATCTCAGAAAACGCGGAGGTAGTTTGGCAGATTTAGCCATACTTGTTATAGACATAAATGAAGGCATTAAACCTCAAACGGCAGAAGTAATCCAAATACTTCAACATAACAAAACCCCTTTTCTTATAGCCTTAAACAAAATAGATAACATCTCAGGATGGAGAACAAGTAAAGAATCTGGATTAAAAGAAAATGTCGAAAATCAAAGCCAAAACACAAAACAAACGTTTCAAGAACGCTACATGACCTTAATAGGAGCTCTTCAAAGTCACGGATTCGATAGTGATTTATTTTACAACATCAACGACTTCAGCAAAAAAGTTGCCCTAGTGCCTTGCTCTGCCGAGACAGGTGAAGGAATTCAAGAACTCATAATGGTTCTTTGTGGAATCAGTCAAAAATATCTATCAGGAAATTTGAAAATAAAGAATTCCGGGAAAGGTGTTGTCTTAGAAATAAAAAGGATTAAAGATTGTATTTATCTTGAAAGCATTCTTTACGATGGACAGCTTAAAAAAGAGGATGAAGTTGCTATAGCAGATTTTGAAGGAAATCCCATCTTGACAAACATTCGTGTTTTAGAAGAAATAAATCCACTTAGTGATAAATTCAGTCCAAAAGAAAAAGTCCAGGCATCTACAGGAATAAGAATGCAAATAACCTCTAAAAAAGATATTCTTCCAGGAATGCCTTTCCGAGTACATAAAAACAACATGGAAGAAATCCAAAAAGAGTTTAAAAAAGAAATTTCGGGGATTGTAGATTTAGATAAACAAGGAATTATTGCCAAGGCAGATTCATTAGGAAGTTTGGAAGCTTTACTGCTTATACTGGGCCAAAACAACATCCCTGTCGTGAAAGCAGGCATAGGAAAAATAAACAAAACAGACATAATCTGTGCTAAGGCAAATCTAGAAATCAACAAACTCGATGCAATGATTGTAGGATTTAACACAGAAATGAATGAAGAGGCAAAAGAATTCGTAAAAAGCATCAAAGAAAAAGAAGATATAAAAATTTTGACGGATGACATAGTGTATAAGCTTATTGAGAATCTTACCGAGGAACGCGAAAAAAAACAACAAGAAATTGAGAAAGAACGTCTTATGTCTCTTGCACAAATCTCAAAACTAAACGTTTTACACAGATTTGTCTTCAGAAACACTGCCCCTGCTATTTTTGGAGTAAAAGTAGAGGCCGGAACCCTAAAACCTAACACAGAATTGATAGATCAAAAAGGAGAACGTGTGGGTAGAGTAAAGAAATTGCAATCGGAAAACAAGAGTGTCGATGAAGCCACAGAAGGAATGGAGCTTGCCATATCAATTCCAGGAGTTAACTTTGAACGAAGAATGAAAAACGTAGAAAACCTTTACACTAACATAAGCAAAAAACAATTTCGTGCGTTTAAGAAAAACAAAGACCTTTTATCCCAAAACGAAATCAAAGCATTACAAGAAATAAAAGAGATAAAGTCTCACACCGAAGAAGATTGGGGAGTTTAATCTTCCTCCAACAATTTTTCTGATTTTTCCAAATAAAAATTATAAGTAACTGAAACTCCTACAACCCCTTTCCTACTTAGCATTTTACTTATTCTTTTATGCTCTTCTGGACTTATTCCTCCTTCATAAGATTCAACTCTTTCCGTCTCTGGAATTTCGTAATGTCCTTTTAAATGATGCGTATTTCCTATTCCAAAATCTGTTTGCAAACTTGCCAAGTCCACTTCTCTTGCATCCAGAATAATACTCTCAACTTTTCCTTCACCTTGGTCTCTTTCTTCACTCATCTTAAAAAAACTTTCGCGGGATTTAAATAATTAATTGTACTCAAACATATCAGTGTGCAGGATTCGGCAAGTTTATAAAATAAACTTCTTTTATTTTAGCATGGTTGCATGGAACATCGTCTTTAATGTGATAGGCATTGTTGCTTTAATTGAAAGTTTAATCCTTCTTATTTTCCCGCATTGGAGCATAAACGTCATGAAAAAATGGTTGAAAGAGAAAACATTAAAACGTGTAGCACTCATCGAACTAATCATCGCATTGATACTTCTTCTTATTGGAATGAATATTTAACCAATAACCTTTTTAAACTCAATTCTCAACTAGTTATTATGGTTTTTAAAATAAACATCCCAAACAAAACCGGAAAAACTTACAAAGTTGAACTAGAGACAGAATTTTTCAATGGTAAAAACCTAGGAGATAAAATTCAAGGAAAAGAAATTCTTCCTGACTTAGAAGGTTATGAATTCGAAATTTCTGGGACTAGTGACAAATCTGGCTTCACTGCGATAAAAGGAGTTCCCGGAATCGGCCTTAAAAAAGTTCTTTTAGAGTACGGAAAAGGAATGCATAAGAGACAAAAATTCGAAGGTAAAAAGAAACGCTCGAATCCCACTCCGGGAGGCTTACGTTTAAGAAAAACAGTCCGTGGAGAAACTATTTCTGAGATAATAACTCAAATCAATCTTAAAGTCCTAAAAGAAGGTAAAAAACCTCTTGAAAATATTTTTGAATCAAAACCTACTGAAGAAAGTAAAAAAGAGTCAAAACCAACAGAAGAAAAAACTGAAGAAAAGAAAGAAGAATCTAAGAAAGAGGAAACAGAAAAAGAAGAGCAAAGCGGAGAAAAGCCAAAAGAAAAAGAAAATGGGGAAAAACATTCTGAAAAATCAGAGAAGAAATCAGAAGAAGAAAAGAAAGAATAAACCCAAACCTTTTTTAACAAACTATTTCTAAAATTTATATGGCTAAATCCGATACAAAAACTAAGAAAATTCCAGAAATAAATATTGGTGTAGTGGGACACATTGACCACGGGAAAACTACTCTTCTTAGTCAACTTTCCGGAAAGTTCACTGACACACATTCAGAAGAACTCAAACGAGGAATAACAATTAAATTAGGTTATGCAGATATGACTATTTACAAAACCGAAAAAGAGGAATTGACCGTAAAACCAAAAGACACTAAAAAAGCGAAACCTCTTCGTTATGTGAGTTTTGTAGACGCCCCTGGACACGAAATGCTAATGGCTACAATGCTTTCGGGAGCTGCAACAATGGATGCAGCAATTCTTGTAATTGCGGCAAATGAAGGAATAAAACCCCAAACAAGGGAACATTTTATGGCCTTACAAGCAAAAAAAATAAAAAATATTATTGTTGTTCAAAACAAAATAGATTTAGTTGACAAAAAACGTGCTTTAGAAAGCCATAAAGAAATAAAAGAATTTCTCAAAGACACAATTGCTGAAAACGCACCAATAATCCCTGTCTCTGCACAACAAGGAGTAAACATAAATAAAATACTTGAAGAAATCCTAAATATAGACATCCCAAAAAGAGATACAAATTCAGACCCTATCTTCCTCGTAGCAAGAAGTTTCGACATTAACCGCCCAGGAACCCCTATAAAAAACATCAAGGGTGGCGTGCTTGGAGGAATTTTAAAGAAAGGGACTCTTAAAATTGGTGATGAAATAGAGCTCAAACCAGGAATAACTGTTGAAAAAGCTCACAAAAAAGAGTACTTAACAATCAACGCAAAGATACTCTCCATACATAAAGGCAAAGAACAAGTAAAAGAAGTTGGACCTGGAGCAAGCATCTCTCTTGAAACTAGTCTAGATCCAAGTTTAGCAAAAACAGATTCGCTTTCTGGCTCGCTCGTGTCGCTAAAAGGAAAACTTCCAGAAATATCGAACAAAATAAAAATCTCCATGAAACTTTTCAAAGAAATTTTAGGAATAAAAGGACACAAAAAAGTAGAACCTTTGAAAACAAAAGAAATGTTAATGTTAAGCACAAATACCACCATAAGTGTTGGAATAATTGAAAAACTTTCAAAAAATGAAAAAGAGATTGAGTTGTCACTAAACATTCCCATAATCCCTCTACCCGGCGATAATGTTGGTTTGGCTAGAAACATAGACAAGCACTGGCGACTTATTGGATGGGGAGAAATCCTCAAAGGTTAAATTTAAAAGTATGGAAAACTAGGCTTATTTATTAAAATGGAAAAAAGAGTGTTCACCTTTTTCGCAATCCTTCTTTTATTAGGAATAGTTCTGGGAATTCCTTTAACTTTAGCACAAGATAACGGATCAGAAGAAAAAGAAAGGGCTGCAAGAGAGAATATAATCAATGCGATTGTTGGTGAAGAAATCGAGGAAGAAGATACTGAAGTAAAGATTGAGATTGAATCAGAAGGAGAAAAGAGAAAGATTAAGATAAAAGCAAAAGGTGCAGAAGCTGAAAGAATTAGGGAAAGATTCCAAGAAGCATTGAAAGAAAGCAACAGATTAAGAATTCATTCTCAAAACAATGCAAGCTCTCCCGAAGGGTGTAATAGGACTGGCGCTGTTTTAAAATGTCAAGCACAAGAAAAATTAAGGACAAAAATAGATATTGAAAGCAATGTGGACCTTTCAGAAGAATTGAGAGAGACGATTACAGAATTAAGAGAGAGTTTCAATGCATTAGAGTACGAAGCAGAATTTGAATTAGAAGCAGAAACAGATGATGGCGAGATAGATATTGAAAGTGAAACTAAAGGCGATTTGACAGAAGAACAATTGACATTAACACAAGAAATTGTCGAGGAAGTTTCCTCGTTAGTTTCCGAAAATGAAGAAGCGGAAATAAAAATTAAAATCACTAGAAAAATGGAAACAGAAAGAACAATGACAATCCATGCAGGAAAATCAGGAAACATAATCATCCAATCAAAGAACATTAATGCTTCAACAAACGTTACCCTTTACCACCACAATAGAAGCGTATACGGAATTTTCAAAGATAACGAAACTCGTTTAATTGAAGTCCTCCCGGGAGAAGTTATGGAAAAGATAAAAGCGCACTTGGAAGCTAGAATCAATGAAAACGAAACAGAGATAGAACTTGATGAAGAAGGAGAATACAGGGCAGAAGTAAGAAAAGAAGCACGTTTCTTAGGGTTGTTCAAAATAAAAGAGCGTCTCAGACTCAGATTAAACTCTGAAACAGGAGAAGTTCTACAAGAAAATGCACCTTGGTGGGGATTTCTGGCCAATGATATAGAGGCTGAAAGCGAAACCGAGACAGAAGCCAACGATTAAACAATTCCCAAATTCTAATAAAAACTTATAAACATCTTCTTGTTTTTCATTTAATGGCAATAAAGTTTTACTCGCATTCAAAACTTTCTACTTTTGAACAATGCAAGCTTAAATACAAATTTCGCTACATTGACAAAATCATTCCTAAGATTGAAAAAAGTATTGAAGCTCATTTAGGAAGCTCTGTTCATAGTACATTAGAATGGTTTTACAATAAATTAAAAAGCCATGAAGGAAATAGTTTTCCTGAAGTCGATGACTTGATTAAAAAATACGCCGAAATATGGAAAGAAGAATTCAATCCAAAAATGGTTATAGTAAAACCAGGAAAGACTCATGAAGATTATTTTAATAAAGGAATACATTTTCTTCTGGATTACTACTTCCAAAACAAACCCTTTGATGACAACACTATAGATATAGAAAAAAAGATTTATATTGACCTAGATGAAAACACTAAACTAGTAGGTTTCATAGACCGATTGGTTCATGACCTCGAGCGTGACACACTAGAAATACATGACTACAAAACAAGTAACAGTCAACCAAGACACAACCATGGTGAACAAGACAGACAACTAGCACTTTACTCAATTGCTATCAAAGAAAAGTTTGGGGAAGACAAGCCCGTAAAATTAATATGGCATTTTCTCGCACATAATCAAAAAGTTGTATCAAAAAGAACGAACGAACAACTCAAACAACTTAAAAAAGAAACTCTTGAATTGATAAAAGAAATAGAATCAACAACACACTTTCCTCCAAACAAATCTGTTCTCTGTGATTGGTGCGAATATAAAGATATTTGTCCTGCTTGGAATAATTCTGAGAGTTAAGATAATCTATCCGAAACGGGATCTACATGGATTGCTTTTGCAAGTCCAGTTTCCCTCATCCTATCAGCAAAAGTGTTTGCATCTTCTTCTGGCCCTATATAGAAAAAATGGGCATCAAGAACATATCCTCTACCTGATAAATCAAAAGCTCCTCCTAGCCCCACTATTTGCAAACCTTCTTTTTTATCGAATCCTGCACCAATAATTTCTCCAACTCTAGTACTATCATATTCTACTGCCACTTGATATTGTCTATATTCACTATTTTCACTTGTCATAAATGCAGATACGATTCATAATTTAAAAAGATTATTAGTTTCAAAAAGATGTTTCAGAACTCACTCTTCAGGAACTTTAACCAAGTCAGTAGCTTTATCTCCTGGTTGAAGCTTTACAATACGTACTCCACGAGTAGCGCGACCCATGCGACGTATATTTTTCAACGTAGTTCGTATTACCATTCCTTTATATGTCGTAATAATTATGCTATCCTTATCATTAACGAAACTCGTCGTTACAACATCTCCTGTGACGTTTGAAGTTTTAAGATTTATTACTCCCTTGCCACTTCTAGAAATTTTTCTATAATTTTTCAAAGCCGTTCTCTTACCGTAACCTTTCTCTGTTATAGTAAGTATTGCATCTCCTGCACTCTCGTCCAACACCTCTAGGCTTACAACTTCATCTCCCTTTGCTAGTTTTATTCCTATAACTCCATAACTTGCACGCCCCATGTCCCTAACCTCTTTGCTTGAAAAACGAATTGCTTGACCTTTCTTTGTAGCTAAAAACACTTCATGATCTTTTGAAACAACTTTGACATCTATCAACATGTCTGAGTTGTCTTTAGGAAGTTTCATTGCCTTAATTCCTCCTTTTCTTGGCCTAGAGAATTTTTCAAGAGATATCTTTTTCACTTGACCTTTCTTTGTAGCCATGAACAAGAAATCATCAAAATTATTAACAGGGATTACACTTGTAATTTTCTCATTTTTTAAGTTCAATAAATTCACAATTGCTTTCCCTTTACTATACCTCATTGCTTCAGGAATATCGTACGCTTTCAACCAAAGCACACGTCCACGAGTTGTGAAAAACATTAAATAATCGTGTGTAGAACACGTGATTAACTGTTTTACAAAATCCCCCGTCGCAAGGTTGCTTCCTCTTACTCCTTTACCTCCTCTACGTTGTTCTCTATAGGTATTTAAATCCATACGTTTGCAATATCCTTTCTCGGTTATTGTGATAACAACATCTTTCTTTTGAACAACATCTTTCTCAGAAATTTTCTTAATTTTATCCAAAACATTTGTCCTTCGAGCATCGCCATACTTTTTCTTCAAATCTTTAACTTCATTAGTAATTATCTTTAAAATTTCTTTCTCACTTCCTAAAATTTTCTTAAATTCTTTTATTGCATTTGAAAGTTCTTCATTTTCTTTCTTTAGCTTATCTTGTTCTAAAGAGGTAAGTTGCTGTAATTTTGTCTCTAAAACTGCTTTAGCCTGCCTCTGACTAAGTTTATAGGTTTTCATCAAACCCTCTTCAGCTTCTTTTGCACCTTTAGATTTTTTAATATAAGAAATAATTTTATCTATATTTTTTAATGCAATCATTAATCCTTCAACTATCTCTAAACGCTGTTCCGCACGATTCAAATCAAATTGTGTGCTACGGGTAATTATCTTTTTTCTATAATCAACATATTCAGAAACAAAATCCTTCAAACTCAAAACTTTTGGTTGCCCTCTAACCAACGCCAAATTTTTAACATTGAAATAGTCCTGCAACCGAGTATATTTATAAAGTGAGTTAACAACAAATTTAGGATTTGTGCCTTTTTTCAATTCAAGAACAATGCGTATCTTGCCTTTTGAACTCTCGTCACGCAAATCTTTAACATTCTTTATTTTTTTATCTTGAATTATCTTTGCAATTTGTTCTATCAATGTAGTTTTGTTAAGCAAATAAGGAATCTCTGTTATAACAACAAGTTCTTTTTTCTTTTTCTTCTCAATCTCTGTACGCCCGCGCATAGTCAACCTTCCTTTTCCAGTTTGATATATTTTTAAAATATCTCCTGTTACGTGTCCCCCTGTAGGAAAGTCAGGACCTTTCACAATTTCATGAAGCTCTTCAATAGAAATATCTGGGTTTTTTATGTATTCGATTATTGCATCACTAACTTCGCTTAAGTTATGGGGAGGAATGTTTGTGCTCATCCCAACCGCAATACCTGTTGCCCCATTCAAAATAAGGGCAGGAAGTTTTCCTGGTAAAAGTTTTGGCTCTTCGAGAGAGTTGTCAAAATTTGAAACAAATTTAACCGTGTTTTTATCTATGTCTTCCAACAGCTCTTTAGCTATGGGCATCAAACGACTTTCTGTATATCTGTAGGCAGCCGGACCATCTCCATCAATGCTTCCAAAATTTCCTTGCCCAAAAACTAAAGGATACCTAAGAGAAAAGTTTTGAGCCATTCTTACCATGGCATCATACACTGCGCTATCTCCATGAGGATGATACTTACCTATAACATCTCCGACAATTCTTGCGGATTTTTTTGTTTGACTCCCAGGCTTCAAACCCATAAGATTCATACTATGTAAAATTCTTCTCTGCACAGGTTTCAATCCGTCTTCAATACTTGGAATAGCACGAGAAACAATGACGCTCATCGCATAATCCAAATAAGCCTTCTTCATTTCTTCAGATATCTCTGAGTTAATTATATTATCTTTTTCTGACAATGTTGCAATTTCCTTCGCCTTTTTCTTTTTTGATGTCATTTTTATATTTTTATCTTGCAAAAACCACCCCATAGATACCATCTCTAATGTATTCAAACCTTTCTTCTATATTATCTAAAAGATTTGAAAATTCTCTTTCTTCTCTGGAACTTATTCTGTTCCCCCTTTCAATCTTAAACCTATATTTTCCCCATAATCTATATGCTGCTTGAAACATCTCATCTACCTCTTGCGGAAGTTCATCTGGTAAATCGCAATTCATAATTTTATCCAATTCTTCAAATTTTTCTATTAGTTCTTTTACCATTTTAAGCTACCTCCTCCCCTTTTTCATCTAAATATTTCATGAATTCCTCTTCGGTAAGTTCTTCCATATTTGGTTTTTTGCCTGTCCATCCACATTCTTTACACTCCCAATCTCCTTTAGCATCCCTCTCTACAACAACTTTAACCTCATCGCTATCGCACTTGGGGCAACGTCGAACTTTGAACTTCTTTTTTGAAAGGTCTTCATC
This sequence comes from Candidatus Woesearchaeota archaeon, assembly GCA_964530945.1. Lineage (GTDB taxonomy): Archaea > Nanobdellota > Nanobdellia > Pacearchaeales > GW2011-AR1 > ASMP01. Next base: position 21,425 of record CAZHCJ010000002.1, on the reverse strand, counting down.
TCTTGATTTGCTTTTCTTAGATTTTTTCTTCCCTTTCTTATTTTTTGGTTTCTCTATCGACTGGACAGCAGCCTTTTCGGGGTTTTTCTTAGCCCAATCGCTCTTTGAATCATATCCCTCAAGTATCCAGTCGGGTGTTTTTAACGCCATTACTCTAATTTTTTGAAACGTTTAATCTTTTCTCCATTTAATTCTTTAAATTCTAAAAATTCATCTAACGAACGCGCCCAATAATCTCCCAGATGATTTCCTTCATTATCTTCAGTATAATGATATGCCACTAATCTTCTTTTAGGTTCATCTGTATCTCTTGCCACGCAATCTATCTCCACAACTCCTCCCTTAAAATGCCTATATTTTTCTCCAGTTTCAGGTAAATTATTTTCTTCCATCTTTAAACGTCTAAAGTCGCCTCCTGTGCATTTTCTTGAATATATTCTTTTCTGGCTTGGACATCACTCCCCATGAGCATACTGAATGTTTGATCTGCTTCAACAGCATCTTCAATGTAAACCTTCTTGATTTTACGGGTTTTTGGATTCATTGTCGTGTCCCAAAGCTGATTAGAACTCATCTCTCCTAAACCCTTGAAGCGTGTAACTTTGACATTTTTATGCTTGCTCTTAACTTTTTCTAATTCTTTATCCGAGTAAACATATTTGTCCTTGTTACCTTTCCTAATCCTATACAAAGGAGGCAAAGCAACATAAATATGCCCGTTTTCAATAAGTTCAGGCATAAACCTAAAGAAGAAGGTTAACAACAGAGTTTTGATATGCTCTCCATCAACATCGGCATCAGTCATGATGACTACTTTATTGTATCTTATTTTATCTAAATTAAATTCATCCCCTACGCCCGCACCTATTGCAGTAATTAGGTTCGCAATTTCAGTGTTTGAAAAAACTTTTACAGGTGTTGATTTTTCAACATTAAGAATTTTTCCTCTTAATGGCAATATCGCCTGGATTTCTCTGTTTCGCGCCATCTTTGCGCTATTATGCACGAAAACACCAGAGGAAAGAGCAAAATTATGTGTATTTGGAATTTCCATATCATAAACATCAATCTTCTTTTTTAATTTTAAGATTTTTTTTATTTTATGATTATATTCATTTACTGCTTCTAACATCTGTTTTTTATCATCTATTTTATTTCGGAGATTGTATTCGTCTGCCAACATGTGGGTAAATATCCATTTTCTTTTAGAGTCAAGTACCATTTCGTAACCTTCTATAGTTATATTTTCCCCTATTTTAGAGTGTTTTCTATATAGAGGCATAAGAGAATCATTTTTCGTTAAATGTTCGGCCTCTTTATAATTTCCATTTCTTAACATAAATTTATGGTCTGGTGTACAAACTATCTCTTCGTCATTATCCAATATTATTTTAATTACTTCAGCATTTTTTTTAGTAATTCTTGGATTTTTTATTTCCTCTATACCTAATTTTCCATCTCTCATTATTGTGTAAACAAAATTCTTTTTTCCTTCTTTATTTTCTTTAACAAGTTGTTTAAAAGAAATATCTCTTCCATCAGTAAGAGCAACCTTCGTTTCTCCAGAAAAACAACCTCCAGCACTTTCTCCTTCTACAATATAAATTTCTGAGCGATCAGATTTTTTGCTTGAACAATCCGTAAGTTTTCCAGGCAAGCCGCCAAGAGAAAAGGCGTTCTTCCTTCTTACAAGATCTTTGGCTTTTTTTGCAGCCAAACGCGCTTTAGCAGAATCTATAGATTTGGAAGTTATTTTCTTAGCAATGCTCGGATTTTCCTCAAAAAACTCTCCCAATGATTGAGTAATTATTGAATTGACAATACCGTTCATCTCACTATTTCCCAATTTGGTTTTAGTTTGTCCTTCGAACTGGGGCTCTTTCATCTTTATACTAATAATAGCTGTAACTCCTTCGCGAACATCATTTCCATGGAGCGAGCCTGTCTTAAGAAGATTCTTACGCTTCACATAATCATTTATTACCCTGGTTAAACCAGATTTAAATCCAGATACATGCGTCCCTCCTTCAACAGTGTTTATAGTGTTAACAAAACCAAATATATTTGTCTGATAAGAATTATTGTATTGGATTGCAACTTCTACAACATTATCTCCTTCTACTTTTTTAAAATAAATTGGTTTACTATGTAAAACATCTTTTGATTTGTTTATCCACTTAACAAATTCTATTAATCCTCCAGAAGCAAAGAACTCTTTTTTCTTCTTTTTTTCTTCATCAACCAACAAAATTTTCAAACCCGCATTTAAGAAGACTATTTCGCGTAGACGTGTTTGAAGAGTTAGGTAATCGAATTTCAGTGTTGAGAAAATCTCTTCATCTGGCCAGAATGTAATTTTAGTCCCTGTCTCTTTTGTTTTTCCCACTGGTTTCAGTGCGTTCTCTCTTTTTCCGCGCCTATACTCTTGCCTGTATATTTTCCCATCACGTTTAATCTCCACAACAAGTTTCTTGGACAAGGCATTAACAACACTTATACCAACACCGTGCAAACCTCCAGATATTTCATAAGATTTTTTATCAAATTTTCCCCCTGCATGAAGCTTAGTTAGTGCGACTTCGACAGCAGGAATTTTCAACTTAGGATGTTTGTCTACAGGGATTCCCCTACCATCATCTTCTATTGTTACACTTCCATCTTTGTTTATACGTACAAGAATTTTTTTGCAATATCCCGCAAGAGCTTCATCTACAGCATTATCCACCACCTCGTAAATCATGTGATGCAATCCGTCTTTGCCCGTTCCCCCTATGTACATTGCAGGACGTTTTCGAACACCTTCAAGCCCTTCTAAAACATGAATGTCTTTCCCTGTATAATCTGATTTTTTAGCCATTTTTATAGAAAATTTAAACGTTTTTAGGCAGCGTTATTTTCTCCAATTTGTACTCAAAAAAAGTGTTTTCAGTTTATAAACCTTTCTCCACAAAAATCCAATTTGTCGTCGAGAAATTAAAAATTTTGATAAAATTTATGAGTGAAAACAAAGATTAATAAAGACTTATTTAAAAGTTGGAAAGATATGTAAAAATTACTTTTTTATTTTTATCTGGAAAGCTTATCTGAAGAGCCATAATATCTAAATACGGGAAGTTTTTTCCATTGATTTCCCTTATGGAAAGCCACATAAACACTCCTAGAGTCATCTCCTTCTCCAACACTAAATCCCCAAAAACCACCTACCTTCTTGCCTTGAAATTCTTGGTTTAATGCTTCTTCAATAGAACCAAACTCTCGATTGTATAATGTTTTAGTAAAAATTCTTTTTTCCAGAGAAGGAAGCCATTGGTATTTTTCGACATCTAATTCAAAACGTATTGCCATGAAAATACATCTCAAAAAAGCATTAAAAGGATTATTGTGATTAAACTACTCTTTCTTTTTCTTTTCTTTTGAAATCCAACGAACTTTTCTTCGTTTAAGTTTCATATTCTTTCTACACTTAGAAGAACATAAATGTTTAACATTGCTATCGTTTTGAACCAATGTTAACCCTCTTGGAGGTTCATAATCTCTACCACAATAACTACATTTAGGCATCTTCTCTCTTACCTCCAATAAAAAAATTATATCTTCCCTCTTTATCTGGACCTCTACCACTGTCCACAATATATCCTGCTTCAATTATCTCTTGTCTTATTCCTCCCAATACGGACGAAGAATCCTCTTCTTCTCCAGGAATATATTCTACAACATCTCCTCTTTCAAGGATTATTCCTTTTTCTAAAATCTTTGAAAGAGATATTTTTGCCATATTATGTATACGCTCCTTTTGAAACTTTGCTTCGAATTCTACGTGCTTCAATTTCTGTCTCTCTCAACATTAAAACATCTCCCACTCTTACAGGACCTTTAACATTACGTCTCATAATTCTATCTTTGTCACGTCCTTCTGTTACAAGGCATTTAACTTGGGTTATTTCTCCCCTAAACCCAGTGCGTCCTACAATCTCTTGAACTATGGCAGCAGCACTTTCCCCCACAATCCTATCGCTACTTTTACTCTTCTGTTGTTGTTTTTGTTGTTTCTTTTGTGATTTAGCCATTTTAATTTTATTTCAAAGAACTAATTTCTTTTTCTGCATCACCTGCATCTATTACTGCGACACTTGAACTAGACACCGGAATGCCTACTGCAATTCCAAGTTTTTGTTTGTTATCTGCTTCTTTACACAAAATTCCTTTTTCTTTGCAAAGTAAAGGGATATGTTGAATAATTTCTTTAGGTTCAACATCGGTAGCATACACAACTAATTTTGCCGTACCTCTCTCTATGGCTTTTGTAACTTCGTTTGTGCCTTTCTCTACCTTGCCTGTTTTGCGTGCTTTCTCAACAATTGTATATATATCAGTCATCTTTTACTCCATTAACAGTTTAGAACGATCCCTCCCGAAGCAAGGTTCGTTCATCGGTAACTAAGTGAGAAAATTTTGCTTTATAAAGATTTCTGTGTGTTCTTATCCCGTGTAGGTTCATGACATATGTCGTGAGAAAACACACTGTGTTCTTATCTCCAACTAATCTCAACATCATCCGTGCGCTGTCTTGGCTTAATATCTAATTTGCTGAGATTTTCATGACTGACACTTATTCCTTTGTGGAACATAATTTCTCCAAGAAACGCAATCATCCCAGCATTATCTACAAGCAAAGAATTATCCGGGCAAAAAAACTTTGCACCACGTTCCTCGCACATTATCTTACACATTTCTTGTAAGCGCTTGTTGCATGCCACACCTCCGCCAAGCAAAAGTTCATTTTTTCCGACATGGGCCAAAGCTCTTTCAGAAACCTCCACAAGCATTGCAAACACAGTTTCTTGAAGGGAAAAACTCAATTCGGGCAAACCGCATTCTTCTTTTTTAGAATTAAGTTTTTGTTTAAGGTTTGTTTGAATACCGCTTAAAGCAATGTCCATTCCTTTGATACTATATGGCAACCTTATATAACTCTTTGATTTATTTTCTAAGGCAAGTTTTTCTATTTTTGGACCGCCAGGAAAACCCAGTCCCGCATCGCGAGCAAAAGTGTCAATAAAATTCCCTATGCCTACATCAAGAGTCTCACCAAAAACAAGGTATTTTCCGGACGCATATGCAATTATTTGTGTATTCGCGCCAGAAGCGTACAGCATTACAGGATCTTCGGCTCCAGTAACTCTCCCAATTTCCAAATGTGCGATGCAATGATTTACTGGGACAATTGGCTTTTTAATTTCCTTCGAAAGCTTCTTCGCAAAACGCATTCCTTCCAACAGACAAGGTGCCAATCCTGGACCTTGAGAGACGGCAATAGCATCAATCTCACTATCAACAACGCTTGATTCTTCCATTGCTTTTTCATAAATTTCTTCTCTTACACGTTTATGATGCTTCGCAGCTTCATTTGGAATAATGCCTCCTTTTTCAGTGGTATAAGTATCCCTAATATTCGACAAAATCTTTCCATTTGACACGACAGCGACGCTAAAAGTATGTGCAGTGCTCTCTATTCCGAGTATTATTGCCATATCTCCTGGAAGAAAGCCGGATTTTTAAAATATACTCCATCGCAATAAAATATATATTTCCATGATTTCTTTTTTGAACATGTCAAAAAAAGAACAAAAAGTAATTCAGGACCCTTTCTCAGATTTTTACAAAATATCTTTTGTGTTTCTTGCCCCTAAAGAAAGAGGTCCTTTGGAAGGAAGAATAATCTTAAGAGAATCCAAAAAAGGGAATATTAAAAGAATTAATTTAAAAGAAATTCCAGAAAGTATAACTCTTGAAAGTTTGGGAAAATACAGATCCTTCCAAGGAAAATATACAGTTACTTTAGATAGAGAAGAGAGGAATATATACACAAATAGATTTGAAAGAGGGGAAGAAATCCCCGTAGGAAAGAGCCTAGTGCTAGAAGGGATTCTCCAAAAAGTCTACAATCAATAAAAGAATATTAAGAAATAAAAATAAAAAATATGTGAAGATTTATCTTCGCTTTTTTCTCTTTGCAGGCTTCTTTTTTGCAGCTTTCTTAGGCTTTGCTTTTTTCTTAGTTGCCTTTTTCTTCTTTTTTCCGCCTCGTGCCATTTTTGCCTCACAAACATTACCCTTACCATCTACATAATATAGATGTCCTGGCTTCCTCTGAACAGCATTTTTGACGATAATTTTTCCCATAATTTACACCTCCTTTTAATAACGTGTTAAAAAAAAGCTAAATTAATATATAAACTTTTCTAATCATCGACGAGAAGTCCAATAGTATCCCGATTCTCACAATTAAGAGGGATTTCTAAAAGTTTAGAAACTTTTTTTATTGGTTTAACAGAAAAAGTAAAAGGCTTAACCTTTCTTATTTCCAAGACATTATTCTTATCATCAAGCCAAACTGCAACGAATGTAAAGAAAACGAACAAAGAAGTTATCTTAAATCTAGACGGCTTTTTAAAATTAAATAATAATGGCTTAGTTTTCTTTGAACAAAACATTAACCCTGTATTGTAAATACTGACTGGCCTGACATCCAATTCAATATTTTGTTTTTTATATTGAAATTTAAACTTCATTCGCCTTCATCCTCTTTAAACTCATTTAAAACAGAAGAATTTATTCTAAGCTTCCTTTTCAGCTTCTCCAAACCAAAAATGTCCTCGCTGTGATAATCTTCTTTCTTTTTCTTATATGCCCTAAAATTCTTATTTACATTTTTATCGCAAACATGATCATGATGCCTAAAACCCCCGCCAAAAGTTCCTGGAATATGCATCAATTCATGAATGATTGTCTTAATTTGTTCTTCTTTACTAAGCTTATCAAATCTTTCAGAAATAAACTCTAAGCCGTAATGTGCTTCTACTCCTATTGTTGCTTGCATAAGTTTTCCTATTGTATGGCAACGAGCAATAGTTCCTCTAGATCGACTCCCATAACTTCTAAAACATTTAATCCTAGAAATTTTAATATGGGGAAATAACATTAGGGAAATCTCTTCAGCAATCTCTTGCAAATCTCCAGCATATTCGTATCTCATCTCAATTTTTTGTACATTCTATCATGATGGTCAAAGTCATCAAATTTTATTTCATTTTTATCCTTATCAAATTGGAAAACTAAAACAAAGCTTCCTACATGAACTCGTTTTGAATCTTTCATACCGTATTTAAAATTTTTATAATGCTCAACACTATTAGAATTTATGAGTTCTTCAATCTTTTTCATCGCACGTTCGTAAAGCTTTTTGTTCTTTTTTGAAAGTTTCTTTAGCTTTCTTTCTAATTCTTTAGAATAAAAATAAGAATAAGTAGCCATTCTATCAACCCTCTATATTCTTTCTTAAATCATCAACAGAATTAAATTTAGCGTATTTACCTTTTCTTATTTTTTCTAGTTTGCCCAAATACTCTGGTCTTAATTCTGGCTCTAAAAAACTTTCTTCATAAACCTTAGCAAGTAACTCTACCGCCTCGGATTTGTTGCTTAGTCCAAATTTAGCTTTTACAATATTCAAGATCCTATCTGCATGTTCTCCTAAATCAATTATATTTTGTACCATCTTATCTATTATATATTATTATAATCTCTAATTATTAATTATATTTAAACTTTTCCGTCTTTTGCACTATTGCATCTGATGGACCTAAATGTTATCCAAAAATGTTAAAGAAATCTTTTGGATTAAAAACTTATTGGAATCATAAGATTCAAATTATCTATAATGTGATTATTGCTTCTGAGAAAGGATTTAATCATCCTATTGAGGGACTGTTACATAATTCTATAAGAAAAAGAACAAAAGTAATGCGTGGTTTTCATGGTTGTATGGGATCTGCTTATGTCATTATGAAAGGTTATGAAATATATTACAACTTCATAAGAAAGCATAAAAAACTACTGTCATTATGGATTGGCTATTCCTAGTCTGGAATTGGGTAAAAATAGGTGATTGGATTTAATTAAGTTGTCAAAATTATAATCTTCAATCTTTAATATATAATAAATTATATATGTTTTTGATTGATTTAACTTTAATATTTTTTATTGGCTTTCCAATTAAGAATGCTTTATACCCTTTATTTAATGCAGGAATTATATCGACTTCTAAATTATTGCCTACAATAAGGATTTGTTCTCTTTTCAGTCCATTCTTTTTTCTTATGTGTTCATAAACAAATAACTTGGATGTTTCCGGAAGAAAATCTATTGAACAATATGTTCTTTTAATTAACTTGTAAATTCCTAATGTTTTTTGTAAAGCCTTCGAGTATTTTTTTGAAGAAAAAGTGACTACAAATTTTTCTCCCTTAAGTTCCTTAATGGTAGAAATAAGTTTCTTATCTCTAGAAAAAAATTTATCTGGCTTTGTGATGTTAAAAACATTTTGGTGATAATCTCTTATAGACAAACCTAATGATTGAAAACCTTCTAAAACATTAGGATATTTTTTTGGGAGTTTCCTATAGAGTTTTTCTACTTCTTCTTTATTTAATGAAAGTCTCTCCATTATCCAGTTTTTTGTTTTCTTCCTTAAAATATTTGTAAGTATGCTTTTCTCTGGATAAAAGGTGCCGTCTTGGTCAAATATAAAACATTTAATCTTGTTCATGGTTCAAAAACTATTTTTATAGCTCCAGATTTTTTTTTATTTTTTATCAAATTTAATCCTTCTTTAAAGTTTTTTAAAGGTATTACATGAGTTATAATTTTTGAAAGTCTTGTTTTTAATCTTTCCAACAAGTTTATTGCCATATCAAATTCATCTTTTCCATTAAAAAAACCATAAGAATTTGAGCCAATAAGTTTCCCTTCTTTATAAAAAAAATCTCTTAAAGGAATTTTTCCAAGAAAATTCTTTTCAAATACTCCGAGTACAATTATTTTTCCCCTTGGTTTTATTAATCTTATGGCTTGTTGTAATGTTTTATCTTGCTTTCTTCCAACAACTTCAAAAATAATGTCGTAATATTCTCTTGATTTCTCAATATCCCTTTTTTTGGAAGTATTAATTCCAAAATCTGAGGCTAATTTTAAATTTCTGTTGTTTTTTCCAATAATCGACACTTTATTTTTAAACTCAAGACAAAGAAGACCTGTAATTAATGCAAGAGACCCATCTCCAATTACTAACACATTCTTTTTACTAGGAGATTCTGAAAGATTGTATCCATGTATTGCTACTGCGAGACTATCTGTTAATATGGCTTCTTCAAATTTTATGTTCTTAGGAATTCTCCTTAAATTCTTACTAGGAACAAAAACAAATTCTGAAAATCCTCCTTGATAATCCTTACCTATTGATTTAATTTTGGTAATATCCTCACCCCCTTTATCTCTAATTAAAGGGTTTATGACTACTCTATCGTTTTTTTTAAAATCTCTAACATTTTCACCCACTTCATAAATTATTCCAGCAATTTCATGACCCCAGATATCTGTTTTTACCGAACTTAATGCTTTTTTATCAGAAAATATTTTTTGGATATCGCTCCCACAAAGACCTGTTGCTTTTACTTTTATTTTAACAAAATCTTTCTTTATATTAGGTTCTTTAACTTCCTTGTAATCTATTCTACCTTTTTTTGAAATAGTAATAGCTTTCATTTCATAAATACCTCTTTATTTTTTTCCCATCTCCATTTGTTTCCTTGATTACTTCTAACAATTTTTTAAATGGAAGTCCTTCTTTTACAGCTTTTTTAGAAATCATATACCCTTCCTTAAGATTTTTTGCTTTTTTAGCTAAATAAAGAATTGTTCCAGCATTGATGCAGATTACATCTTCTCTCGCTTTTTCTCCTTTGCCCCTTAAAACATCTATGGCTAGTTTGATATTTTCTTTTTTATTTTTTCCCTCACAAATATCTTTAGGTTTATATTTAGGTAATTTCAATTCAGTCAATGGATTAAATGTTTTAGTATATCCAATCTTATTATCTTGTATACCTTTTATTTTAGTTAGTCCATAAACTCCCATTTCATCAAGGTAATGTATTTTATCATTAGTGGTAGAAGCCACCATTACATTTGTTATTCCAAATTTTTTTAGAACATCTATAGAGAGGTCTATATTTGGATGGGCTAAACCATATAAAAAGGTGTCATATTTAATTGGGCTTGCTAATGCTGCTAAACCAAAACTTAAGGCATGTGGAGCATAAAATTTTTTCGCATAAATTGAATCAAATTTAGGTAAGAGACTTTCTATTGTAAATACCCCAAATCTTGTTTTTGTTATTATTTTTTCCATTTCTTTAACTGAAAGATTGAGATTTATTCCAACTTCTCGTAGAAAATCTGCAGAGCCGGTTAAAGAATTTGTAGAACTAGAAGCTACTTTTACTGTAAATGCACCAGCACTCGCAGCAGTTAAAAGTGCGGGTGTAGAAATATTCATTGTCTTTACTCCTTTCTTCCCACTACCTATTGCTCCCACTAGTATCTCTCCTTTAGGAATTTTTATTTTGTATCTTTTCTTAGGGTTAAATCTATCCAATTTAAAAACAGATTTTAATAATGTTACAATCTCTTCAGTTGTTGGTCCTCTTGCCATTATTCCAGTTAAGATTGCCCCAAGCCGGATATCTCTTATGGATTGTTTAGAATTAGATAAGACAGAATCAAAGGCATCTTCTAGAAGCTTAAGATCTATTTTGGATTGAACATTGAGTCTATACAAAACTTCACTAACTGCACTGTTTTTATCTATTCTTTCCATTTTGAGCAGATTTTTATTAAAAGATTAGCATAATCTCTCTTTGCTTCTTCCCAATCTGGACCTCCATTTAAACATAAGCGATATAATTCTTTAATCTCTTCTGGAGTATAATAACTTACAGAGGCCATCATTTGATAAACAACATTATTCTCTGGTTTATCATATTTTCCTTCACCATAAATTATTTTGTTCTTTATTTCTTCTGGTTTCATATTCACATTAATACTTGATTTTGGGAAACTTTTTGACATTTTTGGATAATTATAAAATCCTCTTATCATGGGTGAATAAATCGCAGAAAGAGTCATATTAAAATTATTAAATTGTTTACTCTTTTTCATTCTTCTTATTGTTTCTCTTCCAAATCGGATATATTGATGTTCATCTATACCAAACATAACTAGGACATTTTTATAGTTTTGAGTCATATGGAGATGGATGAAATCTGCAATCATCAGATTTAAAGATAATTTTCTTCGGTAACTCATTCCTTTATCTACCTTGCCTCTCTTATGGTAAAAAGAATGGAGATCTTCTTCAGCATCATCAAACATTTTATCATCCATGAAGTGCCCTATAATATAAGCTGTTCGTAAAATGTCTAATTTATTATATTGTGCCCTGAGTATAGAACCTTTTCTCTTATTAAAACCAAGAGACAATATGAGTTTCTCATATTTTTTTGCTAATTCCAGTGTTCTTTTCAAATCTATATTTTTACCATTATAAGCATCTAAATCTCCCAATACTATTTGCACAGGGACGCCTGCTTTTTGTAATGCTATTGATCTCAAAATTTGTGAAAGGGTCCCTATATGTGGATCTCCTGATAGTCCAAATCCAGTACTTACAATTACTTTTCTCCCTTCTCTTAAATCTTTAGCAAAGCTTTTTCCATCATGATGGCATAACCACATTCTTTGGAGATCATCTTTCTTTAGATTTCCTAACGAAAAATTAATTTTTTCAAATTCTAAAGGATTATAACCAAATCCTTTCATAAGAGAATTATAATATTTTTTATCGAAGACTACTTTTTTATCTTTCATTTTTTCCTCTTTTTTGCCAGTTTTATCCATAAGCCTTTTTATGAAGATTCAACAATTCTTTATCATCTTTAAATTTTTCTAATAAAAGATTTAATTCTTTAGCGACTGCATTCTTCAAGTCTAAAGGGTGTAATTTTTTGGATTTGAAATCTTTTTCAATTTCTTCATAATTTTCATACTTAATATTCCCTCCAAATTTTTCTGGTCTTTCAACTGTGAAACTTTTTTTTGTATCTTCTTTTAATATCATAATTAAATATTTTAAAAGAGACATCATTCCGTTGTTAGGATCTCCCTCTATACACTCTGCACCGTTTATCTTTTTCTCGACATTCCTTTCATCATCAAGTAAATCAATTTTTGTTGCTTCTATACTAGAACTCATCTTTTCACCAACCAGCCCCCTAATCATTGGAGACATCAATTCCAATCTTGGTTTATATCCAATTTTTGGGAGATATTCTCTAGCATAAACCATTATCTTTCTTTGGTCTACTCCAGCATATTGAATATCTACTTTAAGATATTCTTCATCTAGTGCTTGCATTATAGGATAAACAAGATTTCCTAGAAGAGGATTATTTGTCATCTTTACTACTTCAGATGCTGCTTTGTTGCAATTTCTGATTGTAGAAACCATACCTAACTTCAACACATCTTCAAAATATTTTCCATTTAATTGTAGATCGCTCCCCTTAACAAATTCAAGTTTTTTTATGTCTACACCAATTGTTTTTAATATAAGAACTATTGCTCTTTTATAATACTCTGTCCTTTTATCCAATAATTCCCAAGGAACTCCATCTAAGGCTGCATGCAAATCTGCTAATAGAATTTTAACTTTTAATCCTGCTTTTAAAAAATCGGCTATTTTTAACATTGGGAAAAAATATGCTATAGATATGCTTCCAGTAGGCATAGTTCCCCAATAAACAGAAATTTCTTTTTTCTTCTTCAGCAATTCTTCTAATTCTTCTTTTGTTATTATCTCCTGCAAATTTCTTGTTATTAGATCAAATTTTTCTTTGAATTTCATCTTAATTCATTTAGATGAGCATTATTTATAAAACTGTTTATTAGACCTACTCTTTTTCATATTTTAATTTTCTAAAATATCTTTTCCCAATTTGAATAATTTGGCCATCTTGAAGAGAAACTATATAGTTCAAATCACGGATAGTTTCACCGTCAAATCTCACGCCACCTTGCTCTATAAGTCTTCTAGCCTCGCTATTAGAATTTATCCTTCCCATTTGTCTAAGAACTTTCACAATTGACAATTCTTTATCATTTGTTGAATATTTTATAACTTGTTCTTCTAATTTCTCTGGAACATTCTTTCTTCTATGCACATAATTGAATCTTTCTTCAGCAGATAGTGCAAGATTTTGCTCATGATATCTAGAAACAATTTCCCTTGCCAATCTTTGTTTGTATTCCATAGGATTCACACTTCCAGAAGAGATGGCTTCTCTAATCTTTTGAAATCCTTCTAAAGAAGTTTCAGACAATAATTCATAATATTTTAACATTAAATCATCAGAGATAGACATTATTTTTCCGTACATCTCATTAGGATCATCATTTACACCTATAGCATTTCCAAAACTTTTACTCATCTTCTTCACACCATCTACTCCTTCAAGCAAAGGAAGGGTTATAACTACTTCTGGTTCTTGTCCATATGCTTTTTGTATCTCTCTGCTTGCCATAAAATTAAATAATTGATCTGTTCCTCCAACTTCTACATCGCTTTTAAGGTGTACAGAGTCATAGCCAACGAGAAGAGGATATAATAATTCGGTAACGGAAAGAGGTCTGTTTTGCCTTATCCTCTCTCCAAAATCTCTTCTTTGCAAAAGTTGTTGAACTGTATATTTCGAACCTAGTTTAATGATATCGGTTCCAGAAAATTTTTCTAACCACTGGCTATTATATACTAAAGAAGTTTTATTAGGATCTAAAACTTTGAAGACTTGTTTTTGATATGTCTCCATGTTGTTTTCTATTTCTTCTCTAGTTAAGGTAGGTCTTGCTTCGCTTCTTCCACTTGGATCACCTATCATCGCAGTATAATCCCCGATTATTAATTGAATATTATGTCCTGAATTCTGAAATTGTTTTAATTTTTGTAAAGGCACAGTATGACCTAGGTGAATATCTGGAGCTGTTGGATCAACTCCAAATTTAACATTAAGGGGCCTATTTTGTTTTAGTTTTCTAACTAATTTTTCTTCTGTGAGGATATCTACTGTTCCTCTTCTAAATTTATTTAATTGGTCTTCAAGAGTCATTGTGGTGTTAATTATTTTTTCTTAATATATTTGGAGATAAGAACGGGCTTTTAAAACTTTCTATTTTTTCATCACTATAAAGTTATTATAGTCTTTAGCCTTGGAGATTATAACTCTCTTTAACGTTACAATGTTCTGCATATCTCAACAATTTTCTTTTTAGATTTCAATCCTGAAGTAATTTTTATTTGTTTACCGAAATAATCTGTAAGAACTTTTTCAAGTTCAACATTGACTTTGTTCTCTTTTGCTTTAGATTTAACTCTAACAATATATCTATCCCTTTTTTCTCAACACTCTGTTTCCCGAATTTGGTTTTACCTTAACATGTATTTTCATTTTATTTTGTTATGTTTATAATGTCTTTAGTTGTAAAAACTTTAACTTGTTTTTGTTTTTTAAAGTATTTATCATCTGACCAAATTGGACATTTTAAATATAACGCAACAGCAATGAAAGGAACGTCACTAAAATCAATGTTCTCCATTATTTTTTTGGCTTTATTCTTATATGGCAATAAAAGTTCATTTCTAACTATTGTTACATATTTCAATAAATTTCTTATCAAATCTCTTACTTCTCCTAAGGTTTGTTCAGATTTCTCACAAATCAAATTTTCATATCTTTTTATTTCAATTATTTCTTGCTCTGGAATAAACAAATTATAAGGGGAATTGACAATCAATTTTCTTGTTGAGCTATCTTTTATTAAAGCAGAAATGAAAATATTAGTATCAATTACTAAGTTCATCAAATTTATTAGATGCGCTTCTTTTTATCTTTTTTGATATTTCTTCCACGTCTTTTTTTGTTAACTTGCTCTTGGATGCGATTTTATTCATCATTTCAAGATCATTTATTCTTTCTCTAATTGAACGCCTCGCTACCGCACTCCATTTTATTTCTGGAAATTGTTTCATTTTTCTCTTCAATTCTTTTGGAATTGACAATGTCATATTAGGCATACATATTTATGTGTAGACACATATTTAAATATTTCTGTTTAGAAATCTTACTTAGTCATAATTTCCAAAGCATCCCTGTGTTTCAATTCGTAATCTTTTCCTAATGCTCTTTTTGTCCTAGCATCTACCGCTTTAATGAAATTATCTCCAAAATCTGTGTGAAGAAAATACGCGAAATCTAGCGCTGTAGAGCCTTTAGGTAAAAGAAAACAATCTGGAAGAACACGGCCTTTGCTATCCTCAAGCTTTGTTGCTGATGCGGGAAAAACAGCAATATAATTTAAAAGTCCAAAAACAGCGCTGTTTAAAACCTTTTGAACTCCTGTACCGAATTCAAAACGTTGAAGAACATTTTTCTTAATACTCTCCAAAGCTTCTTTTTGCTTGCCATTTAATTCTCTTTTCCCCTCCTTCGTAATCTCAAAACTATTTTCTCCAGGAATGTAATCTATCAAACCAGTTTTAGATGCTTCTCTCAATGCAAGTTCAGAATCCGCACTGCATGGAATAACTAAAAAACCTTCTTTTTCAAAACGTTCTTTTATTTTTTTATAATTTTCTTCGGCTCCAGGAATATCAATCTTATTCGCTACAATTATTGTTGGCTTTGAAACTTTTCTTAATTTAGATGCAAAATCCAAAACCTGTTCTTCCTTCCATCTTACAGGTTTTTCTTTAAATTCCAAATTCCTTAAAATCCCTTTAACATGTTCCTCTTTAACTTTCAATCCTGAAAATTGCTTCGCGACAGCCTTGGCAAACCCTCCGCCATCTGCTTTTCCTTCTGTTTCTGCTTGTTTAGAAAAATTCTTCCAAACTTTTATTAAAATATTAAAATACCAACGATTCAATTCGTTTTCAAGAAACTCTACATCCTGTTCAGGGTTATGGTTCTCACTTGGTTTTCCTACGGAATCTGTTTTTCCAGATATGTCTACAATATGAATAAAAGCATCTGCTTGCCTCAAATCGTCAAGGAATTGATTTCCTAAACCTTTTCCCTCGCTAGCTCCAGGCACAAGTCCGGCAACGTCCATAAGTTCAACAGGAACAAAGCGGTTGCCTTGAATGCAAAATCCATGGGCGGGATTACACTTCTTACTAAACTCTGATTCAATGCACTCGACTTTTACATAACCAACACCTCGATTAGCCTTAATTGTCGTAAAAGGATAGCTCGCAATTTCAATCTCTGACAAAGTTGAAGCTTTGAAAAACGTGCTTTTCCCGGCTGAAGGCTTTCCCACAAGTCCTATTAACATACATTCAATCAGTGAAGTTTACTTATAAATATTTTTTCTATATCCAATCTCAATAACTAGTATTAACAATTTTTTATTTTTAATGTCTGAGATTCTTCTATGGTGGCTCACACGTAATAAAAAATAAGGAGTTCCTTGCTTTTTCTTAATAAAACTATACAGCCTAATTCTTATTCTTTCTAAAGAAAAAAATGATTCTTTCCTGTAATTCAGAGAGTAATTTTTTCATCTGCTTTTTTGCCTTATTATAAAATGTAACCTCATACATTTATCTTCAGTTCCTTTTTTACTCCTTCCAAACTAGTAAACTTATCTAATGGCTTATTTTCAAAATCTTTCTCATATTTTGCCAAATTTTTCTTTGTTTCTTCAGAAAATTTTATCTTACCAAAAACCGATTCTAATCTTCTAACATAAGCCACCCTCAGATCTCTATTAAATTGCCTATAACCAAAATATTTCTTTCTAGCTCTCCCCATTACTTAATTTCATAGATTTCGGCCTTCCTAAAATATCTTTGCTTACTTGTATTGTGGTATCCATAATGCACTATAGTATTATAGTTCATGAGATTATTTTTTAAGCACGCCTTTGCCACGCTTTCTTTCATCTAACTTACGTTTTATTATTACCAAAATAATCATAATCAATACTATCAAGATAAGTATCAAGAAGAATAATATAATTCTCCCGAAAAGGTCTGAACTTATTTTTTCTATGACTTCAAAATGCGCACTGGAGGGTGCAACCCCATTAGGATAAACTATCTCCAACCCGATAATGTAATCTCCTAATGGAAGATTCCCTGTATCAAAATTCCTCCGAACATCCATTTGTTGAGTTACAAGTATTGGTTCTGATTTTGTAAAATAAATATTTCCATCATAATCTTTAACCTCGTAGTCTAGGGTTACATCAAGTCTTATATCTTCCCCAAAAGGAATTAATGTGGCAAGCGTCCTAAGCTCTCCTCCTTGTTCAACCTGATAATCATCGTTTAAAACAACAATATTAGAATCAAAAAGCAACAATTCTGTTTGGACGTTTAAACTAACAAGAACTGATTTTCCTCCCACATATATCCTTCCAGTAATTATCCCGGGTTCACTTGGCGCAACAAAAATAACATCAAAGGTCTCGGTTTCGCCAGGCGCAACAGTTAAACTCTGCGTGCCTATGATTACATTATTATCCAGGTTTTGTTGATTTATGACAAATGTTTGGGTGTTTGTTCCAAGATTCGTAACACTGATGGTTCTCTCTACATTTGTATTTATTTCCATATTTATATTAAATTGCTCGGGAGTAATATTAAAGTCTTCAGATATTACAACTCCTCCACTTCCTCCGCCTCCTCCTCCAGTATCTCCTCCATCGTCAGATTCTGTTTGACACGTGCTTGAACATCCGTCTCCGCTTACAGTATTTCCATCGTCACACTGTTCTCCAGATTCCGTTATTCCATTCCCACAAACCGCACTTGCGCTTTCACCGCTAAAAAAGAAACTTTCTATATAAGAATCTGGGTTGAGAATAATATTTCCTGTTCCGCCAGAATTCAAAGAAATAACGTCTGCGCTAACGAGAGGCATTATAAAAATTGCTAATACAAAAAACAATGCCAAAAAAATACCTCTCAACTCCATCTAACAATGAGTTAAAATTTGTTAATAAATTTAATCATGATAAAGATTTGCTTTCCAAATTTCGATTTCCAATACGCTGTCCATTTTATTGCACACCTGTCCATTTGAATAAACAAGTGTTTACAAGTTCTTCTACTAACTATCCCTTGATAAATTCGACATTTTCCTTTTTTCTGAATTTTTCATCACCCGTGAGAAACTTGCAACCGTGCTTTTTTGCCAGGAAATACCCCGTACAATCCACAAATGACAATTTCTCTTTTCGGTACTTGTGTTTCATTTTCGCCGCAGAAATAAGAATTTCCTCATCGTAAGGAACACTGAATCTCGAAAGTTTTTGAAATACCTCGCTAAGGTTCTCATTTCTTTCTTCTCTCAACAAAAAATAAACAAATTCTAAAATATTCAAATCGTTTAGAATCATCTTGGATTTTTTGTACTTCTCGTAATTTGGAGATTTTTTGTAAATCTCAACCAATGCATAAGTGTCAAAAAACAATCCCTCACTCATTCTTCTCCCTCATCAATTTCTTCCATTATCTTGTCAGTGGGTTTCTTAATGTCTTCTCCTTTGCCCCAAAGAAAGCTCAAGTCAGCCGTCTTTTCTATCCTAACTTTTAAACTATCTTCTGGAAGAATCCTTTCTTTTGAAACAATTTCGCTAGGAATAATTATTCCTATTGAGCCTCCAATTTTCTTTGCTCTCAATATTTTTTCCATTGTATTAACAATATTTATTAACTAAAAAAGTATAATCTTATTTATAAATATTTCCAAACTAAGATTTGCTTTCCAATGCTAATAGTCTCGCCTTTATGTCCTCAAGTTGGTTTTTCAACGCGGTGTTTTCTGCTTCAAGCCGCTCTATCTTGACTTCTTGATTTTGGGTTTGATTGTCTAATTCTTGAACTGCCTTTACAGTGGGTCCAATGAACTCTGTATAAATAAGACTATAACGATCTGACTCTTCATCGTAACGCAGCCCGTCAAACTCCCTGCCATCGAGGATTTCTTCAACATCTTGAGCAATGAACCCATATCTTTTTCCAAAGTTTTCTCTATCTTTCCAACGATACGATACCGGTTCAAGTTGCCTGATAAAATCTAAACCTAAATCTGTATTCGTAATGTTCTTTTTAAAACGTTCATCAGAGGTCTGTATTGTTCCATCAACCGCCCAGACATCTTTCCAACGATGAACACTATTTCCTAATCTATCGTCATCATCATTCACGGGTTTTAAGTGACCTTCTGTATAAACAGAATTGCTTGAACTTCTAAGCATTAAGTCTCCTGTTTCTGCAACTAAAGAAACATCCGTACCCGCAGTAGAATAATCTCCCACATACCCTCTACGTGTAGTGCCATCGCTGTCATAAAAAGTAATGTAGCCCGAAGAAGATCCTGATGCTCCAACTCCTGTAACTTTGATTGCTTCCTCATACCCTTCAATCTCCAAACCAATTCCGGCACTCAAACTTGTGTTTATACCTATCCCAGTAAACTGCACATCATCCGTCGTCTGAACATTTTGATTCATATCATAAAGCTCATTTGCTCCTTGCCCAGTGTTCACAGTGTCAAAAGTCACTTCGTCGCTTGTTGTCACGTCTTGATTCATCGCATAAAGTTCATTGTCGCCTTGTCCTGTGTTTAACGTATCCGCGTCAATTCCTCCGTTTACATCAAGTGTGTTTGCTGGAGTATTGGTTTCTATTCCAAAATTATTATTTGCGTCCAAAAACAATCCAGGATAAAGAGTGTTATTCGTAACATTCAAAGAACCAATAACATTTAGTGTGTTTGCTGGAGTATTGGTTCCTATGCCGACTTCTCCTCCATCTAAAATAACTAATTGAGGCGTGCTTGCTTCATAATTTCCAGCTCCAGAATAAAATTCTAAATCTAACGCTCCAAAACTGCTTGCAGTTCTTGCTTTTATTCCTGCATAATGTGGATTATCTGCACTTGTATCGCTATTAAGGAATGCCAATCCTCCTATGAACTCATCATTACTTGTATCTGTATTAGTACTTCCTACAAGAATCTCTGTTCCTGTTGAATTAACAACAGATAAAGGTTTTATGGGACTCGTCGTTCCGATACCTACTCTATCTATGTTTGCTGCTATATGTAGTGTGTCAGTATCGAAAGTTTGATTGAATGCTCCGAAAGTGTTTGAAGCGTCTGTCTTTGCTAATGTCCCATTGTAAGCTGTCGTCCAATCTATATGTGTTAAAAACTCGGAGTAGTTTGCAGTCCATAATGGGTCTGTTTCTGCAATTACTCCTGTTGCATTTACATGTAAAAGCTGGCTGTAAGTCACTGCATCTTGTGCTGCAGTTCCATTTGCTAAATTAGTTATCTTGTTTGAATTCAAGCTTAAACTTCCGTTTATCAATGCTGTGCCATTTACATGTAAAGTGTTTGTAGGGTTTGTTGTTCCTATACCAATACGATTTGTGTTTGAAGCAATATGCAATGTATCCGTATCGAAAGTTTGATTGAATGCTCCGAAGGTGTTTGAAGCGTCTGTCTTAGCAAGAGTTCCATTGTAAGCTGTCGTCCAGTTAATCACATCTGCCCACTCTGTGTCATTATCTGCATCGCTTGCTTTAACTAACGCCTGCCCCGTAGTTCCCCCTGTGGGAACTCCTACTCCTGCCGCTCCTGTATCTCCTTTTGCCCCACGAAGTTTTACTGCGTAAATCCTAGATTCGTTACTTGAAACAATAAAGTCTCCCCCGTCTTCAACAGAAAAAGCCCTAATCTGTATCTGGTCTCCTGCAGCATATTCCTTAACATAAGAACCAGTAATTCCTCCATTATCTTGGGAAGCGTCACGAGTAACATAATCGCTCCAATTTAAATCAGGATTACCTACAAACCCACTTCCTGTATTTTCCGCAACAATAACATTTAATTCATTTCTATTTCTTGCCCCTCCACCATAAACTTCCACTATAACTTGGTAAAGAGAAGCGTCATTTATTGTCAACACACCGCTTGTTGCATCGAAAGTAAACGCAGCATCCGAATGTAATTGTGACCAGTCAGTAAGATTAGCATAGGTTGTCAAGGCCCCACTTATCGTTTGAGCCCCATTCTTCGTAGCTGCAAAATATTCCATATTTCCCCCATTCACTGTAGGAAGGTTGGTTGAATTGTAATAATCATATCCCAATATTGTTGCGGTTTGTGCCAGTGTCCCATTCATTGCTGTCGCCCAATCTATATGTGTTAAAAACTCGGAGTAGTTTGCATTCCAGTTTGATTCTTCAAAAGTCAATCCTGCAAGACACTTACTTCCAACACAAAAATCATTTGCAGAGAAGTTTCCAACCAAACTTCGATTGTTTTCAAGCAAATAATCATTTATATCAAAATCTGTTGAATTGTAAGCTGCTAAAAGTATCGAATAATTGGTCGCTAACAAGTATGTTCCATCATCGGTTATGTCTCCTGCGTTTATGTCTGCAGGAGTATCTAAAG
>CAZHCJ010000001.1:0-131817 GCA_964530945.1 Candidatus Woesearchaeota archaeon | reverse complement strand
AACAAACACCTGTTTATGCTGTCCAAACAGCTGTCCAAACAGCTGTCCAAACACCCAATTTTGACCAATTTTCATCAACAGAGAAAGCATTGCTTTGGATACTTCTTAATTCGGATATAAAGCTAAGTTATGATGATTTATCTGCTATGTTGGGAAAGGAGAGGTCTACTGTTAGGGGTCAGGTTAATTCTATAAGGCAGAAGAGTGAGGGTTTAATAGATGAGCTCTTAGAGGAAAATGGTCGAAAAAGATTATTTATACCCGAAGAGATTAAAGAAAAACTCATGAAAAAGGCAAAAGTGAGAGTTAAGAATGATAAAAAGAATAAAAAAGGTTGAAAAGGGCGTAAAAAGAGTGTTTTTATGCTTCAAAAAAACAAAAAGTGAGAGTTAATACGCGTAGAGTTTTTTTGAAATCTTTAAATTTTTATTAAAAATTCTTTTTTGGATAGAAAAAGTGAGGGGAAAAGAGTGTTTTTGTGGAAAAGGCGTAAAATAAAGAGAGTGTTTTTTCAAAAAGAGAAAAGTGAGATAAAATAAAGGGAGGTCTTTAGGGCCTAAAAAGGCTAAAAAAGAGGGTTTGACGGTGTCGACGAAAAGAAAAAGGTTTAGCGAAGCTTATTTTGATTAGTTATTCGTTGAACAGATTAACTTAATTTCAAAGGTCTCTTAATCGCAAGATTGTCGGAAGAGTAGCTATTTTTTTTAGATTTTTTGAAATGTTTAAGTGTATGAATTTATTGTTCACACGGGTTTTCTCGACGGGTATTCCTTTTTTGATTAACCTACTAACATAGTCTCTTATGGAACTTTCTGAGAGGTTCAATCTATTTGAAATAGTACTATACTCTGCATGGCCGTCTTCCTCTTCTATCTGATATAATGTCGAGAATACGAGAAGTTCTTGATCTGTTAAACGCTTAAATTTTTTTCTTATTTCTTTTTTTACATTGTCCAACGAATCTAAAATTCTTGCCGCATTATCTATAGAGTTTAAGGAATCTTCTGTTTGGTTTGATGAGTTTTTTTCTTCAAGAGGCAAAACTCTGAGAGTTTGACTATTAGACTCTGTGGAGGTAGGATCTGGAGGGTTTCCAGTGGAAATAAGGGTGTGTCTGTTTGTCTGTCTGTCTGTCTGTCTGTCTGTCGAAGCCCCTTCATTTCGTGTGGAAATACCTATATTTTGGTGTTTTAAGGGCTTAAAAGGGTGTTTATGTGTCGAAGTATGTGTCGAAGGTGTCTGATTTTGAGGATTTCGTGTCGAAGAAGGGAGTGGGTGTTCAGACTCTTTTTTAGCCTCATTTCCAACAATTTGGTGTAGAATTTCGGTTATTTTTAGGGTTTCTTGTCTAAGATTGTTTATTTGGTTGTTTAAGGCATCCATATCTTTTCTTACTTTATTGAACGCCTCTTTTATTTTATCTTCATTCATTTTGCGATTATATTGTTTATCTCAATTTGATTTAGTATAAAAGATTTAACGTTTTCTAAAGGTTATGTTGTTTGTATGCTTTATATGCCTCTTTGGTTAATTGCCAACGTATTCTTCTTGAATACTCTTTGCCTTTAGGGTTTTTGCGTATGTCTTTAACCAAAAATTTCTTCTTTAAATCAAAAAGAAGTTTTTTAGTAAATTCTTCGTCACGGGCTATTTCTTGAGCTATATGAGAGGTGAATTGTGGTTTGGGGGAAACAGAATAAAGATGTGCCAGAATTTGTTCATAAATCCTCTCTTTCTTTTCTTCAGAGATTTTCATAAAAAAGAGAAGTTATTCTGTTTTAAATTACTTTCTAGAAGGATTTATTTAGATTGTCTTTTAAAGGAAGGCATAGGTACATGGTAAGGCAGGTTTAACTCATCTTCCATTTCTAATGCCTTTAAAGAGGCCTTTTTTAATATTATATTGAATGCGCCAATTCTAAAATCTTCAGGCATTTTCTTTTTCTTCCATTCTTTTAACAATTGTTTTGATTCTTTTGGATCTATTGAGAAAAGCATCGTTCCCTTCAGCTCTATTTTTGCGAAATTAGGATTATAGTTTATGATATATGAAAAATCTACCTTTATTACTTCTTCTTTTCCTTTTAACAGGTTTTCTTCCATTTTAGATATGTCTTCTATATCCATATCTGTATTTATTTTTAATTTTTCTCCTTTTTTTCCTTTAAATTTTTCAGCACTTATCTTACTAAAGTTAAATCCTATTAATCTCATATCAAAGTAATCAGAAATCAGTTTTTAAAGTTTTTTATGAAAAATAGGTTATATTGTTTGTTTTTAGGAATTAAATCAGATCTTCTTCCGAAACAATCACAAAATCTCCTATAGCAATTATTGCGCTGTAAGGAATTAAGAGTTCTTTATTCCCTGTTCTTTCTAAATTAAGGTTTTTTGTGTAAGGCGTAGAATCTTTTACAACTATACTAATTAATTCTCCTGAACGAGTTTCAAAAGTAATATCTTTAACAAAACCTAAACGCTTTCCTTCTTTAGTTACTATCATCTTTCCGAGAAGTGCACTAAAAGGGTTCTTACTTTGTTGCATATCATACCGAGAAGAAAATGATATATAAAGTTTTCTGTGACGTTGTATCTATATGAGAGGATATGAAAAGAAATATGAGAGGATATGAAATTTTAACATTTAATTTTTTATTAATAAAGTATAATAATAATAATAATAATAATAATAAAATGATGATGAGGTAATGTCTAAATTTAAAAACACGCACTCACACCTACATTTCGTCTGGAAAGCTTTTTAAAGAGTTTTGATTTTTTCAAATTTTAATTTTTATTTATAAATTTTTATATTATATATTATATATATTATAGTAGTAGTAGTAGAGCAACTTTTAGCTAATTTACATTTCCACTCGAAATTAAGGTGTTTTTCTTTTTTAGTGGTGGTAATCTTTTATATAATCTTTAGAGTTTTTCTCGTTAATGTTCGAAGCATAAGGAACAATTTCCACTCGAAATTAAGGTGTGGGGTTTTGAACTTGTTTTAGAGGACCTTTGCTGAAAACAATTTAAAAGGAGGCAAGAGATGAGCAGTGAATTAGATCAAATATTTGAGAATTTTGACGGAAATAAGATTTTTAAAAATAAATCTGTTTTACAAACAAAACACAAACCTGAAGAGATACCTCATAGAAATGATCAAATAAAACAAATAGCATCAGTGCTTGCACCGGTTTTGAGAGGAGAACGCACAAGTAATTTATTTCTTTATGGAAAAACAGGGACAGGGAAAACGCTTTCTATATCCCATATTAAGGAAGAGCTTTTGAAAAGAAAGAAAAAAGAAGCAGATTTTGATTTGAAAATAAAATATCTTAATTGTAAATTAAGAAAGGTTTCTGATACAGAGTACCGTATATTAGCTGAATTAATTAGGAAATTGGGAGGGAGTGTTCCAGAAACAGGTTTGCCTACAGAAGCAGTTTATAATAGATTTATTGAATTGATTGATGGCGAAAAACAGTTCTTAGTTTTGATTCTAGATGAGATAGACCAAGCAGTGAAAAAGATTTCTAGCGACTTTTTATATAATCTTACTAGACTCAATTCAGAATTATCTAAAACACAAATTTGTTTAGTAGGTATAAGTAATGATTTAACTTTTTTAGATAATCTAGATCCAAGAGTCAGAAGCTCTCTTTCTGAAGAAGAAATAGTGTTTCCTCCTTACAATGCCTTACAACTGCAGGAAATTCTTAGTAGCAGGGCAAAAGAGGCATTTAAAGAGAAAGTTTTGGAAGAAGGAGTTGTTGCAAAATGCGCTGCTTTTGCGGCAAGAGAACACGGGGATGCGCGACGCGCACTGGATTTGTTAAGGATTGCAGGGGAGCTTGCTGAGAGAGACGCGAGTGAGAGGATACAACTTAAACACATAGATGAAGCGAACACAAAAATAGAAAAAGATAAAATTTTAGATGTCATCAAGACAGAACCCAAACAATTCCAATATGTGTTATATTCAATAATAAGTCTTTTGGAAAAAAACAAAGGAGACCCTATATTCACAGGAGATGTTTACAACTTTTACCAAGATATTTGTTTGAGAAATAAAGAGAGTGTTTTAACCCAAAGACGTGTAGGAGATATTATTCAAGAGTTTGATATGTTGGGAATCATAAATGTCCGTGTTGTTTCGAAAGGACGTGGAGGAAGGATGAGAGAAATAAAATTAGCAATTGCAAAACCCATCGTAGAGAAAGCGAAAGAAATCATTAAAGAGTCTATCAGATATAATTAAATCATATTCATGAACAAACAAGAAATATTGAATTTATTTTTAAAAGAAGGCATCCTTTTAGATTCAGAAGTTTTAAGTTTGCTCAGTGAAGAAAGCGAGGATTTGGAATCTGTAAAACTCCTCCTAAATAAGTTGAAGAGACATACGTCTTCTAAAATAATAACAAAAAAGGTTTTCCATGAGAATAAAGAACAGGCACATAAGGTTTTTACGGGATTGCCAGAAGATAAGCAAAAAAAATTAGAGAAATTAAAAATACGTCTTGGATTAGAGATAGAAATTTCTAAAGAAGTCACTTCTTCAAAAAATGTTGAAAAAAACAACCCACAAAATGTTTCTACTGAAAGAATCTCTGATGTGAGAGTAAAAGTGCTTTCCAAATCTCCTGCGCCTAAAAGAGATATTGGAGTAAAAGATTTTGTTGACACCCTTAGAGATAAATTTGTCAAGTTAAAAGATGTTTTGCAAGATAGAAGAGAGTTAGAAAATCTTGTTTCTATAAATAAACTTTCAGATAAAAGAAAAAAGATTTCTATTATAGGGATGGTTTCTGAGAAGAGAATCACAAAAAATAAAAATTTGTTGTTGGAGGTTGAAGATCTCACCGGAAAAATACGTGTTCTTGTCAACAATAATAAATCGGAATTGTTTGAATTGGCTGAAGAAATGCCTTTGGATGCAGTGGTGGGTTTTACTGGTTTTGGAGATAGAGAAATTTTTTTTGTTAATAATATTGTTTTGCCCGAGGCGAGAATCCAAGAAAAGAAACATAGCCCTGTAGACGAAAGTGCAATATTTATTAGCGACTTACATTATGGTAGCAAGCTATTTATGCAAGAAAATTTTGATAAATTCATAGATTACCTTAATGGGAAGGGCAATGGAAATTTGGATAGGGAGGAAGTAAATAAAATAAAATATCTTTTTGTTGGAGGAGATGTTGTTTCAGGAGTCGGAGTGTATTCTGGGCAAAAGAAAGAACTTCTGCTTAAAGATTTGGAAAGCCAATTTCAAGGCTTATCGGAGATGTTTGGAAAGATTAAAAGTGATATAAAAATAATCATCTCTCCAGGGAATCATGATGGGGTTCGTTTAATGGAGCCCCAGCCTGTTTTAGATGAGAAATATGCGTGGCCCCTTTATAATCTTAAAAACGTTATTTTGACAGGAAATCCCGCATATACTAACATAGGGAGTTCAGAGGAAAAAGGATTCGAGGGTTTTGATGTTTTAACATATCATGGTTTTTCTTATCCTTATTATGCCAATAATGTGCCTTCTTTGATGAAAGGCGGAGGAATGAACGCCCCAGAAAAAATTATGGAATATCTTTTGAAGTATAGGCATTTGGCTCCTGCTTTTGGTTCAACTCAGACCCTTCCCATGGGTGAAGACCAATTGACAATAGATAAATTACCGGACATTTTTGTTTCGGGACATAGCCATAAATGCGGCATTAAAAACTACAATAATATTTTAACTATTTCTAATGCGGCATGGGAGAGAGAAACAGAGTTCCAGAAACGCAAGGGAAACCAACCAGATTTTTGCAAAGTTCCAATGGTAAATTTAAAAACACGGGCGGTGAAACTGCTCGATTTTGAGTGAAAATGAAAATAAAAGATGAACAAAAAATAGGGCTGGATATAGACGAGGTAGTTGCCAATTTTATGAAACATTTCTTAGATTATTCTAATAATAAAAATAAAACTTCATTTACTCTAGAAGACATCAATAATTATTATTTATGGAAAACAAAGATTCATTCTTCAAAAGAAGAGAGTATTTCAGAGATAATGGCCTTCCAACAATCAGAACATTTTGAAAAGATTGATTTGATAGATGGAGTAAAAGAAGTGTTGGAAGTTCTTTATGAAAAACACACATTGTATTTCATCACTTCTCGTCCACAAGAATTTAAAGAAGATACAAAAAGGTTTTTTGCCAAATATTTCCCTAACCAAAATTTTGAAATAATTCATTCTGAAGACATGCAAGGAGGAAAAACAAAATCAGAAATTTGCGAGGAACTAGGAATTGAAATAATGGTTGAAGATAATGCGGATTATGCGCTCAATTGTGCAGAAAAGGGAATAAAAGTATTTTTGATTGATAAGCCGTGGAACAAAAAACATAGTGAACATGAAAACATCATTAAAATAAAAGAATTAAATGAATTCTTGAAACATTTAAAAGAATGAACACAAAAAAATATTTTGAGATGATTGAAAGAGAAACGAATAAGGTTTATGATTGGGCAAATGTTGCCAGAGGCAAGGGTTTAGACCCTGTGGACAAAGTCGAAATTCCTCTTGCAAGGAGCTTGGCTGAAAAAGTGGTGGGGCTGATTGCCGCAGTTTATCCACAGATGGAAGATTCGGGGATTGTTAAACGTATTCTAGAATTGGAAGAAAAATATGGGAAGCTTGACACTACGGTGGCCTTTGTAATCGCAGAGGAAGTTGCAAAACAGAAGTATTGTAAATTTTCTTCGTTGCTGGAAGCAATAGAAGCAGGAACCAGGATCGGTTTTGCATATATCACTTTGGGTGTGGTTTCGAGCCCCATTGAAGGATTAACAAAGCTTGACTTGAAAAAGACACGCGATGGAAAGGAATATATTGAAGCATTTTTTTCTGGGCCAATACGCAGTGCAGGAACGACTGCAAGCTGTGTTGTTTTGATGATTATAGATTACCTAAGAGAAATATTTGGGTATGCGAAATACGATCCCAGCGAGGAAGAAATAAGGAGATACTGGGTTGAAAATTTAGATTATCATGATCGCATAACGAATTTACAATATATGCCTACAGAAGAAGAAGCGCTTTTTTTGGCTAAGAATCTCCCCATTCAGATTTCGGGAGAACCTACAACGAAGAAAGAAGTTTCAAACCATAAAAACTTGGAGAGGATTGAAACAAATTATATTAGGGGAGGAATGTGCCTTATTTTTTCAGAAGGTTTAGCACAGAAGGCTGCAAAAGGATTTCGTTTGTTGAACAAGGCAAAAAAAGACGGCATAAAGTCTACGGGTTTCGATTTTCTTGACGAATATATTGAATTGCATGAAAAAAGAGATAAAGGAAAAACAGACAGTTCTCCAACATACATAAAAGACATCGTGGCAGGGAGACCTGTGTTTGGGCACCCTGGAGAGTCAGGGGCATTTAGGTTTAGATATGGGAGATCAAGGGTTAGTGGGTTTAGCGCGTTTTCTTTACATCCTGCGACAATGGCAATAACAGATGATTTTATTGCAACAGGAACCCAATTAAAAGTGGAAAAACCAACCAAAGGAGGAGTAGTAACTGCCTGTGACAGTATAGATGGCCCAATAGTCAAGATGTTTAATGGTAGCGTAATAAAGGTTAAAGATGAAAAAGAAGCGAAGAAACTTTATCCTGATGTAGAAGAGATTCTTTATCTTGGAGATATACTTTTCCCGTTTAGCGACGTGGTCAATAGAAATGCTAAACTAATTCGTCCAGGATATGTAGAAGAGATTTGGGGCTTAGAGTTGAGAGAGAAAGATTCTGAGAAAGAAAAAAGGATAAATGTTTTTGAAGTGGATTTAGAAGAAGCAATAGAAATTTCTAAAAAGCATGATGTTTCTTTGTACCCCAGCCACATTTTTTATTGGAGCCAAATTGAGAAAGAACAATTTTTAGATTTGTTGAAGTGGATGAAAAAAGCAAAACGGGAAGAAGGGAAGCTAATTTTTCCGTATTCTAAAAAAGAGCAAGAAGAATTTACAAAAGGAAAAAGAGCGTTAGAACTTTTAGGAATTCCCCATAAGGCATTTATTGAAAATTTGGTGGTGGGGAAGAAAGAGGCAGAAGCATTGTTTGTTAATTTGGGGTTAGAAAAAGATGTTTTTTCTGAACATATTAAAGAAAAGATTGAAAAACTTAAAATTCAAAGAGAAAATGTTTTAGAAATTGTTAATGAAAATTCTAAATTTGAAATAAGAGACAAAGCAGGAGAATTTATTGGCGCCAGGATGGGACGGCCAGAAAAAGGAAAATTGAGAAAGCTTACAGGGAGTCCCAACACACTTTTTGTTGTTGGAAAAGAAGGAGGAAGAATGAGAAGCGTCAATGAAGCTTGCGAAAAAGGTTATGTTTTGGGAGAATTCCCCACATATTATTGTAATGATTGTGGAGAAGAAACCATCTTTAGAAGTTGTGAATCGTGCGGAAAAAAAACAGAAAAACGTTTTTATTGTCGTAAATGCAGGGAGGTTTTTGAAAATAAATGTAAGGAACATACGGAGAGTTCTTTTTCTTCATATTATCAAAAAATAGATATAAAGAAGTATTTTGATATTGCGGTTAAGAATTTAGGGCTTTTAGATTCAGATATTCCTGAATTGGTTAAGGGAATTCGTGGCACGAGTTCGGAAAGCCACATTGTTGAAAATTTAGGAAAAGGGATACTTCGTTCTGCTTTCGATTTACAAGTAAATAAAGACGGCACAGTCAGGTTTGATGCTACCGAGTTACCAATTGTTTCCTTCAAACCCAAAGAAATTTCTATTAGTATAGAGAAACTAAAAGAGTTAGGATATGACGAGGACATTAACGGAAAACCCTTAGAGGATGAAGAGCAAATCTTGGAATTGATGCCTCACGATGTTATTTTACCTAGCCCGTCAGAAGTCCCCGAGGCTCGTGCAGACAAGATTTTCATGAATATTTCAAGTTTTACAGATGAGCTTTTAGAGAGGTTTTATGGCTTGCCTAGTTATTATAATGTTAAAAAAAGAGAGGACTTGGCAGGTCATTTAGGGGTATGTATGGCGCCCCATAATTGTGCAGGAGTTGTTTGCAGGATTATTGGTTTTAGTAATGCGTTAGGGTTGTTTGCAAGCCCATATATGCATGCTGCAATAAGAAGAGATTGTGATGGAGATGAAGCCGCGGTAATGCTTTTAGGAGATGTGCTTTTGAATTTTTCGAGAGAATTTTTGCCAGGACATAGGGGGGGAACCCAGGATGCACCTTTAGTTTTGAATGCAAAAATAGATGCGGGAGAAGTCGATGACCAAATTCTTGATTTTGAGCTTGTAAAGGAGTATCCTTTAGAACTTTACCAAAAAGCAGAACAAGGGAAACACTCTTCAGAGGTGGAAGGAATTTATGATGTAAGAAAAGCTTTGCGTGACGGCAAAGACCCTTTTGTCAATATGGGATTTACACATAACACTAAAAATTTTAACAGAGGAGTAACGTGTTCAAATTATAAGATTTTAGCAACAATGCAAGAGAAAGTCGAGCATCAAATGAATCTTGTTGAGAAGATAAGAGCAGCAAACACTTCTGAAACAGCAAGGCTGGTAATTGAACGTCATTTTTTAAGAGATATGCGTGGAAATCTTAGACAATTTTCTATGCAAACGTTTCGTTGCGTAGGGTGTAATGAAACTATGAGGCGTCCTCCTTTAAACGGAAAATGTCCTAAATGTAAAAAAGGAAAGATAATTTTCACAACGCATGAGGGAGGAATTAAAAAATATCTTGAACCTGCGCTTTCTCTTGCAAATAAGTACCATTTGTCAAAATATCTTGTTCAGAGCCTCGAAATAACAAAACGCCAATTAGATTCTGTTTTTGGAAAAGAACCCGAAGAGCAAAAGAATTTGCAGGAGTGGTTTGGTTGAATCAAAACAAATAAAAAATAATTGTGGGTAGAAGCAAGCAACCCATCATTTGTGTTCTTCTAACGCCGAGGTTTATTGAATAAATTCCTGTAAGTGTGGAAATAATCAAGACCAGAAACCCAAAGGGTTTTGAAACCAGAAGGACGATGATGGCGAGAAAGATTAATGTTGCCAATGAAAGCTTTGAGTATTTTATTTTATGGATTCTTGCCGATAAGAGTTTTGAGATGTTTAAGGCCAGGAAGAAAGAAATAATTCCTGTAATTAAAATAATGGAGAGAATTAGAATTAAAATTTCATAATTAAAACTTCCTAAAATTTCTTTTATTGCTACTGCGGCTCCTGTGCGGGTCCTTCCAACAATGTAAAATGTTATGAAAGAAAAGCCCATGACTAAAGTGTTTGTCGTTCCCAATAGAACCAAGAAACCACGTCTGTCCGTTTTAGAGATTAGATTTCCAATGATTGCCGCTTGACCACTTCCTAATCCAGGAAGGAAGCTTGAAAGCGGAGAAGCAATCAATGCTCCAGAGATGGGTTTAAAAAATGTTTTTTTGAAGTGTGTTTTTGAAATTTTTTGTTTAGGAATTTTGGTTTTGTTTTTTATGCTTAGAAAAAGGTTTGAAGCTCCAAAGAGCCCGGTAAGTAAGGGCAAAAGGGGCTCTTTGAAAAAAGTTAAGGAAAGAGAGTCGAAATTTAAAACACTCCAGCCAAGAATTCCTGAGAGAAGAAACACAAATAATGCGTTAGTCTTATTCTTTTCTAATAAAATGAGAACCATTGAGATAAAAATCAAAAAATAGGGAATTAAGAAATAGACATATGGATATATTTTTTTTATGAGAAATATTGATGGAAGAGCGATTATCATTAAAAGCAGAATTGCTGCAAAACTCCCATAACAAGTTAGAGAGATGGCTTCGTGCCCCTTGCCTTGTTTAAGGAGTTCGTGTCCTGGAAGAATGGAGAGTTCTGTATCTGTGTCGGGACAGCCGAGAAGAATGCTTGGAATGAAATCTAAAAAGGTGTGGGTTATTGCCATAGCAACAATAAAAACTACAAGAAGGACCGGATTGAGAGAAAAGAACAATGATACAGAGAGGGACAAAACAATAAGAGCCACAAGGTTCACGTGGATGCCAGGGATGAGGCCTGTAAATGTGCCAAAAAGAACTCCGAGAAGAAGCCATAGAAAAATCTCTATAAGCATTACTATGTATGGTTTTTAACATTAATAAGAATTTCTAAAAAAAGATTGATTTATAAAGATCTGTTCTCTTATTTGCTCATGGATAAATTGATGATATTCGTTGTATTTTCTGCATTCGGTTTATTTGCGATGGGCCTTGTAGGCGCGCAAACCGCAGAAGATATAGGAAATCCTGGAATTACTCCTGACAGCGCATTTTATTTTTTAGACAGAATCTTTGACGGTTTTCAAGGTGCTGAATCTTTAGCAAATGAAAAAGCTGCGGAAACAATAGCAATGGCAGAAAAAGGAGATGAAAAAGCAGCAAATAGGTCTTTAGGTTTATATCAAAGAAATTTAGAGAGGCTTCAAGAAAGAGCCCAAAATACTGAAAGAGGAGAGGTTGCTGAAAGGATTGTAAACCAAACCACGCACCACTTAATTGTTCTTGCGGGTGTTTTGGAGCAGGTTCCTGAAGAAGCTAAAGGAGCAATAGAAAGAGCGATGGAAAATAGTGCGAGAGGAAGAGAAGAATCTGTCAGCGCATTAAGGGAAATAGATCCCTCAAGAGGGGAGCAAGTTGCAAACGAAACATTACAAAGAGTAATGAGTGAAACATCAGAACAAGCGCGAGAAGGACTTCAACAAGCTTTCAAT
This sequence comes from Candidatus Woesearchaeota archaeon, assembly GCA_964530945.1. GTDB lineage: Archaea > Nanobdellota > Nanobdellia > Pacearchaeales > GW2011-AR1 > ASMP01. The sequence continues at coordinate 120,048 of CAZHCJ010000001.1, read as the reverse complement.
AGTATAGGGAAAGGAGAAGAATTTAGTCAGGCTCGTGCTGCTGGCGCTACAAACGTAGGAGAAGGAAATACCTCAGGAACTCAAGCAGGACAAGAAGCAGGACAAGCACAAGCAAGCACAGGAAATGGTTCAAGTTTAGGGCAGGATTCCGGAAGTGAATTTTTTGATTATTAATTTTAAACAATAAAGTTTAATAATTAATAATGTTTTATGTGTTACATGGAAACAAAAGAGCGTCTGAAGTTGGTTAAAAGAAATGCTGTAGAGATAATCAATGAAGACAAGATTGAAAAGTTTGTGAAAAAAGGAGTGGTTTATTGCGGGTATGAGTGCAGCGGAGAAATACATTTAGGACATTTAGTTACAATTATTAAGCTTTTAGATATGCAAAAAGCAGGAATTAAAATTAAAGTTTTATTGGCAGATTGGCATACCTGGCTGAATAAAAAAGGAGATTGGGATTTTGTGAACAAACAATTAAAACAATGGCAACGTGGTTTCAGTTCTGTGGGGCTTGATGCAGAAATTGTTCGCGGTACTAGTTACCAAAAAACCCCTGAATATATGGAAGATATTTTGAAGCTGGCATTGAAGGTTACAATTAATAGAGGAGTTAGAAGCATGCAACAAGTTGCAAGAGATATTGAGAATGCAAAAATCTCACAGGTTATTTATCCCTTAATGCAAGTTGCCGATGTCAAATATCTGAAAACGAATTTTGTTGTTGCAGGAAGTGATCAAAGAAAAATATATATGTTGGGAATAGACGAGGGCTCGGAGATAGATTTGCAAGATGCAGTTTATGTTTACACGCCTTTAATTCCTGGTTTGAAAGGTCCGGGGACAAAAATGTCTAGTTCTGTTGAAAATAGTTTTATTTCGATACGGGATAGCAAGAAAGATATCAAGAAAAAAGTCGATAAGGCATATTGTAAACAAGGAGACATTAAGAACAATCCTGTTTTATCTATAGCCAAACTCGTTGTTTTTCCCGTTTTTGATAAAATTGATATCAAACGTCCAGAGAAATTTGGCGGGATTTTGAATGTTGAAAATTATAAAGAGTTGGAAAAAGCGTTTGAAAGCGGCGAGCTTCACGCACAAGATTTAAAAAATGCTGTTGCAGAATATTTGGAGAAAATCATTGCCCCCATTAGGAAACAGTGGAAATAGTTTTATTATTTGGTTTTCAGTTCTAAAATATCTAAGTCCTTAAGTTTGTGTTTTAAGCCAACGCGTTGGTGAGGGAATTTACTGCTTGGGCCGGTAATGAAAGCTTCTTTAACCTTTTTACTGAAGCCATGAAGTATCTTTTCGGCCGCTTTTTCGACTGTAGAATTTTTATCAAGCACAATTGGCTTGGATTTGTCTGGTTCTTTCCCAGGTTCTTTTGTGTAAACACGTATTTTATCAAAACTTTGAAAGAGTTTGTCTTTAAGTTCTTCTAATCCTTTATTTGAATTTAAATCAACAACAACAAAATTATATTTATTGCTTTTAAGATTTGCAGATATTTTTCTTTTATCATCATTTTTTGAGAGGGCGTAAAGGATTATGTGTTTTCCTAACGCTTTGTCCAGATCTTCTTGAATTTTTTTTATTTGTTTCAGGTCGTTCACAAGAATTAGAATTGTATCTGCAGTATTAACGATTCCGCGATCATAAAATTCTGATTCGGATGCAGGGACTTCTATTATCTGTATGCTAACGTTGTTGTGTTTTAAAGTCCCTATTACTGGCTCTTTTGTGGTGAACCTGTAGTTTGCAATTTCTGGCTCAGCATTTGTTAGCGCTTTTAGCAATGTAGATTTTCCAGTGTTTGAGAAACCCACAATAACTGCCTGCATGTCGGCTTTTTTGATGCCTGTTTTGCTTGGCTTGCCTGCGCGTTCTCGACGCTCTTGTTGAGCAAGAAGTTTCTTTAAACGAGTCGTTAGTTGTGCCCTAAGGTTCTCCGCACCCTTGTGGCTTGGAGCCAAAGAAATCATCTTTTTTAGCTTTTCAATTTTTTGTTCAAGGGTTTGCGCAGCTAAATACTCCTTTTCTGCTGCAAGATAGTCAGGATGCGCGTTTATTGGCATACACCTTATAAATGAAGGTGGCTTAAAAATATTTATGGATGAAAAAGAGATTATTCGGAAAATAATGAAAAAGAAGGAGTATTCTCAACTTCCTTTTGTAGATGTCAAACGCGTTTTGGAAAAGTTTCAAACCAAAGAGCTTTCTGATTCTGAGAGGGTGAAACTGGTTAGAAGGTTCCTCATGGAAAATTATTCTAGTTTTGGATCTAGAAAAATATTAGTTAAACAAAATCCGAAAAAAGAATGGGTTTTGAAAAAACACTTGTCAACAAGAGAGCGCTTTTCAAGTTACAAAGAGATTTATGAAAGAGTTCTGGAGGGTTTACCAAAAGATAAAAAATTAAGTGTTGTGGATTTGGGTTGTGGAGTTAATGGTTTTTCTTACGAATTTTTCAAAGAGGCTGGCTTTAGGGTGGGTTATGTGGGTGTTGAAGCGATAGGGCAGTTTGTGAAGAAGACAAATGCTTTTTTTGAAAGAAAAAATATTCAAGGAAGAGTGTTTCATGAAAGCCTGATGAATTTGGAAAAGGTTTTACATATAGTCAAGAAAACAAAAAAGCCAAGGGTTGTTTTCCTTTTGAAAGTTATTGATTCTTTAGAATCCTTGGAGAGGAATTATTCTAAAAAACTTATTTTAAGTTTAAGAGAAGATGTTGAACGCTTTGTAGTGAGCTTTCCTTTGAAAAGTATGGTTAAAAGAGATAAAATTTGGGCAAAAAGGACATGGTTCTTGAGATTTTTAAAACATAACTTTAAATTGCTGAGGGATTTTGAAATTGCTGAGGAACGTTTTTTAATTTTTGAGAATAAGTAAGATTTATAATATTGTTTTTATTAATTGAACTATAAAACAGAGGTTAAGATGGCACAAACACAACAACCGACACAACAACCTGCAGGAAATGTTCCGGCTGGACAAGCTCAGCCTGCTCAGCAGCCAGCACCCCAAGGAGGGCAAGCAATGGGACAAACCATGCCTGGCCAAAAACCAAAAAAGAAAATGAAATGGTGGATGTGGCTTTTGATAGTTTTGGCAGTAGTGGTAATTGCAGGACTTGTTATTTGGTTTATATTTTAATAGAAGATGGCAAAGGCATTTTGGATATTGTTTTTGATAGTTTTATTATCGGCAGGATTTCTTTTCTATATAGTTAGTACACAGGAAAGTGCAGGAAACGCAGGTGTGGAGGGAGATGAAGAAAAAAGCAATGCAGATTATTTAGCAGAAGCATATTATGTTTTGTTTGCATTTGCATTGATTCTTGCAATAGGATTTATAATTTTTATTTTAGTACAGCAACTAGGTTCAGAACAAGAGTATGAAGATAGTGCATATTGATTAATTTTAAATAACCTTGAACTTTATTTTAATTATGAAACCTCGATTTTTTAGAAAAGTTTTGAAAAACGGAATGACGGTGATTTTTGAGAAGCGTGAAGTACCTGTCGTTAGTGTGGCTTTTGCAGTTAGACAAGGAGGAATTAACGAGATTGCGGAAGAAAAAGGAATATCTCATTTTATTGAGCATTTGTTGTACAAGGGAACGCCGAATCGAACAGCAAAGCAAATCGCTGAAGAGATAGAAAAAAAAGGTGGAGAGTTAAATGGATTTACTGATGAAGACATAACCGCTTTTTGGTGTAAGATGCCTTCAAGACATTTGAATGTTGCATTAGATGTATTATCAGATATTGTTAAAAATCCGTTGTTCGACGAAAAAGAAATAGAGAAAGAGCGCAAGGTTATTTTTGAAGAAATGAAACTCTACAAAGATAATCCAATGCATTATGTTTTTGAGGAAATACATAAGAATCTTTATGAAGAGCCTTTTGGAATTCCAGTAATTGGTACTGTGGAATCTATGGAATCTATTGATAAAGAAAAGATGATTGAAACGTTCAACGAGGTTTACAAGCCGAACAATATGATTTTGTGTGTTGTTGGGGATGCAGATTTTTCTGAATTAGTGTCATTTGCTGAGAAGAATTTTGGAACCGAAAAAGGAGAAATAAAACAAATAGAAGTGAAAGAAAAAATAGAAAAACGTATTGAAGAACGAAAAGGGATAGACCAGGCCAATCTTGTTTTTGCATACCACGTCCCTTTAGCTGACGATCCAAAAAATAATGCTGCGACACTTTTGAATACATTGATGGCAAACGGCCTTTCTTCTAGATTGTTTTCAGAGATAAGAGAAAAAAGAAATCTTGCCTACAGCGTTAAAGGAGGTTCTGTGGTAAGAAAAAAATACGCGTTCAATTATATATTTGTTGGAACGATGAAAGAAAATGTGGAAAAAGTTAAAGAATTGATAATCAAAGAGTTTAAAGATGTTGCAGAGAATATTGATGAATTGGAGTTGAAACAGGCGAAGGAGCAAGCAATAGGGAACTATCAAATTGCCCTAGAGGATTCTCGTTCTTTAATGGTTTATTTGTTGTCTTATGAATTGTTAGGAAATGCAGAAAAATTTTATGATTTTGAAAAAGATGTGAATGCGGTAAGGCTTGAAGATGTAAAAGAATTGGCGAAAAGAGCATCTGAAGAGTTTAGCTTTTTTGCCTTGTTACCTGAAGACAAGGTTTCAGAAGAGAAAAAGTAGAGAGCTCAATGAGTCGCTCTTGACAGGGCAGAAAGTTCGTTTTCTATTTTACCAAGCTTCTCTGAAATCTTTTCCAAATTTTTGTCAAGAGATTCTTTAATGCCTTTGAGAATTTCAATAAGAGTCTCTTTTTCTGTTAAATTTGCCGAATTCTTCATGGAAGCAAAAAAGAGAGAATGTTTAAAAGTTTATCTCTAATTTTGGTTATATGGAAAACGAGGAAAAAGAAAATGAAGAAAAAATTAGGGCGTTTGTTTCTGTAGATATTCCGGAGCGATTACGTCAGGAAATAAAAAAGATTCAGGATTCTTTACCGGGATTTAGAGGAAAGCTCACAGAGCCAGAAAATTTCCATTTAACATTGAAGTTTCTGGGAGATATTTCTCAAAAAACCTTGGAAAAAGTTAAAGAAAAATTGAAAGAGATAAACATGAACTCTTTTGACGCAAGAGTTTCTAGGATAGGTGTTTTTTCTGAGAAATATGTTCGGATTGTTTGGTTAAAAATAGAGAATGTTTCGAAACTCCAAAAAGCTGTTGATGAAAAACTTTCAGAATTGGAAAGTGAAAATTTTGAAAAAGAAGAAAGATTCATGAGCCATTTGACAATTGCTCGCGTGAAGAACCTGAAAAACAAGAAGTATTTTTTATCCGAGTTGAACAAGATAGAAATTCCAAAAAGCTTGAAATTCAAAGTCGAAAATTTTTATTTTAAGAAATCTACATTGTATCCTGAAGGGCCCGTTTATGAGGTTTTGGAGAGTTATTCTTTGTCAGAATTTATAGAGAGAGTTCCGAAGTAATTCTAAAATAGTAACAAGATAGTAAATTTTATAAATATTAATTTTATTGTTTTTACATGGAAAACACTGTTCAAAGAAATGCAAGAATTGAAAGACCTACAGAACCGGTTAAGGTGATAGTTCCAACTTCAAAAGGGGAAATAAGTTATATTCATCCTGCAAAAGGACCAAGCAAATATACAGAAGTTGGAAAATAGATTCTTGACTCTGGACAAAGAGTCCCAACAGGAGATTTAACAGCGCCATTGGTTTATTCTGTATTTTTTGATGAAACTCTAAAAAATTCCTCTGAAGGAAGAGATGTTAGGGAAATAATGAAGAATATGTGGCTTTGGGTTTTTAATAGAAATATTTGGACTCCTGAAGGGGTTTATGTTGTTTAGGATGAGGAAGCTTTAGGAACAAGGGCAGAAGTTAATCTTGAAGAGCTTGAAGATAGGCTTTCAAATGGAAATGCAGAATTAGGAGTAAGGTTTAGTCAAGACGAAAAAGTTAGATTTGCGCCCAAAAAAACATATAGTATTGGAAATCATTCAAAAGAAACTCTTTCAAGAGACGGATTTGTAATTGCAAATTATGGTATTGAAGGCGCTGAAAAACTCGGAGAGGTTTCTTCAGTTTTTAAATGAATCCAACAATTTATGGTTTAGGTTTAGAAGAAGGACAAGAACCAATGCAAAGAGTTGCGGGTTTGGGTTCCGGCTGGTACCTTGTTGATGACAGGTTGTATGTTGTGGGCTGTGGCTGGGATGGCTGGGGCGACGGTGCGAACGCTCGCGTTTTCGGGGTGTCTGAAGTCCGCGAAAAAACAGAGGCATAGAAATAAGTTTTTTGATTAATTTTAATTTTCACTTTTTAGAATCTTTTCCTGATTCAGAATAATTTGTGTGAATAATTTTAAACATATCTTTTCCTTTTTTACCTATTGCTTCTTCAAGCTGTTCTTCTGTTGCAGAGAAAATATTTTTGAGGGTTTTAAATTTCTTAAGAAGTTTCCTCGCGGTTTTTGGACCTATGCCGTGAAAGCTTTCGAGAATAAACTGTATGCGTTCTTTTTTGTTTAGGTTTTTTTTGTTTACATTTAGAGGAAGTTCTCGTTTTTTCTTTTTTGACAAGATAGATATAAACTTCACGGTGTCTTCTGCGTTTTTTGTGAAAATCATCGGAATTTCATAATTCAATAAAATTGAGAGCAAGAAGCCACGAATAGCATTAGGATGGATTCTCTGGGTTTTTTCTTCAAGATATTCGCTTTCCTTCAAGTATAGCTCTTGTTCATCAATCCCTTCAATAATTAAAAGACGAGAAGGATATTGTCGAAGTTCTTTTAATTGTTTGATTAAACGTTTGTTTATCATGCTCGAAACAAAGTCTTGAACTGTTTTTCTTTCTATAGCCGTTTCGTTGATTATGTAATCTGCGACTTTTAGTTGATGGAATTCTGGAACAAAACCGTTAGATTCGAGCTCGTGAACAACGTGAGAGTTCTTTTCTCGATGGTCGACAATTATTTTTTGCTTAGAAATCTTTTTCTTTATTTTTTGAGATTTTTTAGAAGGAGAAAAAATGTCAAAAACAGGTTTAACCTTTATTCGTTTCATAATGTTTTTTGCCGCTCCGAGCTCTTAAAATTTACCTTGTTTTCTGACAAGTCGCTTTTTATGGATTTTATTGTTGAATGCATCTTTTTTCTTTTGGCTTGAGAAACATAAAAATGAGATTCATCACGAGTTTTTTCAGTTATGAGCATTATGAGTTTTCCGGGATTGAGACGTGCGGTACGGCCTGCACGTTGAATCGCGCGAATCGCGCTAGGGATTGGTTCATAAAATATCACGAGGTTAACTTCAGGAATGTCCAATCCTTCTTCCCCTATTGAAGTGGCGCAAAGCACATCTATATTGTCATCCGAAAAATCTCTTAAGATTCTTTTTTGCTCTTTTTGGCTCAATCCTGAAACCCTGTCTTTTCCATGCTTTTTTATCGCTTGCCCAACAAAAACTTTTGATTTGATGTTTTTTATGTCATTAATATTCTGAGAAATGAGTCGCGCGGTTTCTCTATACTGTGTAAAAACTATCGCCTTGAGTTTTCCTTTTTTGTTTATGTTTTTTTCTTTTTCAATTATGTTTATCAGTTCATTTATTTTAGGATGTTCTATGTTTTTAGATAAGAGTTCTTGTGTTTGGGTGAAAGCAAAATTAAATTTTGGTTTGGCCACTAAACGCTGTACAGATTTGCTTTTTCCTTGAGAGGCCTCATTGAATAGCTTTTTCAAATAAGTGTGGAAACTTTCGAGTGTTTGTGTTTCAATCAACTCGAGTGCGTGTTGGATCTTTATTGCTTGGGCGCAGGCCCCTAAGCCTGCAAGAATATTCCAATGACGTTTTCCTTGTGAGACTTTGAATCCAAGAGATTTTTGCAAACGAATAAGATTAGTTTTTGAAGTCGGACCGTGAAGAAGTTTGCGGTTTTTTAACTCTTTAATGTATTCGTCAAAAAGCTCTTTTAGAGCAACTTGGATTTCAACAAAAGTTGCAGGAAGTTTGACCTTTATTTTTTCAAATTCTAATTCTTGAAGGTATTGTTTCACATCAAGACTCTCTCTTGTGCGCAGTTCAACAGCTTCTATGGAAAGGTTCCTACAGATGTTTTTCACTTTCTCAGGATTGCTTCCGGGCGAAGCAGTAAGTCCAAGAATGCGTTTGTTTTTTGCTTGACGTTTATATGTTTGAGCGACGTAATTATAAGCATAATTTTTGATGCATCTATGTGCTTCATCTTCAACAAGCAAGCAGACATTTTCTAAGGTGTAAAGGTTTTTTTTGACATCGTTTGCTATGCACTGCGGGGTTGAGAAAATAATGTCTGCTTTTTTCCATATGGATTTTCTTTCTTTTGGTTTTATTGAGCCAGTGAAAATCTCAATTCCGGCAAAAAGCTCAGGTAATTTATCTTTAAAAGATTCGAGATGTTGTTCTGCCAAAGGACGAGTGGGGGCCAGGAAAAGGACTTTTTCTCCAGGAAATTCCTTCATACGATAGATTGTTAACATTAGGGCTATGAGGGTTTTTCCTAAACCTGTGGGTAGAACTACAAGACAGTTTTTTTCCTTGCAAGTTTCAAATATCTTTTTTTGATATTCTCTTGGAGCGATATTTTGTAAAAATTCCATTTCAATTAATTTGATTCGATTATAATTTAAGCCTTTTTTAGGCTATAAAAGAAGAGAATTCCTGCGCAAAAGAAAAGTAAGACACCTATTAATGAAATGAGATTGATGCCATAAGATTGAGTAGAGATGGTGTTTCCGGTTAGATTAATATCTAAGAAAAAGAATCCAATTACTGCAGAAAGAACACCTAATGCAAAAGTAAATTTTTTGTTTTTCAAAAAGCTTTTGTTTGAATTTTTGCCCATGTTGGATAAAAGCGTGTGTCATTTAAATGTTTTACCTAATTCTGGCTAGACCAAAATGAGTGCTGCGCCCAATCCTATAAGAGTGATTGTAGCGAGAAGACTCCAAAGAGCCAAATTCCCAAAGAAAATTTTATTCCCATCCAAATCCGACAGAGGCAGGATGTTGAAAAAGGCATAACCAAGGTTTAACATGGCAAAATTTTCAAAGCCAATAAAGTAACCAATGATTGCAAAAAATAAATTTGCGAAGATTCCCGCTGCAGCAATCAACCCTATGTGGTTTTCGGTCATTTCAGAGAATTTGTACAGCCCGTGGCGTCGAGCAGCACGATATACTTTTGGTTTCACTTCAAAAACAAAAGAGGCGAGCCAAACAATATTTCCTAACGTCAGGACAGAAAAAATTAAGGGAAGGAAAACACCTGCAGGAAAGGCTTTCTTGAAATGGTTTTTTGGGTGAAACCCATAGTGTTTGAAGCTCCAAACATTGGTTTCAATTTCTGAATCAAGATAGTAGGAAGAAACTTTTTTTGCGAGAATGTTTATCAAAATCACGAAGAAAACAGGAAGCAAGATCAGTAAAAAATAGTCAATTGATTTGAGAAAGCTTAAAGATACGGAAAGGATTATTGTTACGAGTATTATAAGTAAGAATTCTTTTTGATTTATCATGTTTCATGGAGGAGTAAATTTTTTATAAACCTTATTGTGATTGAAAATAGGCAAGAAAGAGATAATTTTCTGGTTTGAGAAACAAGACAATTATGTTTTATTATGGAAAAGTATTTAAATAATCTCGAGTAAGCTTTGTTATGCGTATAAAAAAGATTAGCGAAGTTGTTGGAACGAAAGTTTATACAGATTCAGGAGATTATTTCGGAGAAGTAGAAGAAGCAAATTTACAAGAAAATAAAATAGATGGATGGAGGATAAAAGTGGGTGGAAGTGTCATCTCTTTGATTGGAGGCGCGCGCGGAGTTATTATCCCTCACCAGTTTGTAAGGGCAATCAGTGATATCTTTATAATTAATAAATCTGCACTTCCTAGTCAAGAGCCTGGCGATTTTGAAGAGGTCCCTGCAGAAGATTTAGTTTAATATTTAAAATGGCAACAGAAACGATTTTACAAAGTGATATTGCCGTAAGATTTGTTTTGCCTTTTTTGCTTATTTTCTTTATTCTTTACGGAATTCTTGAAAAAACAAAAGCGTTTGGGGAAGGGAACAAGCAACTGAACGCATTTATCGCTTTCGTTGTGGGCCTGATTTTTGTTGGAGCGGCATCTCCAAAACTTGTTGTTAGCAACCTTATTTTGTTTTTTACAGTAGCGATAGTGGTTTTATTTATCGCCTTGTTATTATGGGGATTTGTTTCAGGAGAAGAAGCTAAACTTCCAGATAGTAAGGCTTTGAAAATAATTGCAGGGATTGTCATTGTTGTCGCAGTTGTTATTGCTTTGTTGTCAATTCTAGATCTTTGGAATCCGTGGTGGGATACTATAAAAAACACTCTTTTCGACCAGAGTTGGAGTGGAGAGTTTTGGACAAATGTTTTATTTATATTAGTCGTGATTGGAGCTTTGGTCGCTGTCTTGGTTAGTGGGAAGAAAGAAAGCTGAAAATAGTGAATTCTTTTATCCATAAATTTATAAATATTTCTTTCTCCTTACTAGTATGGATTTAATAGGAGGTGTATTCTTACAATTTGTTGGAGGGTACTATGGAGGGACTATTGGAACCGTTTTAGCAGCTTGGGAACAGGCAGGAGTTTTCAGTTATATGTTACCTTTCTTACTTCTTTTTGCTCTAATTTATGGAGTGATGATTCAAGTGAAACTTTTTGGAGGAAAAGAGGATTCAACTGGAAGGATTATTAATGCAATTATAGCTTTATCTGTGTCACTTTTAGCATTGCAGTTTAACTTTGTGCCTAGATTTTTTGCAGAGGTTTTTCCTAGAGCAGGTGTCGGTTTAGCAATTCTTTTACTTTTCTTAATCTTTACAAGCATGTTTGCAGACCCAAACAGTAGGTGGATGATGTATTCTACATATGCTCTTGGGGCAGCAATAATAATCATTGCCCTGATTCTTACTGCAAATTCTTTAGGGATATATTCATATCTTCCTGGTTTAGGGGGTTTGGGGTGGAACTGGACAGTGTGGTTGTCTTGGGTTGCTTTAGTTGCGATAATAGGAATTGTCGTTGCGGCCGGAAAAGAAAAGACGTCAAAGAATGCTCCAGAGAGTATCTTGGTTAGGGCATTAAAAGGAAATTAATCAAGAATCAAAGTTATCTTTTCTTTTTGTGTTTTTTAGAGGAAGATTTTTTGTTTTTCGTTTTAGATTTTGTCTTACTTTTTCTAGTGCTTGTCTTTTTTGTTTTTCCCTGTAATCCCGCAGCCATTTTAGAAAAACTTTCTTCAACCATTTTCATTTCTTTTTTCACGTTTTCTAGTCCCCTGCCATAGCCCCCTACTTTTTCAAGAATAGCTGATTGGAGTTTATCTATTTGGGATTCTAATCGTTCTAATCTGGCAGAGATGTTGTCTATTTTGGTTTCAGTAAGAGATTTGAATTTGGAATTTTCCTCTAGTTTTTTTAAATGAGGTTTGAGTTTCTCTGCAAAAACTTGTTCCGATATTTCTATCATGGTATCTGTATCCGTATAACTTCCATATCCTTGGTTGTCATAGCTTCCGTAATTATCATAATAACCTTGGTCTTCGTAGCCGGTATATTGATTTTCGTCATATTCTTGTTGGGCGTAACCCCCATAATTTCCAGTGTTTGAATATTGTGGCTGAGATGAAGGAGGGTAATTTCCTTGTGATTGGTTTTGTTGAAGCTGAGAGATGTCTTGAGTTTGAGGAGAGAATTTGTTTGTTTGAAGGTTGTTTTTTGAGGGTGAAGGAACGTTTAATTCGTTTTCGTAAGATTCTCTTTTAGATTGTTGGGCATTACGAGGATTTTCTTGTGTGTTTTGATTTCCTCCTGAAATAGCATTCTTTATTTGGCTCTGACTTAAAGCGTCTTTTATTTCTTTTGGAGAGACGCCTTGTTCTTGGAGATTCTCCATGATTTTTCTTTCTGAAACACCACTTTTTTGCATATCATTTACTTGATCTAGAACACTCATTTTTTGTTTTTCCTATGTTTTTATATGTTGTTTATTTTTTTAAATCTTTTTTAACGATTTCAAGTGGTTGAAACATCCTTGCTTGCTTGGCCAAAATTTCCAGGTCTTCTTTTTTAGCAAATTTAGAAAATTCAGAAGACGCGCTCTCTAAAAACGAAACTAACTGGTTCATGTTGTTTTTTAGAGTCTCAATTATTTTTCTCATCTCAATCATCTCTTCGTTTGATTTTTCTCTGAGGTCAATCATGTTTTGCCCAATGAGTAAAAGACGTTCTTTGAGCAATCTTTGCTTTTCTTCCAAATCCCTTAATCTTAAGTTCAAATCATTGGAGAAATCTACAAAAGAGTCTTCATAGTTATTATTTGCCATATTAAACAAAAGAGAATTCGGTTTAAAATTGTTGTGATTAATACAAAATAATTTAAACTTTGCAGGCGTTTTTTGAAGTATGGCAAGCAATCAAGATGAAAGCAACCCAGAAAATCAAAGGGCATCTCAAAGTCCTAATTATGAGGTTAGGAGAAAAGGAGGAGAGGATGTGCTTTATGTGGATTATGAAAATGCTTCGTTTGTCCCCAGCATCGCAGATTATTCCCGAGTAATGGAAAACGCCATCGATTTATTGATAGAAAATCCTAATGTCTCAAGGATTATTTTTTCCCAACAAAGAGATTATAATTATGATTCTGAGGAGACAAATATGCTTTTAGAAATCTCGCAGCTTTATGTTTATTTGTACAAGCAGGAAGAAGTCTTATCTAAAGAGAAACTCGCAAAAACAAATGAAAGATTTTTTGCCATGAGGTATAATAATCTTTTTTCATTTTTACTTATGCTTAAGAGAGACCCTGTTGCGGCATACGCGGAGACAAAAAAACTTTTGATAGAAGCTAGAATTTTGATGGACAAACTTTTGCCTAATGAGAGAAGCGAACAAACGGGCTATATTTCTCTATTGGAAAAAATTCGTGGTCATTTGGAAAATACTCTTTTGATCAAAAAAGCAATGCCTTATTTGGAAGGATATAAGAAAGGGAGCAGAGAAATTTATCACAAACTCTTCAAGCCTGATGTTATACCCACATTCACATTCACAAGGCTTGTTTCTGATTTGCCCGAAGAAGCAGAAATAGTCGATCAATATGAGATAAAGAATAACGAATATGATGTTTCTTTAGTTACCTTGATGAGGGAAAAAGATGAACCTAAATTATCCTATCATCTTTCACCTCCAGAGAAAAATTTGGAAGACAAAGAAAGCGAGATATTAAATCTAGCGCGCCGTGTTTTGATTGAACATCAACCTAAAGCAGAAGAAATGACAGATACAGAACGAACGAGACAAGTTTTTTTTAATATTTCTAAAGACTTAGTTCAGGATTTAGCGAATAGCAAAGGAGTTTCTTTGGATTATAAAAAAGTGAATAAGCTTGCAACAATTTTGGTTAGGCATACTATTGGTTTTGGATTGATTGAAGTTTTATTACAAGATAAAAATTTACAAGATATTTCTTTGAATGCACCTATCTCAAAAACTCCTATTTTTGTGCGCCATCAAAAATACGATGAGTGTTTAACGAATATAATTCCAAGCCAGGAAGATGCAGATTCTTGGGCAGCAAAGTTTCGTTTGATTTCAGGGAGACCGTTGGATGAAGCAAATCCTATTTTAGATACTCAATTAGAAATTGAAAATCTTCGTGCTAGAATAGCGATAATTCAGCAGCCTTTGAGTCCAGATGGATTATCTTATGCGATTAGGAGGCATAGGGAAGAGCCTTGGACATTGCCGTTGTTTGTTCAAAATAAAATGATTAATTCTTTTACTGCGGGTTTGCTGAGTTTTTTGGTAGACGGTTCTCGAACATTGCTCGTGGCAGGTACTCGCTCCTCAGGAAAGACTAGTTTGCTTGGAAGTTTAATGCTCGAAATAATTCCTAAATATAGGATAATCGTCATAGAGGATTCTTTGGAGTTGCCTGTAGAATCCCTGAGAAAATTAAGATATGATATTTTAAGAATGAAGGTTCGCTCTGCATTACTTAAAACGGGTAATGAGGTTTCTGCGGATGAAGGAATACGCACGAGTTTACGTTTGGGAGATTCTAGTTTAATAATTGGAGAGGTTAGAAGCGTTGAGGCTCAAGCCCTTTATGAGGCTATGAGGGTGGGGGCTCTGGCAAATGTTGTCGCAGGAACGATTCATGGGGCTAGTCCTTATGGGGTCTTTGATCGTGTTGTCAATGATTTGGATGTTCCAGCCACGAGTTTTAAAGCTACAGATATAATCATGGTTGCAAATCCAATAAAAAGTCCGGATGGCTTACATCAATGGAAACGTCTTGTGCAGCTTTCTGAGGTGAGGAAACACTGGAAAGAAGACCCTGTGGAAGAAAAAGGATTTAGTGATTTGTTGAAATATGATGTGGAACGCGATGAGTTGATGGCAAGTGAAGATTTGATTAATGGAGACAGTGATGTTTTGAAGGATATAGCTTCCAATGTTAAGGGATGGGCAGGAAATTGGGATGCGGTTTATGATAATATTTTGCTTCGTGGAAAAATCAAACAAGCGCTAGTAGATACAGCAAAAAAGATAAAGAATAATAGAATTCTTGAGGCAGATTTTACTGTAGATTCAAATCATGCTTTCCATAAAATTTCTGATGAAGTAAGGCAAGAGGCAGGGTTGCCTGAAAGCGACAGGGTTTTTTCCAAATGGCAAGAGTGGTTGAATAAAGAAATAAAAAAGAGGAAGCTTTAGATTATTTTAAATAAAATATTGATTAAAAAAGGAATGTTGCAGAACATATTGAAGAAACAGCAATAAAATTCCTTCATAAAAATAATCTTTCCCTTATCTCCCTAAAGTTTATTAATTGATTTTACTATTTCTTTTAAGTAAAAAGAGCGTAAAATATGGGAAAGGATTTTAATTTTAAGAATAAAGATGTGAAGGAGATAATTAAAGAGTACGGAGGAAGGATAGAGAGCAGGATTTCTACTCAGACAAGCACTACCGCAAGCAAGTATAGCCAATCTTATTTGAAGTTTAAAGAAGAGATGGCTCCAGATATCTCTCGTTATGAACGTTGGTGTAAATCTCTTGGAAGTTTGATAAAATTGAATGTTTCTCAAAAGGATAAGAGAAAGGTTGAAAAAAGTTTGGAGATAGCACATCTTGATTTGGAGCCTTGGCAACCTTTGACTTTGAGCGTGATGTCTTTTTTGACAGTTTTTTTTATTGGAATGTTTATATCTGTAGGGGTAGCATTGATTAGGGGAGATTTTGCCTCATTCCCGGTATTGTTTTTTTTGCTAACGAGCATCTTTTCGGTTTTTTTATTTTATTTTATGAATCGTTATCCTCAACGTTTAGCAAATCGTTGGCGATTGAAAGCAAGTAGCCAAATGGTCCCTGCAATTTTGTACGTTGTCGTTTATATGAGGCACACACCTAATTTAGAACGCGCAATTGCATTTGCATCAGAAAATTTAGACTACCCTTTAGCATTAGATTTCAAAAGAGTTTTTTATGAAGTCCAGGTAGGGAAATTTTCAACTTTGAAAGAAAGCCTAGATAATTATCTTGATGTTTGGAAAGATTTTTCTCCAGAATTTATTGAAGCATTCCATCTTATTGAAAGTAGTCTTTTTGAGCCAGATGATGCCCGACGCATAGCCACATTAGAGAAATCATTGAAAGTTGCGCTTGATGGGGTTTATGATAAGATGCTTGAATTTACCCATAATATTAAAAGTCCATTGACAAATGTCTATATGTTGGGGGTTGTTTTGCCAACTCTTGGGCTGGCACTCTTACCTTTAACTTCTGCAATGTTGGGAGGAATTTTAACTACAGTGCATGTTTTCATCTTGTTTAATTTAATCATACCGTTTATGGTTTTTTATATGATGGACAAGGTTTTGTTTTTGCGCCCGGGAGGTTATGGAGAGTCTAAACTTTTAGAACGTAACCCATTGTATCCGAAGTATAAAAGCAAGAAACCTTACTTTGCCGCAGCGATAATTGTCCTACCTTTGATACTCATTGGATTGTTACCTATTTTATTTCACTACACCCCTTTGCCCGAAATGATTGGTTTGGAAAAAGATTACACTTTTTCAGAGTTGGGACTTGGGTTTTTTGAAGATGCAAATATTTTTGGATTTTTGCAAACGGGTTCAGAGATTTCAGGACCATTTGGAATGGGGGCATTGATTTTAGGATTCTTAATTCCTTTGGGAATAGCACTTTTCTTTTCATTATCTTACAAAGCTAAAACAAAAGAAATTATTGAAGAACGTAAAAAAACAACTCAATTAGAAAAAGAGTTTAACAATTCTTTGTTTCAGTTAGGAAACCGCATTGGAAACGGGGTACCTCCAGAAGCTGCCTTTGGAAAGGTTGCAGAAAGTTCTCAAGGATTGAGGTCCGAAGATTTTTTCCGTAGAGTGAATTACAACATTAGGCAAATGGGGATGAGTTTGGAGGCGGCAATTTTTGATGAGAAGAGAGGGGCAATAAAATATTATCCTTCAGAGATTATTTCAACTAGTATGAGAATTCTTGTCGAGTCTTCTAAAAAGGGTTTAAAGATTGCCGCAGTTAGTTTGATGAGTATTTCTGAATATGTCAAAAACATAAACAAAATAACCAATCGTTTGAGAGACATGCTTGCAGGCATCATTTCTGACATGAAGTCTAATATGAATTTCCTTGCACCTCTCCTTTCGGGAGTTGTGGTGGGCTTGGCCGCGATGATTACTACTATTTTAACGAGGTTAAAACTTTCTGATTTTCAAGGACAAGATTTAGCAGGAAATTTAGGGAATGTAGTGAATATTTTTGATGTAAGTGCAATGATTGCTCCGTATTATCTTCAAATGATTATTGGAATTTATTTAATCCAAATAATTTTTATTTTAACTAACGCACTAGTTGTTATTGATTCGGGAGAAGATAAACTTCAAAAAACAAATAAAACAGGAAGCAATCTTTTCAAAGGGATTCTTTTGTTCTTCATAACGAGTTTGGTTTCAACCCTTGCATTGTTTTTACTGACAAGCGTGGTTATGGGAAACATAATTTAACTGTGAGGAGTAAATCAGCAAATTTATTAAACTTCTTTCTTTATTTTTGAGTATGGAAAAGAGGCTAAACAAAAAAGGTGTTGTTGCAGATTATTTGCCTTGGATTTTGATCGCGGTGGCAATTTTGGTTATACTTGTTATTGCGATAGGTATTTTGCAAAGCAAAGGTGTTTCACTCATAGACCAACTAAAGAATTTGTTTATGGGAGGGCGTCCTTAAAATGGAACTGACAATAAGTCAATTGATAAAAATAATTCTGGGAGTGTTGGTGGTAGCCATAGTGGTTTTTACAGTTTCTGTTTTCTTTAATAATTATATTTTTGAATTTTTTGGGCCGAGTGAAGCTTCTGCAACTGAAACTGGTTTGGACGAGAATGGAGGGGAGTTCTCGCTAGACTCAAATGCAGAAGGAACCGGGGAGAGCGGAGAAGTAGAGGAAGTAGAAGAAACGGCATTCAATCCTTATGATTTCATCGAGAGTTTTGGGGGGATCATCTTGAAAGATTCTAGTGTTTCTTTAGACGGAACACGAGAAGAGACATTACAAGAGGTCGCAATTTTGCAAGAAGAATGTGATTGTGAGATTGTGATTACTAGTGGAACAGATTACCCGGAAGAAGGCCATAAGGAAGGAGAATATAGTCATGGAACAGGATATAAGGTTGATTTGAGATCTTGGGCGTCGGACGGACCCACAGATTATATCAAAGCAAACTTTAACTATGAAGGGAGGAGAAGTGATGATGCAGAGCTTTATAGAAATCCAGAAACAGGGGCATTATATGCTCTCGAAGAGGACCATTGGGATGTGTTGGTTAAATAAAATGAAAAATAAAAAAGGATTTTTACTTGCTGAAGAAACCTTGAAGATGATTATTGCAGTCATTAGCATAGGGATTTTAGCTTATTTGCTTTTTTCTTTATATAATGCAGAAGGCTCTTCTCAAGATGAACAGTTTGCAGAAGCAACGTTGGAGCGTTTAATAACAGAAATATTGAATGGTGCTGAAGAAGTTGCAGTGTATAATCCTGAGGATTGGATACTTGATGAGAATAAAGAAGGAGGAAAACTTTGCATTTGCCATAAATTAAACCAAGGATATTGTGAAGAGAAAGGAATTTGTAAAAATTCAGATTATGATGTCTCAGGATTTGTCGAACTAGAAAATCTTCCAATTATTTTAGAAATAAATCATGATGAAAAAAGGATAACAAAGAAATAATGGATTTAGAAGAATTTATCAAGTACATAATTTGGATAGTGGTTTTTGCAGCAGCGCTTTCAGGAATTTATTTAATGTTTAAACAATTAGGTATTTTATGATGAACGAAAAAAGAGGAGAGATTACCACAAAGCAAATTGTAACAATAATAATCTTGATATTGAGTTTTTCAGTTATCCTTTTTTTAATTTTTAGATTGGACTTGGGGAAAACGACAAACGCAGAGATTTGCCGAAACTCGGTTTTATTAAAGGCGAAAAGTGAAAACCTTTTTTCTAGCGGAAATCTTGATTGTAAAACAAACTATGTTTGCATTGGAGGTAATTGCGAGGGCTTCTCAGAAACCTCTAGTGTTGAAGCGAATACAAAAAAGGAGTCTATGGAAGCGCTTGCGAAAGAAATGGAACAGTGTTGGTGGATGTTTGGAGAAGGAGAGATAGACTATACAAGAGGGTTTAATTTAGCAGATAAAAATCTCTGTTCGGTTTGCTCCATTGTTTCTTTTGGACATCTTGAAGAAGAGATATCTTATGATGAGTTTTATGATTATTTAGAGGATAACCAAAAATCCAGTTCTCAGACATATTTACAATATTTTTACAAGGGAGGACAAATTGAAGAAAGATACTTTGAAGATTCTTTTGAAGAAGAGAAAACTTATTTCGTCATCATATCTGCTTTTCATAAAGGGCTTATTGGAGGAGAGAGTATAAAGGAAAAAATACAATCTGTCGCGGGCAAAACTCCTGTTGAACTTCCTAGTTTTTCCATAAGCTTCAGGTCTGTCGGAGATGATGAGACGGAGAAACTTTTATCTCCAGTTATGGTTTTTGAAAATACTCCCGAGAACTATGAAGCAATAGGTTGCGATGAGTTTGTAACAAAAGCATAAAATGAAAGGCAAAAGAGGGAACATTTTGACGGAGAACATCATTTTTTTAATTTTAAATTTGGTTTTTATTGCAATACTATTGACATTTGTTTTTACTCGTGCAGGCACAGGGGCGTTGCTTGAAGAGGAGCACGCTAAGCAGATAGCTTTGATGATTGATTCTGCTTCTCCAGGCATGGAACTTAAGTTGGAGATGGGAGATGCTTTTGAAGAGGCAGAGAAAAATGGGTTGGATTCTAATGAAATTATTTTGAAAGAAAAAAATGTCATAACCGTCAAATTGAGTTCGGACAGCAGAGGATATTCTTATTCTTATTTTAATGATGTTAGTGTGGGGTTAGAACCATATAAGGAATCAGGAAGTGAAGGTTACATTTTTGTGATAAATGAAAAAGAGGTTGGAGATGAACAGTAGAGGAGAAAAACTAGTTTCGGTTTATTGGTTTGCAATACTTTTTATAGTTGCGGCAGGGGTTGTTTATGCAACAGCTAGTTTTTATGGGCAACCTTATGATGTGCGAGAAGTAGAAGCAGAAATACTTTCAGATAAAGTTGCAGAGTGCGTTTCACACGCAGGAATATTAAAGCCGTTTGTTTTTGAAGAAGATTTTGATGAGCGTTTTTTGGAACTTTGTAATCTGAACTTTGAAGTTGAAGATTATAAGGATTGGCAAGACAGAGGCCAGTATTATGTTGAGCTCAACATAAAAAATTTTGACACGGAAGATTTTCAGAATTTGGCAAATGGAGGGAACCCCCAGTTGAAGGGGTTTTGTGTTGAAGGAAATACAGAGAAAAATAATCCGTATTGTTTGGGAAGAGAACTTTATGTTCTTGATACTGAGGGAAATCAGTACGAGTTAACCGTTTTAACTATTGTGAGGAAAACAGATAAAAATGTTCAATAAATTTAGGAAAGGACAAGTCGGAAGCACTTTAACCTGGATAGTTGCTACAGTGATAATTATTGTTATGTTATTTGTAACAATTTTTGTTTCAGGAAATTTTTTTGACAATAAAAAGGTAAATGTTAGACAGGATAAAGATACTTATGCTTCGAAGAGTTTTTTTGCTTGGCTTGAAACGCAAGATGAAACAGGTAACAGGGTTTATGAGCGAATAAATATTGAAGGGGTTTTGAATGAAAACAGCGGGGGTTTGTTAGCAGAAAAGATTTTTGAAAGTTATTCTAACCAAGTTTGGATAGGTTTTCTTGGAGAAGATAATGAACATTTTGGGAAGAGCCCGAGATTTGCTTCGACAAATCCTATAATTGAAAATGTTCCTGTATTAAATGTCGTGGGAGAAAGGGTTCAATTGGCTGAAAAAATAATAAGATTACTCATCTTTAAAGAAGATGATCACTCTCCTTTGGAGAACACTTAAAAAATGAATAAACTCTTAAGAAATCAAAAAGGAAACATTCCGGTAACGATTCTTGTACTAGGGGTTTTGTTAATTTGTGGTTTGATGATATTTAGTTTTTATCTTGGAGGGAAGGCAGTAAGCGATAAAATTTCGGATATATCTATTATTGAAAAAGCAAAGCTTGAGAAAGAAAAACTAGATTTTTACCGAGATGTTTTAAATAGGAATGATTTGGAAGCAAAAAACTCTATTGAAGGTTTTAGAGAAAGTGATGCCCATGGAAAACATCTTTTTTTGGAAAAAGGTGAGATAAGCGTAATTTACAAAGTTCCTTGAAGAAACAAGAAAAGTTTATAAAGAAAATTATCTATATGTTTTTAATGAAAGGTAAAAGAGGTCAAGGATTGAGTACTAGCGCAATAGTACTTATTGTTCTCGCAGTGGTTGTTTTAGTTGTTTTAGTCCTTGGATTTACAATGGGTTGGGAAAGAATAGCTCCATGGATTTCAAGCGATAGTAATTTAGGGACAATTGAGGCGAGTTGTAATGTGGCATGTAGCACGAATAGTGCTTATGATTATTGTGTAAAAGAGAGAAATCTAGTAATTGATGGAGAAGAGGTAGATGTTCCCAATACGAAATACACTGTTGACTCTTGTTTTGTGATATCTCAACAAGCTCAGTATGGATTGGATGAGTGTCCTGCATTAACGTCAGAGTGCCCAGGTCTTTTGAAGGCTGCAGGCAAAGAAACAACTTCTTAATTTAATCTTTCTTAAGTTTTTTAAATTAGTTTTACTTATGATTTTTGTGAATATTAAAATGGATTATGGATACCCTCAAAAACGTAGAAGTAGGAAAGAAAAGAAAAAACGCAACAAGAAATTTCCTTACCGTAAGGGAGGAGGTAAGCGTACTTTGAAGTCAGAAGAAAAAGAAGCTAAGAAGGAAAAGAAAGAGAAGAAAAAGTCAAAAAAGAATAAATAAATGGAAGATATAATTTTTTTAGTGTTTCTGGGTTTGATAGGGGTGGTGTTTGCAACTTTTCAAGATTTTAAGACAAGAGAAATTTCGGATTGGTTAAATTTTTCTTTGATTGTCTTTGCTCTCGGATATAGGTTTTTTCACGATTTATTTTCTATGGGGTCAGGATTCAATTTTTTATACCAAGGACTTTTTGGATTGGCGGTTTTTTTTGTTTTGGGAAATGTTTTTTATTATGGTAGGCTTTTTGCAGGAGGTGACGCGAAGTTGCTCATTGCTTTAGGCCCAATAGTTTCTATAAGGAATAGTTTTTTAGGCAATATTGAAACATTACTTCTTTTTTTGTTGGTTTTTTTAATCATCGGAGGGATTTATACCTTGTTAACAAGCGCATATATCTCTTTTAAGAATATTAAAAAATTCAAAAGAGAATTTTCTAAACAATTTCAAAAATATAAAAATGTTCATACGGTGCCTTTGGTTTTCGCAATAATCTTAGCTTTTTTAGGGATGGTTTCTTCTGAAATAACCTATTTCGCATTTGCATTTTTGATTTTTGTTTTGCCATGGATTTATGTTTATTCTAAAGCAGTGGATGAAAGTTCCATGATTAGGAAGGTTTCAGTGGGAAGGTTAAGAGAGGGGGATTGGTTATATGAAACTGTTAATGTTCAAGGAAAAGAGATTAAGGCAAAGTGGGAGGGGTTAAGTAAACAAGAGATAAAAATTTTAAAAGAAAATTATCGTGGAAAAAAAGTCAAAATCAGGGAAGGAGTTCCTTTCGGTCTGGTTTTTTTGATGGGATATATTTTTTATTTTGTTTTGATATTGATTTAAGGGATTCTTCTCGGGGCTTTTAAGGGTTTTTCAGGTTTTTTCTGTTTTTTAGTTTTGGGCTGTTTTTTTGAGGGCTGTGTTTTTAAAGATTTTTTTAATTCTTTCTGAAGAGCTTGGAGTTGTCCTTCCTCTGCCTCTTCTCTTTGCTCTCCCAAAGGTTTAGTGGTTTCGTT
The DNA here is from genome assembly GCA_964530945.1 of Candidatus Woesearchaeota archaeon. Taxonomy (GTDB): domain Archaea; phylum Nanobdellota; class Nanobdellia; order Pacearchaeales; family GW2011-AR1; genus ASMP01. Next base: position 97,434 of record CAZHCJ010000001.1, on the reverse strand, counting down.
TTTGTAGTGTGGCACGATGTTTATCGTTTCATGGCCGAAAAAATTTGTGTTTTTTATCTCCACACTTTCTGGTTTGAGTTTTTCTTTAATTCTTTTTGATATTTGGTCTGCAAGAGCTTTTGCTTCTTTTGGAAGTTTCTTTTCAGAGGATATGTGGTTTCGAGGAATGATTAAAGTGTGGCCATAAGATGCCGGGCGAATATCTAATACTGCGATAGCCTTTTCATTTTCACCGATTCTGTAACTGGGAATTTCTTCTTTGGAAATCAAACAAAAAATACATTTTCCTTGGTCGGAAGTTTGTTGGGGTGAAAGATTATTTTGCTCTAAAAATTGTTCTAATTGGGTAGAATTCATTTGTTCTACTTGATTTTTGGCATAGTCTTTTCTATCATCCGGAAAACCTGCTTCAATTTGAGAAATAAGTTGTTTTTTGATTTGTTTTACTTGTTCTTCTGTGAGGACCATTTTGAATTATACTGCGCGTCGTATATCAAGAAGTTGAACAGAATTTACATCTTCAACGTTTTCGAAACTTTCTTGGATAGATTCTAAAGGTTTTTCTTCTGGCCAAGTAAATGAGAAAAGCAAGGCCATTAAACCAAAAGCTACGGGCTCTTCTTCAAAATTGATTCCCTTCACATCATTCTTTTCGAGAAGGTTTTTGATTTGAGATTTAATGTTTTCAAGATTCGCCTCTGCAGAAGAGGGCATTATTTTGAACTTAACAAGTGCGCTTCCCATAGATAAATTTGTTTTAGAGGGTTTATAAGTTTTTACTCTCTTGAGTTTTTGAAAAAGTATTCATCCTTAAATTAACAACAATACTTAAAAAGAAATTCAATTTTTTTATGACATGAAAGGGAATTATGAAAGAATTTTAGAAAAAATTGCAAATGCTTCAAATACGAGTAAAGAGGAAATTGAGAGAAAAGTTGAAGCGAAAAGAGCCAAGCTTTCTGGTTTGATTAGTAAAGAAGGCGCGGCCCAAGTTGTGGCGGCCGAGTTAGGAATAAATTTTGACGATGAAGTGCTGAAAATAGAAGAACTTTTGCCAGGCATGAGAAAAGTCAATACGCTCGGGAAGATAATTTCCGTTTCTCCAATAAGGACATTCCAAACAAAAAAAGGTGAAGAAAGTAAAGTTGTAAATTTGTTGCTTGCAGACGATACCTCCAATGTTAAAGTCGTGATTTGGGACACAAACCTGATTTCTTTGTTGGAAAAGAATGAGATAAGTGAAGGGTCTGTGATTGAAATTTCAAACGGTTCAATGCGTGGCCAAGAACTTCATTTAGGCAGCTTTTCCGAATTAAAGCCAAGCGATAAGAGTTTTGAGAAAGTTAAAGAAGAAAAAGTAATTCACAAAAAACCTATTGAAGAATTGAAAGTTGGAGAGAGTGTAGGCGTAAGAGGGTTCATTGTTCAGGCTTTTGAACCAAGGTTTTTTCATGTTTGTCCAGAGTGCAATAAAAAAGCGAATCAAGAAGGAGATGGAGGATTTGTTTGTAAGGAACACGGAAAAGTGGCCGCCGAACGTAGGGCAGTAGCAAATATAATTGTTGATGATGGCACAGATAACATTAGGGCGGTCTTGTTTCACGAACGCATTTCAGAGTTAGGAATAAATCTTGATGCAGAAGATTTAACGAAGGAGAAAGAAGAACTTCTAGGGAAAGAGATGGTTTTCTCAGGAAATGTTCGCAACAACTCTTATTTCAATACCCCTGAGATTATTGTAGACAAAGTAAAGCCTCTTGATTTGGACGCTTTGATAACTGGTTTGGAGAAATAATTTTTTAAAGAACATGTTCTTTGAGAATAGAGGAATTTGGAAGGTTGTGTCTTGAGTATTATAATACGGGGTTTCGCTCTGTTTTTATAAATGTTTTACGAGGTATATCTATGAGTGAAATAATCTTTATAAACACGAACAAATTGAGTGAAGTATGGTTGCAAAGAAAGAAGATAATGACGGCGATGAAGACAAAAAAGATGCTGAAGAGATAAAAAAAGCGGTTTCTGAAGAGGCTAAAGAAAAAGTTGAAAGTTATGAGTTGACAGATTTGCCTGGAATTGGTCCTGCTGTTTCATCTAAATTAGAAAATGCAGGGATATTTGATTTGATGGCGCTTGCTACCCGTAGTCCGGCAGATATCTCTGATGCTGCAGGAGTGAGTACGAGTGTTGCGCGCAAGGCAATTACTAAAGCAAGGGAAATGCTTGATTTAGGTTTTATGGAAGGAACTGCTTATGCTAAAAAAAGAGAGAGCGTCCATTACATTAAAACAGGAAGTGATAATTTTGACAATCTCTTGGGAGGAAAGGGTGTGGAAAGCAGGTCGATAACAGAGGCTTTTGGAACCTATGGTTCAGGAAAAACTCAGTTAGGTTTGACTCTTGCGGTGAATGTTCAATTGCCTAAAGATAAAGGAGGTGCAAATGGGAAATGTGTTTTCATAGACACTGAAGGTACGTTTAGGCCTGCAAGGATTAAGCAGATTGCTGAAGGGATAGGTGCAAACCCTGAAAAAGTTTTGAAAAATATTTTTGTTGCTCGTGCCTTTAACTCGGACCATCAAGTTTTATTATTGGAAAAAGTTTCTGAGATGATTAAAGAAGGAGAACCCATAAAGTTGATGATAATTGATTCTTTAACGGCGCATTTTCGTGCAGAGTATTCTGGTCGAGGACAGCTTGCAGATAGACAACAAAGGTTAAACAGGTATATCCACAAACTTATGGAGTTGGCAGAAACTCATAATCTTGCAGTTTATGTGACAAACCAAGTAATGGCAAATCCGGCCCAACTTTTTGGAGACCCTACTACGCCTATAGGAGGGAATATTGTCGGGCATGCCTGTTTAACAGGAGATAGTTTGATTCAAATGTCTGATGGAAGAATTAAAGAGATAAAAGATATGAGGCAAGAAAAAGTTTTTTCAAGCGATTTTTCAAGTATGAAATTAACTAGCTCAGATTCAGAAAAGGTTTTTGTTAATCCTAATGTAAATGAAACCTATGAGATCCAAACTACAAATATAATAAAGTGTTCTGGTTTGCATAGATTTTTCACATCAGAAAATTTTTCTATAACTGAAAAAGAAGCAAAAAACCTAAAAAAAGGAGATTTTATTGCTCATGCAAGCAAAATAGAGGTTCAAGGGAGAAAACAAAGGCTTCCCATGGTTAATGTTAAAAGAATCGGAAAAATTTCTGCTGAAGAAGGAAAATTAATCTCAGATAAATTAAAAGAGGAAAATATTACAAGAAAAGAAATATGTAAAAAAATAGGAATTTCTCAGAGACAATTCAGAAGAGTATTAAACCAATCTTATCCCTCGAATTTAGAAGTATTTGATAGATTAAGCCAGCATCTTTCAGGAAAACAAAGTTTGCAAGTTATTCCTGTTTATACATACAAACATAAAAATTTAATGATGCCTGAATTTATGGGTCAGAATTTAGGTCAAATTTGCGGTTATTTTCTTGGAGACGGAAACTTTGAAAAAAGAGGAGTAAGATTTAGGGATGAAAGAAAAGATGTTTTAAACATTTACAATAATTTATTTAATGAAGTTTTTGGAGTGGAAGGAAAAATAAGCAAAATGAAGAATAAAAACTGCTTCACATTAAATATTAATTCAAAAGAGATAAAGGATTTTTTTTCATTGATTTTGCCAGAAATTTTCGAGATAATCTCAAAATCTGAAAAAAAGGTTATCAAAGGATTTATCAAAGGATTTGTTGATGCAGAGGGACATATTAATGTCAAAAGACCAAAAATAAGTGTTTCACAGAAAGAAAAAAGAATATTGAGGTACATCCAATTATTTTTATTAAGATTTGGAATAAGAAGTTTTTTAAGGTTAGATGTGGGCAGAAAAAAGATTTCTAATGTTTCAATAAGGGATAGGGATGTTGTTAAGTTTATACAAATAGGGTTTAGTGCAAAAGATAAACAAGAGAGGCTATTAAAATGGGTTAAACATTATGAAAAAACTTACACTAAAGAAATGATGCCTATTAAAAGAAAAAATGTTTGGGATTTGCTTAAAAATGCAGGATTAAAACCATCAAAAATTATTAGGCCAAGACCAAGTGGTTATAAGTGGATTAATAAAAGAGAACTAAGAAAAGCTCATAAGGCACTCATGAATACAGAAATAAAAGATAGACAAGTAAAACAAAAAGTAGATTTTATTTTTAAATTACTTGATTCTAATTTGAGATTTGAGAAAATAAGAAAAATAAATACTAGAACCAATAAAAATAAAGAACCTTTTTTTGACTTCTCTGTTCCATCAACAGAAAATTATGTTGCTAATGGTTTTGTCGTACATAATTCAACCTACCGTATATATTTACGACGTGGAAAGAAAGAATCAAGAGTCGCAAAACTGATAGATAGCCCTAATTTACCAGATAACCAAGCAATTTTTCATATTTCAAATAAAGGAGTTGTGGATGAACTTTAAAAAAAACATTTATAAACCTCCTTTCCTAAGTTCTTGTATCAATTAGATTGAAAAAGAGGATGGTTAAAAAATACACGGCTTTGAGTATATTAGTGTTTCTTTTAGGAATATTTGTTTTAATTGGATTTGTGAGTGCTGCGAAAGCCCCTACAAATTTAGTTTTTTCATTAAATAGTACATCGACTTATGATGGCATTAATGGAACCCATGGTGTTTTTGCTTTAAACTGGACAAACAATACTGTGGATTCATCTTATTTGGTTTATATGACTACTAATGGAACAGACTTTACAGGGGCGACTTTCCGTACGGCCGCCAATACTTCTGGAGGAGTTGGTGCATTGAATCCAGGTTTGCTTTATTATAATCTAACTGATGCTAATTATACTTTTATTGTTCAGGCGACAGATGCGACAAATTCTACAAATTCATCCATGGCCTGGATGACTATTGATGGCACTGGGCCTTCAACAGTCCAGGTGTTTTGGTCGACATTGCCAACTCCTGCAAATGATGGCACAAATGAGACTTTTAAGAACGCTTCGGCAACAAATAGGGCGTATAACACTTCCACTAACCTAATTTTGAATGTTTATGTGAGTGATGCTTCTTCCGGACTAACCAGTAGCATGTGTTTGATAAGCATTAATGCCACTAATCCAATAAATCAGAGTGTCGCATTAAGTAGCGGATGGTGTAATACAACTACATTAAGTCTTTCTGGAAATTTAGATGGGAAGAGATTATTGCAGATATATGTTAACGATACTGTTAACAATTTTGCTTTGAATAATACAAACACATTATATCTTGATATTGATTCCACAAATCCCACAGTGACTGTTTCTTGTAGTGACACTATTGAAGGAGAGAGTTTTCCTTGTTCTTGTTCAAGTTCTGATGCCACCTCTGGATTGAACTCTTCAAAAGAATCTAAAACTTCGACTTCTGATGACGGGACAGAAATCCCTACACTTACAGGTTCTTTTACATATACGTGTGTTCAGTATGATTATGCAGGAAATAAGGCTGAAGCATCTACAACATATGTGATATCAGGAGCTTCTTCAAATACAGGGGGTGGAGGAGGCTCGGGAAGCAGTTCGGCAGCAGCTACATGGTCATATACTCAGGCAATTAGCGATGACCTTTTCCAACAAGGATATACGAGTAAGGTACAAGCAAAGAAAAGAATTCAAATTATGGTAAATAATGAACAACATCATGTGGGTGTTGTTTCGGTTGGAACAGATAAAGTAACTATTGAAATCGCTAGCGATCCTTTTACGGTAGATTTAGCTGTTGGAGAGGATACAAAAGTTGATGTTGATGCTGATGGTTTCTATGATGTTTATGTATTGTTGAACGGAATTGTAGATGGGAAAGCAGATTTGACAATATTATCTATTCATGAAGAAGTTCCAGAGGGTTCTGAAAGCGAGAGCGTGACAACCGGAGATGCTGATGCAGAGAGTGAAGAGAGCACTGGAGAAGAGTCTCAAGAAAAAAGTAGTTCATCATGGATGTGGATAATAATCGCTTTAATTGTGTTGGTTGCAATTGGATGGGGAATTGCAAAACAGAGAAACAAGTAATTCTTTTGAATTTAACCGCCCCCACGAGGATTTGAACCTCGGTTTCAAGCTCCGCAAGCTTGCGTTCTATCCGGGCTGAACTATGAGGGCTATTAATAAATTCTTATAAGGTAAAATTATTTAATGTTCTTTAATCTTTTTGTTTTTATGGTCGAAAGGGATAAACAGGTTAGAGAGGACGCTCCTGAACATATTAAACGTGTTAAACAGACAGAGATTTGCAAACACTGCAAAAACATTGTTGTGGGAAAAGGTAATGAAAATGCAGATATAATGTTTATAGGGGAGGCCCCTGGACGCAATGAAGATTTGGAAGGTTTGCCTTTTGTCGGAAGAGCAGGAAAAAACCTCGATAAGCTTTTACAACAAGTAGGTTTGTCTTTAGAAGATGTTTATATTGCAAATATATTAAAATGTAGGCCTCCAGAAAACCGCGATCCATCACCAGAAGAAATTCGAGAACATACTCCATGGTTGATTGAACAGATAAAAGAAATAAAACCAAAGGTTGTTTGCACTCTTGGAAATTATGCCACAAAGTTTTTTCTTTCAGATGGCAAGGTTGAAGACATGGGTAAAATGCCCGGCATAACAAGTGTTCATGGAAAATCAAAACAAATAGAATTTCATGATTTAAACATAAAACTCATACCTCTGTTCCATCCTGCTGCACTTATTTATAATCGAAGTATTGAACCTTTATGGATGGAAGACATGGAAATTGTGAAGAATGTTGTTGAAGAAAACAGGAAACAAAAGACTTTGAGTTAGATAATATGAAAAAATTAAGATATCCTCAAGAGCATATTGAAAGAGGAAGTTTTGTTTTGCATAGTGGGGGGAGAGCAGCTTTTAGATATGATGTGAACTCTCTTTTAGCCAATGAAGCGCACAGAAGAGATATACTCGAGAGGATTCCTATGTCTGAACATTATGTAGGTATTGCAACGGGTGGGGCTTTAATTGCAGGATGGGTTGCTCAAGAAAGAGGTCAGGCATTTTCTATGGTTAAAGATGGAGAGCTTAAAGGAAGGGTGCCCAAAGAAGATTATCTGCTAATTGACGATGTTGTTACGACAGAGAGTTCCTTAAGAGAGGCCATCTCAGCAATTGGGAAAAAGCCCAGAGAAATATTGGTTGCAGTAGATAGAAGAAAAGAACAAGATAGAGATTTAGAAATTATCTCTCTTTATGAGATTTAGGCCTTGCCTTTCACTTTTCCTGTTTTACCAGGTTTAATTTTGACGTGTTTGTAATGTGCAGATTTTGTTTTTTCTTTACAATCGCAATCTTTATTGTCGCATGTTTCTTTCATAGTGTAATCTTTACAACAGGCACATCTTTTTAATTTCATTTTATTCGTTTGTGAACCCTTCAAGATATTCCTTGAGTTTAGGATGGAAAGAAGTGGTGAAATAATCTTCAATTTCTCTTGTGGAGATCCATTTTAATTCACTGAAGTCATCATTAGCTTTTTCTTCCCCACCGATAATTTCACATAAAAAGTAAACAGAGATAAGGTCTCGTTTTTCAGGATATGTTTTAGCATAGACTACTCCTAAACTTTCTACATCGTAGTTAGTTTCTTCTTTTATTTCTCTTTTAAGGGCTTCTTCAAGTTCCTCTCCTTTTTCCGGACGTCCACCTGGGAAAGCCCAACTCAACCCTTCGATATCTTTAGGGTCTTTTCTTTTTCCAATTAGGATTTTTTTTGTTTTTGTATCAAATAATATTCCTAAAACTATAACTTCAAACTTTTTTTCATCCATACAATAAGGTTCAAAACTTCATTTTTAAGCTTTGTGATTCATTATTCGATAGCCAGATTTTAAATTTAAAGAGAGTTTACTTCTGAGAAATACTAAATTCCATATCGTGTTTTTTGGCAAATTTTTCAATTTTTTGAAGGATGTCTTGAAGCAATTGGTCCGCCTTTTTTATATTTTCAGATTCTTTTTCAAGACTATATTTTCCGCCAGAGAGATAAATAATGTCGATGCTTGAACTAAAATCACCTAAAACATTTTTTATTAAATCTAATCCATTCTCATCTTTCGTTTTCAGTTTTATTGTTTTTTTTACCTTTTTTGTTTTTGGTTTTTCTTCAAGTAGTATTTTAAGAATCTTCTCGGAATCTTTTTTGCCCATTATTTTGTCGAGAGCATTCGGTTGCTCCTTTGCTGTTTGGAAAAAATCATATAAATTATCTTTTTCTTTTATTTTCGAAATTGTGCTTTTGGCTTTTTCGTTTCCAAGAATACTTTTGAGCATATTTTCATAACTTTTTTCTTTTTTATGTTTGCTTAAAATCTCTTTTCTTTCATCTTGAGTGACTCTTCGATATGAAAGCTCGATTTGGTTTTTTGAAATTCTTAACACCTTACAGACGATTTTCTTTTTTGGAACTACGTAAGAACGAATGTTTCTAATACGTCCGGGAGCAATTTCGCTGAAAATTATACTTCCTTCTCCATTCCCTTCTATTTTAACAAAAACGGTAGTGCCTGCTATTCTGTCTACTGTGCAAAGCACAACGTCCCCTTCTTCTAAATCCATGTATTTTAGAGAAATAGTGGGGTTTTAAAGTTTTTGAATTAAGTATGGCTTTTTTAATCGCAATAATCTTTAAAAGAGAATCTTCCTAAATAGAAGAATGGAAGATTGCATCTTGTGTGAGCTGGATGAAGAAAATCCAACTTTCATAAAAGATTTTGATTATTGGACATTGTTAATTAATTATGCGCAACCCACCCTTGGAAGCACACTTTTAGTTTTAAATAGACATGTTGAATCTTTATCTGAAGTATCAGAAGAAGAGGCAAGAGATTATTGGAAAAATGTTGGTTTACTTGAAGAAGCTTTAAGAAAATCTTTTAATCCTCAAAGGATAAACTATCTGATGCTTGCTAATGTTGTGACGCATGCTCATTACCATGTAGTTCCAAGATATGAAGAAAAGATTAATTTTGCAGGAAAGTCATGGTTTGATGAAAATTATGGGCATTTTCCCATATTAAGGTCAAATGAAAAGGACCAAGAAACATTAGATAGAATAAGGTTCAAGATATTAGAAAACATCTAAATTTTTACTATCTTGATTTCTAGAGCTTTTTCTATTTTTTCTATGAAGATATCTTCTTTGTCCTGAGCGATTATCCCTCCTGCGGCAAATTTATGTCCTCCGACCTCTCCTCCAATCTCATCTATGACTTTTGCAAGCAATTCTCTTAGATTAATCTCTTGGTTGCCACGCCCTGCAATTCTCGAAGAAATTTTTATCTTATCTTCGTAATATGCCATGGTAATTATTACAGTTCCTTCTTCATAATCTGGAGAACTAGAAAGAATGCTTGCTATTGTGCCTATTATCGTTTCTTTTATGTTGTCTTTTGCATTTATTATGACCAATCCATCTGCCATTATTTTTTCTGTTTGTTCTACGAATTCTAAACCAGAGATGAGGTGTTGTTTGTATTTTACGTGGATTTCGGTGGCTTCCTGTCTTGCCCCAGGCAATTCTAAACAAAATTTCAATGCTGTTGTCGAGTGGCCGAGGCGCGAACAGGCATTTATCATTGCACTCAACTCTCGGGCATCTTCTAATTTGTTGAAAAATTTTATTAGGAAAATATCTCCCACCATTTCTTCATTTGTGGTTTTAGGGTTTCTAAGCATAATTGAAGTCACAAGGCGTTGCATTTCGTCTTCATTCAATTCGATAAGAGATTTATATTTTCCCTTTTCGGGAGTTAAGCTAGCTTCTCTTAACAATTCTCTAACACCTTCCGAGTCTCCGGTAACTCCAGGAATGTAGGGGAAAGAACTGTATTCTAAGGTTCTGTTTAATGGACGGGTTGAGGGGTACAATAAAAGCCCTCGTTTTTTCTTTATCTCTCCGTCTCCTAAAACACCGTTATTTAAAGTGTCTATATCTCTGTCCATTCTATCTCCAATCATTCCTAATACGGCAAGTTTTGCCAAATCTTTATCTTGGTTACCTAGCGATTTACTAAAGAGATATGTTAATCCAGAGGAGCTTATTTTTTCTTTATTGTCCAATAACATCGGGTTTAGTAATTCTACATTTTTAGGGATTTTTTGGGAAACTTCGTGATGGTCTATTATGAAGATGTTTTCTATGCCTGTCGCTTCAAGATATTCTAAGCTGTTCGAGGCTAAATCTGAAAAAAGAATTATTTTATCTTTAGGCAGAGAATCTATGAACTTTTTTTCTAAAGATTTTAGTATTTTTACAGAGAATTTTATATCCAATCTCTGAAGTGTTCTCAAAAGAATTGCTGCAGAGGTTATTCCATCAGTGTCAAAATGACTAACTAATAAAATTTCTTTCCTTGAATCATTTATGCGTTTCAAGAATTTTTCTGAGAATTTTTCTATTTCGGACTCTAACAAATTAGTATTGCCTCTTTTTTCCATTTAAATAAAATAAGATTTACTTCAAAGCTATTCCACGATACTTCTTAATCTTTCTCAATTGTGAGAAAACACGAGAACGTTCTCTTATTGCTCTTTTGTCCTGAGCGTTATTTTCTATGTGCTTTTCCAATCTCGAGAGCTTGTCTTGAACGTTTTTTAAATCAGGGTCTGTGTAAATATTTTTTGATTTTAGGATTTGAGAAATTTTCTTTTCAAAATCTTGAGGATGAATACCTTCTTGTCTTAAAGCTTCTCCAATTTTTTCTGACGTCAAGTTCTGTTTGGCAAGCGCTATGACGCGTGATTCAAACTCTTCTTGAGTTGGATTTTTCTTACTGGCGCTTTTAGTTTCTTTTTCTTTCTTTGTTTCTGTTTTCTTTTTCTCTTCTGTCTTTTCTTTTGGCATGTTAAATAAATAAAAGAGTTTGTTTTTAAACTTTGTGTGTGGCTTTTTGGGTGAGGTTTGATTAAAAGAAGAAAGTCACCTCTTTTCTGTTTGTTTATTCGGAATGTATTGGAACTATCCAGTAAGAATTCCTTTCTAGAAAATCTTCTTTAAGAATCTTTTTTCTTTTTCCGAAAAATCCTTTTTTGTATTCTACCTTACTTTCAATTTTACTTACTGATTCAGGGAGAGCTTCTTCAGCTTCATTCCAAGTTTCATATCGCTTCCCGTTGTAATCTTCTTCTCTAATAAATCTCGGTTTGCCAGGCATACCTTGTTTGTTATAATAACTTCTTTCTGTCTTTTGGACTATTTTATAATGGTCTGCAGGCCCTTTAGCGACACGTTCTTTTAGCTTTTTTTCGAGTTTATTCATTTTGTTTTACACCTCCTTTCAATTCCGTTTTGTAATTTTTTGTTGTCATTAAGAAAACTTCTTGAAAAAGGTTTAAATAACTCTGTTGAAGAATGTTCTACAACACATCTTTAAGTAAAGCTTTTTGGTTGATTTTTTAGAATGGAGGAAAAAACATGCAACAAGAAGAAATTAAGGCAAGAATCTCTGGGCTGAAGGGAAACTGGGCAAGGCTTAGGATGATGTGCGGGCCCCGAGGAGTAAGCCAAACAACTTTGGAAAGATACGCCAAAGAGATTGAACGCCTTGAATCTAAACTGCAAGGTTAAGAATGGAAAAGAAAATTCACACAAACCCAGATTTTCTGGGTTTTCACACAGAGAGGAGGGAGGTGAATGAATATGGATATAAATAAATTTGAAGGCACACATCCCATGCGTCCAGAAAATGTTAGAGAAACTCCTGAATTTCAAGCATTTTTTGCGGAGAAGAAGAGAGAATTAATGCAGAAATATGAAGAAACATATGGGTTGGTTGAAGAGGCTCTTGATGGGCTTGGAGAACGGGTCTCTTATGCAAGAAGTGAGTTAAAAGAATCCTTAGACCACGAATTAGAAGAAGAATTGGTTGATTTGGAGTTTGAGTGTAAGAGAAAAAAAGATTTCGAGTTTGCCAAAAGAAATTTCTCTCGTCTTTGTAGTTTGCTTGAATCTTCAAAACCAATTCGCCATTTAAGAGATATAAGGAGATATAAATGGACACAACATGGTTCTGCAGGGTTTGACAGTGATAGTGGTGAATCAGGCCCCCATTGGAAAGAGACCATCTTTGAAAATTATTTTCTTCAAATGCAAGAAATAAAGTTGGGGCAGGCAACATGTGCGATAGGCATAATCGGAGATATGGGTCCTACTTTAAGAATACAGGGTTTTGTATTTCGTAATAAAGAGAATTGTAATGAGTATTTTGATGTGGTCTCTAGCCATGGATATAAATTTTTTCTTCCTAAAGGAAATATGTCTCTACACTATGGCTCCAATTTCCCCTTAAATATTGAGACAGGAATAAGGGCAGATAGATTTATTGCAGGGAGCGAAATAATAACTCCTGAACATATAAAGATTACACGAAAAAATTTAAGGAGATTTATGTCTCCTGCGAAGAAATTTGTCGCTCTTGTCAATAGGAGATATGGGGAGATTGAAAGTACACTTGAAGACAAATCAAGAGTAGATATAATTTGAAGTAGAAAAATCTACAACAGATTTAAAAAGAGGTGATCTTTTTCTTTTTCATGGATGTGAATAAAACAAAAAATGTTCTTGAACGAATTGGATTGAGTCCCAACGAGGTTAAAGTTTATCTCGTGTTGAACGATCATGGCTCAAGTAAAGCTGGCAAGATTGCGAAATATGCTAAACTTGACAGGAGTAGCGTGTATAATGCATTGAAACTTCTTCTTGAAAAAGGATTTGTTAGTTACGCACTCGTTGGAAAAGTGAAGTGGTTTCAGGCAGCAGGGCCGAAAAGAATTTTAGATTATTTGAAAGAACAGGAAGAAGATGTGAAGTCAATACTTCCTGATTTGAATGAAAGACATCAAAGAACGAAAGTTGAAGGTCAGGTCAGGTTGTTTAAGGGCATCAAAGGAGTGAAGACCATTTTCTTGGATATGATTGAAGAAGGAAAAGACAATTATGTTTTTGGTTCAGAGGGCCAATTCTCAGAAAGAATGCCTGAATTTGCATACCAATTTCTTAGGATGAAAAAAGAAAAGGGCATGAAAACCCAATTAGTTTGCAGGAAAGATAGGAAAGAGATAGACATTTCTTCAAAAAACCATAGGTACTTGCCAGGAATTGAAGAGAGTCCTGCAGTCACAAATATTTATGGAGACAAGATAGCGATTTTAATTTGGACAGATGAACCCGAAGGCATTATCATAGAGAATGAGGCTGCCGCCAAGGCATATAAAAGTTATTTTGATTTTATGTGGAAGCACGCCAAAAAAGCGAAGTCAAAGTAAAGATTTTAAAATACTCGTTACTTATTTTCTTCAATGGGAAAAATAATAGGCATTGTTAGCCTAAAAGGAGGTGTAGGTAAAACTACGACGGTGGCTTCTTTGGGGGCTGCTTTACGTGACTTTGGGAAAAAGGTTTTACTTGTTGATGGCAATTTATCGGCGCCTAATTTGGGCTTGCATTTGAATATTATAGATCCAGAGGTTACTTTGCATGATGTTTTAAATAGAAAATATAATGTGGCGGATGCTATTTATGAATATGAAGGTTTGCATGTTTTACCTGCAGGCATCTTTTCAAAAGAAAAAGTTAGCCCTTTGAAACTTAAAAATAAAATTAGGCATTTGAAGAAAAAGTATGATGTAATTTTGGTTGATTCGTCTCCCGCGTTGAATGAAGAAACATTATCAGTGTTACTTGCTTCAGACGAAATTTTTGTTGTAACCACGCCAGACCATGCGACTCTTAGCACAACGATAAAAGCAGTCAAACTTGCAAAACAGAGAGGCACAGAGATAAATGGAATTATCATTAACAAGGTTCATGGAAAGAGCTTTGAAAGTTCTTTAGACGATGTCGAAGAAACTTTAGAAATGCCGGTTTTGGCAGTTGTTCCTTATGACAAAGATTTTGGACGTGCCCTGTCTTATATGGAGCCATACACGAGCCATAAGCCAAACTCCAATGGAAGCATTGAAATCAAGAAACTTGCCGCTTCGCTTTCTGGAGTAAATTATGACCCTACCCGTATAAGAGACATTTTTAAAAAGATTAAACCTAAGAAGCAAGAGATAAATAGACAAATTTTCTACAAGAGAGCTTTTGCATAATAATAGAATGTGAAAGTCAAAAAACCCTTTTATTTTTGGTTGCATTTGATTATTATTTTATTGTTTTTGATTTCGCCGTTTTTTCTGAGTTGGAAAATTATTCTTATTTTGGTTATTTTGTTTTACATTCAATTGGCTCTTTTTGGAGATTGTCTCTTGAGCATAAAAGAATTTGGGAAATCTAAACCTACTTCTTTCTGGAATTATGCTTTAGAAGTTTTTGGTGTTAAACCAAATAAAGAAGTTGTTTTCTTTTTTGTGAGGGTTCTCTTGCCGTGGATTGTTTTGCTAGTTGCAATTTTGATTCAAGAATTGTAATGGTCCTGTTAGCTCAGAAAACAAGTTTTTTGGGACATTCAAGATGCGAATCTTGAAGTGATTCGAACTTTTTAGATTCGAATATAGCCCTGCCAGGATTCGAACCTGGGTCCCGGCCTCCAAAGGGCCGTATACTTGACCGCTGTACTACAGGGCTCTTAGATTTTAAAGAGAAATTTAATTTATAAGGTTTTAGTTGTTAGTATCCGCCTTTGTATCTTCCTCTAGACTCGACGCGTTTTAGGCGTTTTAAAATTTCTTTTGCATCTTCGTGGTTTTTAGAATAGCCCTTAATGATTTCTTTAAAAAGTTCTTTCCAGTGCTGAAAATGTTTTGCTTCAAGTGCTTGTCTTAGGAGATGTAGATCCACGGCTTTGTCTTCGGTTTTTTTGCTATGGAAACCAAGACCAAAATCAATAAAGTAGATTTTGTTTTCTTTTTCCTTGAAAATTAAGTTGCTTGTTGTTAGGTCTCCGTGGATGAGGTTTTTTTGGTGCAGCTTTGCAACTTCTTCGCCAAGTTTTTTACAAAGGGTTTTTTGCTTTTTTAATGTAAAGCCGTTTAGATATTCAGAAAGTTTTTTTCCTTGAACGAAATTCATAAAAATTTCTTTTGAGCGCTCATCAATTTTCCTTATCTCTGGAACACATACGACTTCGTGAGCGCGCTTTAACATTTTGCCTTCGCCACGAGTTCTGAGTTTTCGTATGCGCTCATCAATTTCGTTGAGCCTATACGATTTTTTTAAACGTTTTTTAATGACTAAATTGTTTTTGCGGACAATTATTGCTTCTGCTCCTTGTTGGAGGATTTTCTCTCTCATTTTAGTTTTTTATCTGCTATGATGATTCCTAGGGAAATTAGTAAACTGAAGTCAACGATTAAACAATATTGGCAGAAATCCTTTATCACAAACATTTGAAGTAAGAGGAAGTATATTGCTATTATTGCTCCAATGGTTATTGCTATATTGATGTATTTCTCTTTGGTTTTTGCCGGATTTTTGAGTTGGGAGTAAATCATTAGTGTGAGGATAATAAATATTGCAATGCCGTAATAGCTATTTTGAAGGCCCAAGGTGTAATTGTAATTGGAGCTTTTCACTCCAAGGCATCCTCCTTCATTTATTTCTCCGATTGCACAGGCTTCCGAGGCAGGAGCAAATGACAAGATGAGAGATGCAGCTAGAGAGATTACTGTCAGAACTAAAAGTGCATTATATTTCTTTTTGTGTTCCATTTGTTTAATTTTATTGTTTAATGTATTTTTAAATTTGATGTCAGAATCGTATTTTTTTACCTTTTCCAAGTTTCTTCACAAGCTTTTGCATCTGTTTTTGACTTAAACCACTGGACATATCAAAATCTTGGCTGGTTTGAATCATTTCATTTAGAAGTTTGTGTTGTTTTAATAATGAACGAACGTCGCTGGTGTTTACGCCTGCGCCTGTTGCAATACGTTTTATTCTTGAGGTTTGCTTTTCTAACAACTCTGGATTTGATTTTTCTTCGGGAGTCATTGATTTTAAGATATGTTCCCACTTAGATATTTTAGATTCTTGCTTTTCCAAAACAGTTTCTGAAACTTTCCCTTGAACATTCGCAAAACCAGGAATCATTCCTTTTATTTTTGAAAAACCTCCCATCGAATTCATCGATTTGACCTGTTCGATAACACTTTCTAAACTTAATTTTCCTGATTCTAATTCTTCCTGAATTTTTTCTTGATCTTTTTCCTCTGTTACAGAACGAATCTTTTCCATCAAAGTATTTAAGTCACCCATTCCTAAAAGTCGGGAAAGAAAACTTTCTGGATTGAATGGTTCTATGTCATTTATATTTTCTCCTGTTGTTATGAAATATACTGGGGCTTGGACCTCATTGCAAGCGGTTAACGCTCCTCCGCCTTTTGCGCTGGAATCCATACGTGTAATTATGACTCCCGTGATATCTAATGCCTTTTTGAACTCTTGGGCTTGGCGTTTTGCAGCTTGGCCGATATCTGCAGGCATGACAAGAATTATCTCTGTAGGACGAATTTCTTTGTTGAGTGTTTTTATTTCTTTAACAAGTTCTTTGTCAAGAGTATGGCGACCGGCCGTATCAATCAAAACCACTGGGAAATCTTTAAGATTTTTTTCATTGTCTTTCCATATTTTGAGAGCGTCTTTTTCTTCCAAATCAACAAATACGTTTAAGTTGTGTTTTTCTGCAGTTTGTTTAAGTTGTTCTGGAGCTGCAGGACGGTGGACATCCAAACCTATAATCCCTGTTTTGTGCCCGCGTTTTGAAAAATAGTTCCCTAGTTTTCCTATAGTGGTTGTTTTTCCCGTACCGTATAGCCCTACAAACATTATTCTATTTTGGGTTTTTCCAGATTTAAGCTTAAGTGTTTTTTGGCTTTTTTTATTTCCGAGAATATTTACTAGTTCGTCATGAAGAAGTTTTATCAAGTGTTCTTTCTTGTCTATGCCTTTGATGCGTTCGTTAAGCGCGGCTTTTTTTATTTTGTCAGTGAGCTTTTTTACAAGAGGAACGCTAACGTCTGCTTCAATCAAAGCACGTTGCAACTCAAGAACTATACTATCAATGAGATTTTTATCTATGAAAATCGCATTCGAGATTTTATCTGTTGCTTTTTTTAGTGTTTCCGAGAGTTTTTTAAGCATACAATGAAAAGCAGAATGTTGGTTAATAAATTTATGGTTTGAAAGAAATTAAAAATAAAAAATGAAAGAGAGATATTCAAAATTATTTTTGCTCTCTTCTATTAAGATTTCCAATACTCAAATGATATGTATAATTCTCTTCAACGCCCTCATTCAAGGGATTGAAGTAAACCTTATAGCTTCTAGATCCATCCATTTCAATAAATGCCTTCTCTCTTTCTAAATCTACATTAATAGACATCCTAGGGTTTTTCGCATGCCCCATTTTGCCGAAAGAGAACCCTTTTACTTTTCCTTCTCCTTGGCAGGGATGTACTCGAGTATACCTATCTGCAGGCAAATTCCCAGTAAATAGTAACACTCTCTTTATTGGAGCATCGCCTTCAAGAGTAAGATTTTCTAAATCTTGTAATTTCTCTTTTGGGGTAGGATTAATTTCTACTATTTCAGGCTCGATAAATCCCGATTTTTCGTGATATGTTTTCATTTTGTTTTTACCTCCTTACACTATTTTGTTATTCTTTAGTAGTAATTTAGTTATAATAAGGTGTATAAAAGGGTTTATATGTTTTTTCTAGAGAAAGCCTTAATAAATCGATATATTTATAATAATGTCTTAATTATTCCTAATATGCCAGTTAAACAAGCACTTAAATCGAGAGTTTTGGATGAAAAGGATAAAAAGATTTTGATGGCTTTGCAGCATAACGGAAGAGATACTTTGAAAAATATTTCTAAGAAAGTCAATTTAACTATCGATACTACACACAAAAGAATAAAGGAGATGAAACGGAAAGGAGTTTTTTATTCTACTATTTTGATTGATCCACGTGTTATTGGCTATCCTTTGATTGCAGATATAAAAATAAAATTAAAGAATGTTTCAACAGAAGAAAGAGAGAAGTTCATCAAGTATTTACAAAACCATAAACGTTGCACGGAATTGTTGGCGGTAATGGGGGATTACGATTTTACTTGTGTTTTAATTGCTAAAGATAGTGAAGAACTTGAAACAATGTCTACAAAAATTAGGCAAAAATTCAAAGAGCTTATTCTGGAATGGAAAGGACTACTTGTATTGAAAACATACAAATTTGAGTATTATGATTTGCTTTGATTTGAAAGATTTTTAAGCTTATTTAACTTGTTTTTAGGATGTTAAAAAAGAGGTATTTTAAAAGCACGAAAAACTTTTATTTTTTTGTCATCGGATTGATTATGGTTTCTCTTGTTTATGCAATAGTTGTTTCGATTTATACAGAAAATTACCTCACATTGTTCGTTTCAATTTTGACGTTTGGATTGGTTTTAATACCTTTTTTTGTTCGTCGTTTGAAACTTGTTTTACCTACAGAGATAGAGATAGTCATAATTTTGTTTATCTATGCAACTTTGTTTTTGGGAGAAGTTCAAGATTTTTACCTCCGTTTTTGGTGGTGGGATATTCTTTTGCATGGTTTTTCTGCTTTGATATTTGGTTTTATCGGTTTTACCATTTTGTATTTTATGGTTAATAGACATGAACTTAAAGCCAGGCCGTGGGCTCTCGCAATTTTTTCGTTTTCATTTGCTATTGCCATAGGTGTGGTTTGGGAAATATTTGAATTTTCTATGGATTCTTTTTTTGGATTGAATATGCAAAAGTCTGGATTGTTGGATACTATGAGTGATTTGATTGTGGATGTTCTTGGCGCACTGATTAGTTCAACAATTGCTTTTGTTTATTTGAAAACGCATAAAGATTTGATTTTTAGGAAAATAACTAAAAAAGTCAAGAAGAAATCAAAATAATTTCATGATGAATCAAAAATGTCCAAATTGTGGGCGCGATGTGGATTGCGCGCGTTGCGGTGGCTGTGAAGAACATTGTAATTGCAGAGATTTTGATGAACTTTAATTTTTTAAACTGAAAGATTTTTCTGCAGCAAGAATAGAAAGGGCGCTTATTCCTACTCCGAGAAGTATTCCGGTTTCGTTGTGTGCTTGCACAAAAATTCTCTGGATTGAGATTATGATTACCATGGCTGATGAAAAAATATAATAAGGAAGTCTAAGCTTTTTATTGCCTTTAACAAAAAACCAAACCATCTAAAGTACGAATATAGTTACTGTGACGTGTTGGGAAGCATCAAACAAAATGCCTTTTCCATAAATATGCATTGGAAGATATTTGAATAAAAGTAAACCTATTGCCATAAAAATTGCGGTTGAGAGTATTTTTCTGAGTTGGTTTTTGTTTAGGGGGTTCATTTTGGTTAATTTCTTAATCCACCAATAAAAAGCCATTAATAAATTCTTTTTTAATTATCTCATTATATTTTCTTTTTTTGGAATTTATCATTAGGAATTGTTTCCTCTTTAAATAACATCCTTATTTTAGTAAGTAGAGCATCTGCATTTCTTTTTGTTATTTTTATTGGCTTGAGTATAGCTTTTTATATTTGTGCAAGATTTGAAAAAAAGAAATAATTAATTAATTCTTATCTTTCATTTCATGTTTTTTTAAATGTAAATTCTTACTTAGTATTAAGGTATTTTTAGAATTAGCTCTAATTATTTTTGAACATTTTGGGCATTCCCATTTATATTTTAATTTACTCCCTCTAGGCTTATCCCAGTATGGACTTTTGCATTTTGGGCATACCGTTGGTTTGTTTTTTATATTATGAGGAATCCATTCGTGTTTGCATCTTTCACATTTAAATCCTTTTTTCTTTACTTCTATTATTGCCATATATAATATATTCTTCTATAGTATATAAATCTTTTGTATATTATTTTATAATAGAAACATTTAAGTAGTTTAATTACTAATAAAGTATATTATTTCATAGGTATATAAAATGAATAAAGAAAAGATTAGAATTAAAATTGATGAGAAATTACAAAAAGAAATTTTCAAGAATTTTATTAAAAAGTTTAAAGGAGATTTTAGTAAAGCGAGTGAATATCTTGAAATTACAAAATCTGCTTTGAGCAAATATAAAAGGGGTGTTGTTAGGCATATTCCTAAGGAAATTTTGATTAAAATAGTTGTTTATTTAAATGTTGAATTTCCGAAGGTAATTTATTCTGGAACTATAAAACAAATAAGAAGGGAGTATATGAAAAAATCTTATTCTGTTTTAAAGAAAAAATATGGTTCTAATTGGGCAAAAGAACTTACAAACAAAAGAGATTTCAAGGGAATTACTTTAAATAATTTTCCTGATGAAACTTTTATTTTTTTAGAGGAAAATTACAGAAAAGAGTTATTAGAATCTGCTTATTCTTTATTTGGAACTTTAACAAAATTAGCAAAGAAAATTAATATAAGTCCTACGAGATTATCTTATTGGTTTGCAGGAAAACAAAAGGATTACAAAGCAAATAAAGTTGGGATTCAGTTTATTCCTTTATCCAAATTAAAATTAATTTCTAAATATTTAGTTGAAGATGGCAGAGAAGAATTTTCTATGGAAAACATAGAAAAGAAAGTTTTAATGTACCGAATGCAAGCTGGAAATCCAATAAAAAATCCAAAGTTTCCAATTAGAGAATCCCCACAATTGACAAGATTATTATTCCATCTTTTAGGAGATGGTTATTCTGGCAAGAAAGGAGAAAATGCAGGGTATAGAAATACTTGTAAAGAACTCTTAGAAGAATTCAAAGAAGATTTGAAAATCTTCGGAGATGTTCCAATTTATGAACAAGAATACTCTATTAAATTTACAAGACTTTTAGCAAAGGTCATTGAAGATTTTTATGAAGTTGATTGTGGTTGTTATGATAGTTGTATTTCTAAAAAAATGTTTCAGATTTCAAAGGAAAATTTATGTTTTGGAATAAGGGCTTTTGTAGATGATGAAGGGAGTGTTTATTCCCATTCAATTAGAATAACTTCTGCAAATTTTAATCTTCTTAATGGGATTAAAGAAATCTTGGATTTTTTGAAAATAAAAACTAATGAGATAAAATCTCAATTCAACCCCCAATCAAGATACAAAAAAGTTTACTATTTGGATATTCGTGATTTAGAAACATATAGAAAACTTATTGGATTTGCCTCTCCTGATAAAAGGGAATTATTGGATAATTATGTTAAAAAAATTAAACGAGTAAGAAGAAAGAAAATTTTAATCTCCAAGTCCTAAGGATTTTATAAATTCTTGTTTATTGAATGGAATTATATCATCCATCTCCTGCCCTGTACCTAAAAACAAAATTGGTTTTTTTATTGCTTTTCCAAGACTCAATGCAGTACCTCCTTTTTCATCGATATCTGCTTTTGTTAGAACTATGCCATCTATTCCGATTGCCCAATCGAAGCTTTTTGCTTGTTCTATTGAATCGTTTCCAGTAATGCTTTCTCCCACGAATAATTTTAAATCAGGTTTGCAAACCCTTGCAATTTTTTCTATTTCTTGCATGAGATTTTTTGAGGTGTGCATTCTGCCCGCAGTGTCAATTAACACCACGTCTAAGAAGTTTTTCTTTGCGTGTTGTATTGCGTCAAATCCAACTGCTGCAGGGTCTGAGCCGTATTCTTGCGCAATCATTTTTACTCCGATTTTGTCTGCGTGTTTTTTTAGTTGTTCTATGCTTGCTGCTCTGAAAGTATCTGAAGCGGCAAGAACAGAACTAAAACCTTGTTTTTTGAGAAAAGTCGCGATTTTTGCTATGGCAGTGGTTTTTCCAACGCCGTTAACCCCACAAAAAAGCATGACGAAAGGTTCTTTTGCTTGGTCTTCTTTTTTTCCTTTTATTTTTTCAGTTATATCGAAAGGTTCAAGAAGAATTTCGCGAATGATTTCTTTCAGGGCATCGCGAATTTCAAATTCAATTTCTTTTTTAAGAAGTTCCTTACCTACAATTTGCTCTTTGAGTCGCTTTATCACTTCTTCGGCAACTTCTAAAGCTACATTGTTTTCAAGAAGCAAAAGTTCAAGTTCTTCCTTGTAAATTTCAAATTCTTTTTCAGAGATTTTTATTTTGTTAACCTTAGACGTAACTTTTTTTAGGAAGCTTTGTCTTTCGTCTTCTTTGGGTTCAACCATTAATTTCTTTGGTTTGAGCTTTTCTTTTTTTGGGCTTTTCTTTTTATCAGGAATTTCTTTTAGTTTTTTAGATTCTTTTTCCTGAGTTTCTTTACTAACTTTTTTAGCCCAATTTCCTAATTTCTCTTTGAATTTTTTGAACATGTTAGAAAAAAGTCTGAGCGATTTATAATATTAACTAATGGCTTACATAAATTTTTATAAACAAGTTTATCTTAGTTTAGGCATGAAAGGAATACTTGTCGTCTTGGATGGCGCAGGGGATTTACCCAATAAGCAACTTAAAGGTAAAACTCCTCTTGAGGCTGCTGAGATGCCGAATTTAGACTTTTTGGCGACGCGTGGCGAACTTGGATTGATGGATAGTGTTAAGCCAGGATTTGTTCCGCAATCCGATGAGGCAATAGTTTCTATTTTTGGAAATAAACTTACAGATAGTACCAGAGGGCAGCTTGAAGCCAGAGGCGCAGGAATTGATTTGACACGCGGAGATTTGGCTTTTAGGGTAAATTTTGCCACAGTGGAAGATTTTGAAGAAGGTAAAATTATCGATAGACGCGCAGGTCGCACGCTGACAACAGAAGAAGCAGAGATTTTAGCTAAAGCCTTAAATAAAATAAAATTGCCTTGTAAGTTTGAATTTAAGGCTACTGTCCAGCATCGCGCAGTGTTTGTTATGAAGGGAGGCTTCTCAGATAATATTACTGGCAATGATAGTACCTATTCAAAAGGGAAAGGAAAAGAAGCAGATAGGATAGGAACGTTTGTGCCTTTAGATGATGAAGAAAATTCACAATATACTGTGAATATCGTTAAAGAATTTGTTGATAAAGCTTATGACGTTTTGAAGAATCATCCCGTGAATAAACAGCGAAAGAAAAAAGGGCTAATGCCTGCAAATTTTCTTTTGATGCGTGATCCAGGAATTGAGAAACCGAAGCTTAAATTCTACAAGAGATGGTTCTCTGTTGCGTATTTGCCTTTGGAAAAAGGTTTTTCAAAAACATCCGGAATGAAAGTTTTTGAGTTCAAATATCCTAAACTCAAAGGAATTGATGTTTACAAAAATCTTTGGGATGGTTTGGAAAAAGCATGTAAATTTTCCGTAAAAACATTAAAGAAGAAACATAAAAAATTTGATTATGCATACATCCATATAAAGGAGACAGATTTGCCAGGACATGATAATAAACCTTTAATTAAGAAGAAAATGCTTGAGCACATAGATAAAACTTTGTTTAAATTTTTGAGAAAATTTGCGCCCCCTAACAACATTAAAGTTGTTGTTACCGCAGACCACTCCACACCTTGTAATTTAAAAGCACATAGTGCAGATCCTGTCCCATTAATGTTTTACAATAAATCAATTCCTAAAAAGAGTAAAATATCTGTGCCTACCTTTCTGAAAAAACCAAAGAAGTCAAGAGAAGATAGTGTTCAAAAAGGAGTTAAGTTTTGCGAGACGACAGCTAAAAAAGGAAGTTTAGGAAGACTTAGGGGTAGCGAACTTTTTGAAAAAATTGGATTCACGCGATAGATAACATAAATCATTAAAAATTAAACTTCTTTGTGTATAATATGATAACCTACAACGACATCTACGAGGCGGCCAGGAAGGAACGTTATTCAGAGCAATTGCAAAAACTTCCTAAAAATTTCGTTTCAGAAGTTTCGAATTACCTTAAAGAGAAGAAACAACTGGCTTTGAAAGAAGATGATTCTTTTTCGGATAGTATTGCAAAAACTAAAAAACAGATAGAGAATGCGAGTACCCTATTTAAAGAACTTATTTTGAGACGTAGGAAAAAGATTTTGAAATTGGTTTTGGTTGCTGCCGAAACAGGGATAAGCAAACAAGATTTTGAGAACATGCTTGATTTTGAGAAAGTTCTTTTTGAGGAAATAATGAAGAATATTGATAAATCTGATAAGAAAATTCAAGAACAACTTAGAGGTAAAAGAGAGGAAAGTTCGGAAAATGTTTTGTTGATTTTTAGAAAGAGTATTGAAGAGCTTGTGGATATGGAGGGCAGGGCTTTAGGGCCTTTTGAAAAAGGACAGATGGCAAATGTTCCAAAGAAAATAGCCCAAATATTGGTTGATGACGGTAAGGCAGAGATGGCCGAGAAAGAACGAAATATTTATTAACCTTTGACGTTTTGTTTTGATATGAATTTGATGAGTAGAACGATTACGGGAATTGCGTTGATTGGAATAGGAATTGCAGTTATGGTTTTAGGTTTATTTTCAAGCTTAATCTTTTTTGTTTATGGAGTAGTTATTTTGGCCGTTGGAGTGCTCATATTTTTCAATAAGGATGAGGATAAGATAGAAAAACGTAAAGATATGAAAGGAGGTCGTAAAAAGAAAAAATAAATGGGAAAAGAAATTATAGTTACTACGGCTGTAGAAATTCCTGGAAAGAGGATAAAAGAGGTCCTCGGAATTGTTAGAGGAAATACGGTGAGGGCAAGAAATATTGGACGAGACATAGGAGCCGGATTTAAGAATCTTGTAGGGGGAGAAGTTAAGACATATACTCAAATGACAAGCGATTCTCGCGATGAAGCTTTCAATAGGATGGTTAATGAAGCGGTGAATCTAAAAGCAGACGCAATAATAGGAATGCGTTTTATGACTTCTATGGTTATGCAAGGTGCTTCTGAAATGTTGGCCTATGGTACTGCAGTGAAGTTGAAGTAGTTTTTATTTTTGAAACGGACAATTTTGGGATTTTTGTTTGATTAAAATTTTTTAGAATTTTTAAAAACGTCCAGCGATTTTTGAAATTCAAAAGGCTCAGCAACAATAATTCAAGAAGCCTGTAGAGGGATTCGAACCCCCGGCCTACTGATTACAAATCAGCCGCTCTACCACTGAGCTATACAGGCAGATATCACACATCTACGGGTTAGTGTAAAGAACCCTTGTTCTTCATGAGCCATACGAGTAGAGGCATAATAATGTAAAGAAATAAAGTGTTTAAAAGATTTCTTATTTTAAATTACGTGGTGATCTTCGCTTCTGCCATAGTCATGGATTTCGTCTACTGAAAACCATATCTTTAATTCTCTTTTTGCATCTTCTTTGTCTGAAGACGCATGAACTAGGTTCTTTACAGGGATTTCTTTTTCATCTGCGTATTTAAAGCTAACATGAGAAAAATCTCCACGAATTGTTCCGGGAATTGCTGACTTAGATTCTGTTTCTCCTACGATTTTCCTGACATTTTCAATCGCATCCACTCCTTGTATTGCCATTGCCATCACAGGTCCAGAAGTGATAAATTCCAAAAGTTTATTTCTAACAATCTCCCCTCGTCTTTTAGAGATATCTTCAGTGTAATGTTTCTTTGCAGTATCGTCATCCACATTTGTGAGTTTCATGCCAACTATTTTCAATCCACGTTGTTCAAAGCGCTTAATTATTTCTCCCATTAATCCACGTTGTACGCCGTCAGGTTTTATTAGAACTAATGTTTGTTCAATCATTTTTCCATCTTTTCAGTTTCAGATTTATCTTTTGTCTTGGGTTTTTCCATCTTTTCTAAAGATTTTTCAAGTTTGAAAACACGAATCTCACAGAAAGACAGAGGATAGGTTTTTTTGAGTTTTAGACTTAAAGATTTTTGCAGTTTGTTCTTTAATAAATCTTCAAATACTTCTTGAGAAGTGTGCTTTTTTAAATAAGCTTCAAGCTCTTTTTTTACTTGTTCTCTGAGAGCTTTTCTCACAGCCCTAGAAACTTTTTTACGTGTAACCATGAAAGGTTTGATTATGACTTCGTGTGTCTTTGTTTCCAACTTTAAAGATTCTTCAACATAGTTTGTGCCTTTACGCATCATTCGCCTCAGGAAATAAGGCATAAGATTGATTTCTATGGGGGTGGAAGAAGCCTTTTTACCCTCCTTCTCAATTTTGTTTACTTTTAGCTTGAGAAGCATCGCTTTGCCTCTAAGAAGACGTGTCAAGTCATAAGTTATTGTTCTACCTTCTAGATCCTTTATACTGTATGCATAAAGTTGGGTTTCTTTGTTGAGTATGGGCATCTCGACATCGAAAAACTTTTGTCTTTTTTTTGCTTTTGCCATTTTATTTATTCTTGAACTACACGTCCTGCACGTTGCCCTTTTTTCTGATATTTACTCTTGCTGCAAACATCGCAGGTGTACATGAAGTTTGTTTTTTTAGTTGTTTTACTTTTACGTTTGAATTTTGAGACCGCGGGTTTGGAGCCCCATTTTCCTTTGTTACCTATGCCTCTGCCTAAACCACGAGCTTTAGCCCTAGAGATGCTTCCTCTAGTTAAAGTTCCACGTTTTCCTCCCGAGGACACTATCTTTATTTTTTGTTTTGTCTTTTTGTTACAATAAGGGCAAAACCTTATTGTTTGTTTTGGTATTTTCATTTTTCCGTGAATATTTGTAATAAATTGTGTTTTTAAAGTTAATGATGGGTTGAAATGGTCCTGCGAGGAATCGAACCTCGATTTTATCCAAGTCAGGGATACGTCTTAGCCATTGGACTACAGGACCTCCATATTAAGATATCGAAGTCGGAAATATTTAAATATAATGCTTATTATGATATGGCATGAAAGGTGACAAAAAAGGAGTGAGTATTCTTGCATTTCTATTATATCTCATTTTTGGACTTTATCTCGTAAATTATCATTTGGCTTTTATTGAGATACCTAAGAGTCTAAGTGTTGCGGAAGGATGGATTATTTTTGCGGGAGGGGTGCTCCTTCTCATCGGAGCAGTGAATGTTTTGAGAATTAAGAGATTGAAAAAACCAAGGATGTTCTGATTTTTCGCAGGTTTTTTAGAATTTTATTTGAGAAGTTTTTACTTACTAACTTACTAAGTAATTAAGTAACTTATTAAGAAACATTTATATACAAAGTTTCTTTTTTTGCTTTAAAGAAAGGGGTGATTTATTAAATTGAAGAAATATTTGCTTCTCATAGAAGATGAAAAGCTTTGGGAAAAGTTTAAAGAAAGTATAGAAAAAGATATTAATACAGAGATAATGGAATTAATAAAAGAGAAGATAAAGGGGAGAAAACATGTTTAATCATTTTAAAAAAAGGGGTCAAGTCACGATTTTCATAATTTTGGGAATTGTTTTACTTGTGGCAATTGTTGCTTATTTTGTTATCAGCAGTGACGCTTCCTCTAGCAGTTCAAATATCCCTTCAAGTTTGGAACCTGCTTACCAAAATTTTATTAGTTGTCTTGAGGAAGATACTTTGACTGGCGCGAGTGTTTTGGGAAGTCACGGAGGATATATAGATTTACCAGAATTTGAAGCAGGGTCTAGACATTATCCTTTTTCATCACAACTTAATTTTTTAGGAAATCCCATCCCTTATTGGTATTATGTTTCGGGGAATGGTTTTGAAAAAGAACAAATTCCTTCTAGAAGTGAAATGGAAAATCAATTGGAAACTTTTATTGAGGAAAGAGTTAGAAATTGTAATTTTGAAAGTTATCATGAACAAAGTTATGTTATAGAAATGAGAGATCCGAATGCAAATGTTAAAATTAATGACGAATCTATTGAATTAGATTTAGAAATGAGGATGGGGATGGAACGCGGTCAAGATAGTGTCTTTGTTGAGAGTCATTATGTCGAAGTTTTTTCAAATATTGGGCAACTTCATGATTCTGCGGTTGATATTTATGAAATGGAACAAGAAACATTGTTTTTAGAAGAACGTGCAGTTGATATTTTAAGAAGCTATGCTCCTGTTGATGGTTTTGAGATAAGTTGTAGTCCTTTGGTTTGGTCTGCAGAAAATGTTGCAACTAATTTAACTGAAGCTATAGAGGTCAATACTTTAGCATTGAACGCAAATCCAGACCAATATTATGATTTGGATTTACCTATTGAACACGAAGTACGCTTTTTAAATTCTAGAAATTGGTCAAGCACATATGAGATTTCTCCAAATGAAGGAGATTTTTTAGTCTCTAATCCGGTAGGAAATCAGCAAGGATTGGGCATTTTAGGATTTTGCTACGTTCCTTACCATTATGTTTACAATATGAGATACCCTATATTGATTCAGATTTATGATGAAAACAACCCTGAAGAAATATTCCAATTTCCTGTTGCTATTTTGATTGAAGGAAATCTTCCTAGGACTCCTACGAGTGTGGAGGCGGTTACAGGACCTGAACTTCAATTGTGTGAGTACAAAAATACTCTTGTAAGGATAGGTGTTTTGAATAATAATCTAGAAAGTGTTGATGCCAGAGTCTCTTATGAGTGTTTGGGTCAAACTTGTAGTATAGGCCAAACTGAAAACGGAATACTTGAAGAAAATTTCCCTCAATGTGTCAACGGGCGTGTGATTGTCAATGCAGAAGATTATGAGCAAGGAGAGTTTTTGTTTACCAGTGTCAATGGAGGAAGTTTGGAGGTGGTTTTAGATAAGATTTATCCAAAACAATTAAATCTCAGATTAAATAATTTGACTTTTGATGAAGAAGCAATTGTGACATTCACTTCTAAAGAAAGAGTTGAAAGTGTTTTATATCCTGAAGAGAGTGTTGCAGAACTTTCTGAAGGGGCTTACAATGTTAGTGTTAATATTTATGGAGAAAATAAAGTGAACTTTGGAGCAACGACAAAAGAACAATGCATTGATGTTTCTCGTGGTGGGCTCTTGGGAGTTTTTGGATTTACTGAAGAGAGGTGTTTTGACATTGAAGTCCCAGAGCAAGATATTTCAAATGTTTTGATTGGAGGAGGAAAATCCGAGATATATTTTTCCGAAAACAATT
Source organism: Candidatus Woesearchaeota archaeon (assembly GCA_964530945.1). Lineage (GTDB taxonomy): Archaea > Nanobdellota > Nanobdellia > Pacearchaeales > GW2011-AR1 > ASMP01. Next base: position 68,455 of record CAZHCJ010000001.1, on the reverse strand, counting down.
TAGCTAGCAATAATATTTTAGAGTTAAATGTTCCAAGATTTGAGACACCTGAGACTTTAGGGGAAGTACAAGTGAATTATTTGTTGTTTGAGAATTCAGATGTGGAGGCGAGTTTTAAATGAGAAGAAAAATACTTTTTTTAGTAGGAATTTTGGTTTTAATTAGTTCAGTGTTTTTAGTTTCTGCGACATATACTCGTTCGTTTAATCCTCAACTTCAGTTTAGGGGAGATTTTCAAGGCAATTCTTTCGGTCTTTTTGATAGACAGATGTGTGAAGCAGGGCAAGATTTTGTCTTGCAGGTCGCGCCTTTTGGATGTAGCCCTCCTGTTGTGAGAAGTGATTTACTTGAAGAACAAAATGATCCTATTTTTTGCCAAATCTCTGGAACGCAAATAAATCCTCTTATTGACATAGAAGCTATAGATTATATCACTTTAACTGGAGAGTATCCTCCAGAGGTTGCAGGAATTGGATACCAGCCTGCAAGAGCTGCCTTAGGGCAATACGGGCCTCAGAATATCAATAGCCCAGTATTAAACAATTTAGGATATGTTATAATCAATTTGAAGAAACAACCTAATGAATCTATGATGCCTGATTATGTCTCTGGAAATCTTACTGCTAAGATAAGATATGACATAAAAAATGCTTTTGGGATTGGAAGGTCAACCCATTACGTCCCTGTTTTAAATCAAGATGAATGGGAAGATGATGTTGAGAGATATGGCTTTTGGGACGGACGTGGATATTTGAAAACAGAAAGTTTAGATGAAAATGGTGCGAGAATTTCTGTTTACTCTGGAGTTCGTTCTGGAAATCCAGGAGGTTCTTTGACAAGACTTAATAGTGTGGAATTGAAAAAAGGAGAGACTTCTCAAGGTCTTATCTATATGCCTGGATTTGATTATTGCACTGGAGGTATGAGTTTAAAGCTAGAAGATATTGAAAATCCAGATACAAGAGTTAGGTTATCTGTGAATGGAGATTCTTCAGAGTTCCAAGATGAAGAAGAATTTTTGGAAGGTTTTTGCAAGATTAAAAACATAAAAAAAGAAGGTTTAGTTCAAACTACAGAGATACTTTGTAAAGAAGATGAAGGAACGAACAGATTTGATTTGAGAATAAGCCCTAAGTTTAAATTAAAAATAGGAGAACAATCTTCAGAAGATGTAAAAGAATATGAAGTTGGAGATAAGCTTTATGAGGTGGAAGGAGGAACGGAATCGGTTTATTTGGCGTATGTTCGTACAGATGTAGAATCGGTACTTGAAATCGATGAAGAAGATTTAAAGTTCTATTTGGTGAGATTAAGAGGAATAAAAGAAAAATTGTCTAATGATGAAATTTCTGCTTTGGAGGATATGATTTCAGGATTGACAGAGGAAGTTCCTGAAAACCTTGTGAATTTGCCTTTAGCCGCACTAAAATCTTTTTCTTCAGCATTTAGGTCAGGAGTGAGTTTCTTTACTGAAGGCCAGGTGATAAAGGAGATTACATATGAGAACCCTGGAGAGTTTTATGGAAAGAATGTTCAGTTTTTAAGCTTTGCAGATGCAAAAAATTTGCCTTTAGAGGAGGAAGTTCAAGAGGATTATGAAAATGCCAAAGAAGATTATGAAAGAGTAATTGAAGCATTTTCTCAGGAAACTTATCCTTCTGATTATCCTATAACTTTGGGAGAAAAGGCATATCAAGAAGTAATAAGTTTGGCAAACGATTTAGGACAGAAAAAAGATGTTTTGGTCTTTTGCGAAGGTTTTAAACAGGAATTTGGAGATGAAATAATTCCTTCTAAATGTGAAGACAAGTACAAAATTTCAAGCGACGAAATCTCTACTAGATATGTCGAAATAAATGGGGAAATATATAAGATTTCTCTTGAGGGAACAAAAGAACCTAAATTTGAAGAGTATGGTGCAACAATCCAGATAAGATATTCTGATGGAACTCTTTTCAAGAAAGATTTCAGAAAAAATGAGGTCTTTTATTTAGATGAATCTGGAGAGGAATCTATTCAGTTAATCAAGGTGGATGAAGAAAGTGTTAATGTTAGAGTGGATCTCACAAGAGCTATTGTCGAGACCGCTAAGGAAGGGTTTTTAGGAATTGAAGAGAAAACTCTTAGAAAAGAGCAACCTGACGATTTTGGAGGGGATTATGTTTTTTCTCTTGTTGAAGTAAATCTTGAAAAACTCGCAAAAGTTTCAGTTAACCCCGAAATTAAAAGAGGAGAAACTGAGGCGGAATTTCCTTTTAAAGTTGGAATAGAAAAGAGAAATATACAGTTAACTCCTGAACAGACAAGAGACAAAATTGAATCTTGGAACGAAACACTTGTTAAACTTGAAAAGATTGAAGACGTATTGGGAAAAGTGGTTAAAGTTGGAAAAACTTCTTGTTTGGTAACTGCAGGAGGGTTGATAGTTAAAAATTTCTTTTCGAATATTGGGGGCGCAGGAATCGCAAGACAAAATGTGATGCGTGGAGAAGAAGGCTGGTTCAAGAAGTGTGAACAGGAATACAAAAATGGGGCTTATGGGAGTGTAGACCAATGCCTTTTAGAAAATAATGATGCTATTGAGGCAGATGTTAGTGCTGTTGCAGGAGAGATAGGAAAAGAAAATCAAGAAATAGATTCTATTGAAGGAAGATTCTCTGAAGGCGGATTATTTGGAGAAGTTATAGACACAAAGAAAGTTTACGAAACTTATGTTGATTCTAGTTTTAAAGATAATCTTGTTTCGAGAATTGAATCGGAGATGGGGGAAACAATTGAAATTGAAGGAAATCCCGTTCCTGTTAGAGATATTATCGCTTTGATAGGTAGTTCAAATACCCTTTTGAGTGAAGCTAGGGATTTGAATGTTAATTCTAGATTATTGGTTTCTGGAGATGAAAATCTTAAAGCGATAGCTATGCAAGAGATAAAATCTGAATTGATTGAAGTTTGGATTAATTCCAAGTCGGAAAAAGAGAAAGATGATTTTGCAGAGAAGTATGGTTTTGAGGAAGCAATTGTGAGTGTTCCAAACCAGAAAGACTATGTGGTGAGTGATGTTAAGAGATTTAACAATGTTAAAAACAATTTCAACTCTAACTCACATTCAAAAATAGATGATTCTAGTTTTGTATATCCTTTCTTATACAAGCATGGAAGTAATCAAGAAAAAATTTTGTTTGTTTTAGATGATGATTACAATATAATTCAAACATATTTGATAACAAGTATAGGAAACTTAGAAGAGTATAGTAATGAACAAACAAATCCCCTGAATATTGATTTAGAAAAAATCGATGGAGAATCGTATAAGAACAAATATAAAAATCCAGAAATACGTTTTTATGATTCTGGAAAGTATGAGAATTTACCTGCAATTGTTCCTTTTGATACTGATGATGGCTGGTATGCCGCAATAAAACCTACATTGCCTATTGGGAGAAGTATGGGCTCATATGAAGATTCTGGAAGAATTTCTAGTTTCTTTGTTTGCAATGTCGGTGAGAATGGAGAAGAGGAATTTAGCTCAGGTACATCGGATGATATTTGTCAGATGATTAATCTTGGAACCGGACAACCATACAATCAATTTCCTGGTTTGAGTGAGAATGAAGCTTCAAACTTAGTTGATTGCTCTGTTAGTGCAATAAGGCAAGCATCAGAGGAAGGTCAAAGAAGAGATGTAGGAGATAAAATAAGTATCAGAACGACATGTGGGGGAACAGAAATTTTTACTATTGGAAAGACTTATGTTGGCACTCCAGACATACAATGTCAAGACTTCATGTCTCCTTCGGATTGTAATTTATTGTTTAACATTTGTGACCCATTCGTTTGCCCAAATTCTAGATGCGATTTTGGCGGAGAATACCCTGTAGATGATGTTGTGCAGTCGGGAATAATAGGGAGTACTTTGCTTTGTTTACCGAACTTTCCAGAAGTGAAAGTCCCTATTTGTTTAACAGGAATTCATGCCGGTGTCGATGGACTTACAGAGGTAATAGACTCTTATACGCAATGTCTTCAAACAAGTTTAGATACAGGTCAAACAGTAGGGATTTGTGATGAGATAAATAGTGTTTATATGTGTGATTTATTATGGAGAGAAGCGAAGCCTTTAGGAGAACTTTTTGTAAAAGAAGGGGTTGAGCGTGTCTTTGGACAGGGAGGAAGCGGGGGTGGAGAGTATCTTACTGTTGAAGATTCTTTTGACCGTGCCAGTGAATCTGTGGATTACATAACAGATTATTATGCTGCAAATTCTTTTGAGGCTTTCAAGGCAAGGAGTATTCAAAATGCAGGAACCGAGGTTTGCAAGAGTTGGATTTCTGGCGCGTATCCAGATATGGGTTCACTTTTAGACGCGTTAACTCAACCAGATTCACCTGCTCAATTCCATGGAACCTTTCAGGAGATAGAATATACTAGCACAACAAATCCACCTATTTCGCACTATAAAGTATTTTATTTCATATTCTCAGGAAGAGACTCTCCTGCAATTTATGAGGTTTATTTGAAAGGCAATCCGAGTTACTTTGGAGACACTAACTATAGGAGGGTTGTTGCGGCAGGAAGTTTAGATGTTGGAGAGAAAATCACTCAAACAAAAGACTTTACAGCTCCTTCAGGGTATAATGAATTATGTATTATTGTCAATGGACAAGAAGAGTGTGGGTTCCAAACGGTTTCAACAAGTCTTGCAACAGACATTATTCGTGACCAGTATATAAAAGATCAAGCACTAGAAGAGAATATAGATTCTGCAGAAGATTGTGTTTCAGGAACTCCAAAATTAGATGTTTTAATGAGTTTGAATCCTCAGTCTGCTGTTGAAGATGCAATAAATCCTGAGATATACAATAAGGGAATAATTCGTGTTTGTTCTACAGAAAGTCCAGGAAAAGGTTCTGATCCTAGCTTTGGAACGGAAGATGCAAGATGGAAAGAGGTAGGAAATTGCGGACAAGAAAACTTAAAATGTTGGCTTGATGCTCAAAGCGTGGAAAACATTGTTAGGTCCAGTGAAGTTGAAGACGAAATTTTAAGCGTGCATGAAGAAAAAGCATTAAACTCTCTTAAAGAGAGTGGTGATTACATAACGAATTTTGAAGGCTTTCTAGATGGCTTAAAAGGCCTGAGAGGAATGGATTTGGTAAACAACATTACTGACAACATCAATAAAGTATTTTACAACAATCAAAAAGGACATCTTTACTGGTTGAGGGGGAATGCTTTAGGAGAGATTGCTTTGAGTGCTTATCAAAATTTAGTTTCTCAAGATGATGACGATGAAGATGAACCAGAAACTGAAGAACCAGAAACTGAAGAAGATTCAGAGGGAGAAGGTAGTTTTTATTCAGATTCTCATCCTTTTTTGGATTCTTTATCCGAAGAGATGTCTCTTTCCGCATTTAATCATTTAGAGAGAAGCAATGATGCAACTCCAGAGTATATTGTTTTGCACCATTCTGCATCGGGAAGTGTGGAGGCTACCCTTTTGGCATTAATTAAAAACAGGAATAGTATTCATTACATTGTTGGAAAAGACGGAAGAATTGTAAGAGTAGTTCCTGAAGAACTTAGTGCTCAGCACGCAAATTGTTTAAATTCTTTATCTATAGGTATAGAGATAGTAAATCTTGGAGAGGGAGAGGATGAATATACAGAAAGTCAGAAAGAATCACTTTCGAAGCTAGTCCATTATTTGATTGACAAATACAATATTGAAACAGGAAATCTTATTGGGCACGGGTGCACAAATCCTCAGAAAGATGATTCAGAACCTCGAGGATTGGATAAAGATTTTTTGTATGAAGATAATCCAAATTTTCCTTCAGGATATGAGATAAGTGCGCCTGCATATGGCAATTGCCCTGTTAGCTGTGATTCTGAAGGGCAACCATTGGAGAATTAGAGTTTTAATGCGGGAGACAGGATTCGAACCTGCGTAGGCACTAAGCCACAAGAGCCTTAATCTTGTCCGTTTGACCACTCCGGCACCCCCGCATAAAAATCTTCTGCGACCTTTAGAATTTAAAAGATAATGCAGTCAAAGTGGTTAAGATTAATACTTTTTTGAGGTATAAAAAGTTTTAGAATTATTTCTTCTTCTTAATTTTTTCTTTCTTTGAATTTTTATCTTTGTTTTTTTTCTCTTCGTTTTCTTTTTGACTTATCTTTTCTTCCAATCCAAGCTTTTCTATTAGTTCTTTATATCTATTACGTATTGTTACCTCCGTAATCCCTGCGATGTCTGCAACTTCTCTTTGGGTTTTCTTTTCATCATTCATTAACGCGGCAACGTAGAGTGCCGCGGCAGCTATTCCTGCAGGACCTCTTCCAGATGTAAGTTCTGCTTTTTCCGCATCATCTAAAACTTCAAGAGCAATGTTTTGGGATTTGGGACTGAGTTTTAAAACGGATGAGAAACGCGATATGTAATCTTTTGGAGAGCTTTGCTTAACTTTTATTCCTAGTTTTCTAATTATGAATCTGTATGTTCTGCCAATTTCTTTACGTTCAACATCGGAAGCAGTAGCCATTTCATCTAGAGTTCTCGGAACGCTGTATGAACGACATGCAGCATATAAACATGCTGCGATTACAGATTCCATGCTCCTACCTCTTACAAGACCGCGTTGCAACACATAATTGTATATTCTTGCGGCTTCATCCCTTACAACGTTTGGCAGGCTCAAGTAAGAAGAAATGACGCGCAGCTCTGCCATTGCAAGCCTTAGATTACGTTCTATGCTTGTGGAAACACGTTCCTGCCATTTTTTCAAACGAAGAAACTTACGTGTTTGTTTTGAATCTAATCTATAAATATCAGAGATTTCTCCAACGTTTGTCGTTAAACCTTTGTCGAATTTTTGAATGCTTGTTGGGGCTCCGCCACGCCCTTTTTTTTCGCTTTTGTCAAATTTGCCGTGAAGATCTATTCCAGAATCAACCATTTTTTCTTCAACAACTAAGCCACAATCGTTACATACAACTTCTCCGAGATGAGGATCGTATGTTAGGTTGACGCCGCCGCATTCAGGACATTTTTTTATTGAAGCCATTTGAAATAGTTTTGAATTAGTTTTTAAATCTATCGTAACATTTATAAACGATTTTAGTTTAAAAACCTTTCTATTTGCGTATTATGTTAAAGTGGTAAAAGTTTAAAATCACTCTTTTACAAGAATTCCATTAACCATGCCTTCTTGGCTCGGACGGTTTGTTATTTTTACTTTGCCTTTGTCTGTTTCTACAATTGTGCCTTTTGTTATGATGTTTTGTCTAGCTAAGAAACGATTTGAAGGTGTTTGAAAAACGTTTTTAATTTCAGCCCGTTGGTTCTTTCCTTTACTAGACACCAGGTTTACAAATTTAACATTAAGCAAATGGGTTTTTTTGTTTCCACCCATGACTCTTTTGCCTTTCTTTTTTTCTTTTTCTCCAAGCTTAACATTCGTTCTTTGACCGATTCTCTCATAAGACTTTCTTTTTCTATGTTTCTTATACTTCCCTCCAGAAGTCTTTCGTCCTTGTTTCATATCAAAAAATCTTGTTCTTTGTTTAAATATGTTTCGTTAGAGTTTTCTAAATAAATATATAGAAATCTTTATAAAGAGATTTACAAACAGTATCTTATGGCTAAAGAGAATCAAAGATTCTCCGATACCAAAGATTTAAATAATAAATTAACACAAAAATCTTATGGCGAAAGGAATTGAAAGACCTCTTGATCTTTTGAATCAGTCTAAAGGGAAGGAAGTTCTTGTGCATTTGAAAGGAGACAAGCAGTTTGTTGGAACGCTTTTAGCTTTCGACATTCACATAAATCTTGTCTTAGATAACATCAAAGAGATGGACAATGGCGAGATTAAAAGAAATCTTGGATTGACATTTTTGAGAGGAGATACAATAATCTTTATTTCTCCGGCTTCAACAGCTTTGAAGAAAGAGTGAGTTTATTTTTAGGGGTTAGGGTAATCTTTTAAACAATATTTTCTTAGTTGTTTTAAGACTTATTAAAATGCCAGAAAAAATACATTTGACGTTTCTTGGAACAGGCAGCATGGTGCCTACACCTAAAAGAAACCATCCTGGTTTTCTTTTGCGTTATAAAGGAGAAAACATTTTGATTGATTGTGGAGAAGGGACGCAGACACAGCTACGCAAGGCAAAGCTAAATCCTTGCAAAATCACTAAAATCTTGATTACACACTGGCACGGAGACCATACGTTTGGACTTCCCGGGCTTTTAAGAACGCTTTCGACTTCGGGATATGGAAAAACATTGGAGATTTATGGACCTTATGGATTTAAGAAACATATGAAAGAGATGTTTAAGGCATTTGGAGAAATTGAAGAATTTAAAATTAAAGTCGAGGAGATTTCAAATCCTGGAAAGTTTTTTGATAGCGAAGATTTTTATTTGGAGGCCGAGAAAATGGTTCACGTTCAGCCTTGCAATGCTTATAATTTTGTTCTTAAAGATAATCTCAAAATTGATAAAAAGAAACTTAATAAATATAAAATCAAACCTGGGAAACATTTGCAAGAATTGAAAGAAGGAAAGGACATTAAATATGAAGGAAAGAAATACAAGGCAAAAGATTTGACCTTTGTTGAGTCTGGAAAAAAGATTTCTTTTGTTTTAGATACTTTGGAAAATAAGCGAATTGCAAAATTTGTAAAAAATGCCGATGTGTTGATTTGTGAGTCTACGTTTGATTCAAATTTTAATGATTTGGCTAAAGCTTACAAGCACCTAACATCTGAGCAAGCAGCAAAGATAGCAAAGAAAGCTAAAGTAAAGAAACTTTATCTTGTGCACTTGAGTGATAGGTATAGGAAAGATTCAAAAAGCGTTTTTCAAGAAGCTAAGAAAATCTTCAAAAGCGTTGAGCTGCCTAAAGACTTGGAGAAGATTGAAGTGTGAAAATGGTTTATGATGTAATAAGAAATTTTGGGGTTGACTACATCTTTTTCGATATTATTTTTCTTGCGGTTTTCTTGTTTTTGCTGTTTAGGTACAAAAAGAAAATCCCTCTTTTGGTTTTCTTTTTAGGAGGTATTTTTATAAACTTTTTAGTTGATTGGGGAATTTGGTTACATACTGGAATCAGAGAGATTAGTTTACCCTTTAGTTTTACTGGAAGCGTTGTTTTGTTTTTTCTCTGGTTTTCATTATCTTATGGGGTAGAGTATGCATATGTGTTTTTGATGTTTGAGAAAAAATCAAAAAAATGGGGTTGGACTGCATTGGTTTTTTTAGGATGGGTTTTGGTAGGATTTCTTTCTCAATTCATTCCATTAAATGATTCCACAATAACTCTGGTTAGGCACATGTCTGATTTTAGACTTTTAAGAGTAGGCATAGTTGTTGTAGGATTTTCTTTACTTTTATTTTTGAAATATGATTGGAAAAAGATATTGTACTTGTTTTTGGTAGGATTTTTAGTCCATTTCATGATGGAGTTTTCTTTATTGCTGAATGGAATACGTCCAGGAGATTTTATTGTATTGTTAGAGAACTCATTGATTGAGTTTAATATGGGAGTGCCTTTCTTTTTCTTGCTTTATGATAAATTTCTTAAAAAGAAGATAAAGTGATTTCTGAAAAAACAAACAATTTTAAATACAAATATTTCTTTTATTTTGTAAGGACCCGTAGCTCAGCCTGGATAGAGCGCTTGCCTTCTACGGAAAATGTTTTTCCGACCTTCAGAAAGGCGTGACTTTCCGAAGTAAGCAAGAAGTCGCAGGTTCAAATCCTGCCGGGTCCGTTTTAAATCAATTCTAAAATTAGAAATTGTATAATGCCTATTATAAAACCTAAGACCGCACCAGAGAAAGTGATAAATCGGAGCTCCTTCTTTGAAGTGTTCTCAATTATCTTTTGCAATTCGGAATCGTCCATTTGGTGGACTTTTTTTGCAATCTCTTTTTTGATACTGTTTGTAATTTTTTTGCCTATGTAGGGGACTTTTACCAACGTGTCAATCTTTTTTGGAAGGAACTTCAATGAATTTTCTGCGATAGTTTCTGCGATTTTTTCTTTACGTTTTGGCACAACGCCTTGAAACCCAAATGTTTTTTTGCGGGGCCAAAAAAGAAGCTTTATTGCAATCCAATTAGTAAGATATCCTATAACCATCCCAGTTAAAGGCAAGACGATTAAGTTTGTAGTGTTCATGTGTTTTTGAACATGAATAGATTTAAAAAATATCTGTCAATTATAGATTTGTGCAGGGGTGGCGAAGTGGTTAACGCGTTCGGTTGCAGCCCGAATATTCGTGGGTTCGAATCCCACCCTCTGCTTTAAACTTTTGAAAATGAAGACAGCAATAATCGTTCACGGATGGGAAGGTTCACCTCAAGAGCCGATACATCTGTGGATAAAATCAAAATTGGAAGAAAGAGAATACAGAGTTTTTGTTCCAGAAATGCCTAATCCCGAGGAACCAGAGATAAATTCTTGGGTGGAAGAAATAAATGAATTTTCAAAAGATTTGACTGAGGAAAGTGTTTTAATTGGGCATAGCGTGGGTTGCCAAACAATATTAAGGTTTTTGGAAAAATGTGGAGAGAATGTTAAAGTTAAGAAATGCATACTTATTGCCCCGTGGATGAATCTTAATAAAGAAGCAATCTTAGAAGAGGGAGAAGAAGCAATGGAAATTGCAAGACCTTGGTTGGAAACCCCTTTAGATTTTGACAAGGTAAAATCTCATTGTGAGAGTTTTGTTTGCATGTTTTCTGATAATGACCCTTACGTGCCTTTATCTGACAAAGAAATATTCAAAAATAAATTGAATGCAAAAATACTTGTCTTAGAAAAGAGGGCTCATTTCAATCCCGATGGAGGAGTTAAAGATATTCCAGAGATATTAAATTTTATTTAAACTCTTCAAAATGTCCGAGAAAATAATTTTAACTGGAACATTGCTTATTTTTATAGGAATACTTATTGTTGTAATAGGATCTATTCTAACAATCCAATCTAGTAATACCAAGACAAATTTGGCAATTGGAGGATTCATAGGCCCAATCCCATTTGGTTTCTTCTCAAGCAAAGGAATGTTTTGGATATGGTTGGCCATATTTGCAACCTTGTTTGTGATATGGTTAATTTTAGGATGAATTGTTTAGAAAAAGGATTTTTAAATCAATTATTGTTCAATGAAGAATGTCAAAAATTTATAAGATAGGTGGAGATATAACCTGTAATCTTGAGAAAATAAAATCTTTCTTCTCTATTTGGGAAAAAGATCACGAAGAGAGGAAGGTTTTAGTTGTTTCTGCAGCGAGAGGGGTCACTGATTTACTTATAAATTTAGAAGAAGAGGATTTATATAACAATTTATTGAAAATACATTTAAGAATATCTGAAGGACTTGGATTGGATTTGAATAAAATCGAAGAAAATTTAAAAGAAAAATTAAGAGATTTGGGGAGCAATGAGCACAATGTAATTGTTTCTTTAGGGGAGAGATTAATGGTGGAGGTCATAAAAGAATTTTTTATTTCAAGAGGGATTAAAATTGAATCCATAACAGGATATAGTTTAGGAATTTTGGTAAAGGAAGATTATATAGACAAGAGTTGTAGTAATTTTGTTAGGGATAAGATTGAAAAAATCTTTTCAAAAGATTCATTGCCTATTGTTACAGGGTTCGAGGGAGTTTCAGAAGGGAAGGTAGGGGTTTTGAATAGATCTGGTTCAGACCAAACAGCTACCTTTTTAGCATACTGCCTTGATGCAGATGCAGTCCATCTAATAAAAAACACGAGGGGTGTTCAAACAGCCGACCCTTCAATCGTAAAAGATGCAAGGACAATCTCTGATTTAAGTTATGACATGGCGATGGAAGCAGGAAATATTCAATTGGAGTCAATAAGATATGTAAAAGAAAAGAAAATTCCTTTGTGTATTCAATATATTGACGAGCCAAAGATAAAGACTAAGGTAACCCATGATTTTTCAAGCGAGAATATTGAACTTATTGCAGGCATTGAGAATTGTTTATTCTTTGAGGTGAGAGAAATAAGGGACCAGCCCGGAGCAGAAAAAGAAATAATCGACCTTTTGGATAAGTATGGTGTCAATAAAGAGATTAGTCTTGACACGAGAAATAGTGTTGCTTTTGTTCTGAACACGGGTTTAGATAAGGTGAAGTTTATTAAAGAAGAATTAAGAAATCATACGATAGTTTGTAAAGAGTGTTCTTTGATTTTGATTATAGGGAATCTTGATAGAACTAAAATACGTCTTTTTGAAGATGTTGTTTTGGAAATCTGCAGTCCTTTAAGTAATGCGTCTTGGATAAATGAGAGTATTGTTGCAAGTATAATAATTCCTAAGAAAGATTATCTTAAAGTAATTTTAAATTCTCACAATAAACTTATAAAAAAATAAACTATTTTTTTTCTGGAACTTCGTGAGTGTCTATATTAAATAATACTCCTGTGTTTTCTAAAGCTTCTGTAAGTTTGTCTGCAAGTTCAAGAACTTCTTTTTTACTCGGTTTTTCTTCCCAAGCGTAATCAAAATCAACTGGGCCGAAGTTTGTTTTGAAGCCAACAGATTCGACTTTATCAACAACTTCAGAAGCTTTAGCCTTGCCTGCATTGAAGTACATTACTAGATATGTTTTCCAAACCATAACGTGTGTTAAAGGAAATGTTTTATATAGTTTTCCTTTTTGTTTGTCTTATGAAAATCTACAAAAAGCATTTAGTTATCAATACTGAGAAAAGAATTGATTTTGTGAACCTAACTGAGAAAGTTCGGGAAGTTGTTAAAGAATCTGAGATTAGGGAAGGTATAGTTTTAATTAATCCAATGCATATCACTGCTAGCGTTTTCATTAATGATAATGAACGTGGTTTGTTGTATGATTTTAGAGAGTGGTTGGAGCGTTTAGCTCCGATGAATCTTGATGATTTGGAAAAGTATAAGCATAATTTAACTGGCGAAGACAATGCATACGCCCATCTTTGGAGAACAATTATGGGTCGTGAGACAATTGTTTCTGTTTCCGAAGGAGATTTAGAACTTGGAACTTGGGAAGCTATCTTCTATGGGGAGTTTGATGGTCAAAGGAAAAAGCGAATTTTAGTTAAGATTTTGGGCCAATAAAAGTTGTTTTGAATCTTGAAAAACTTTTTAAAGGAAAAAATCATTGTTAAGATATGAAAAAAGAGGTAGAGATGTATCTTATCGCGATACTTTTGTTAGGGGTCGTTTTCTTATTCGCATTTTATCAGCCTAATTTTTCTGGAACAGGGTTTGCTGTTTTTGACCAAGGGGGTCAAGATGATTTTGATTTGGGAACTTATAATAAAACTGTTTTCGATGCTAATTTAAGTAGAGTTGTTTTAGATGAGAACCAAACCCAAGGCACTTATACTTCAGGAGTTTTTGATTCAGGCAATGAGAATACTATGTGGGACAATGTGACATATGTCGGAGAGGGTTTAACATTCGAGGTCCAGGCTTGTGATTTAGAATCGTGCGACAATGCAAGTTTTTCTTCAGAAGATTTAAGTGATTTGAATTTAAGTTCAAGATATTTCCAATATAAAGCAATGTTTTCTCAGGGAGGGAATGAAACTGCTTATTTGAGCTCTGTGTCAATAGGATATTTAATTCCAAGTGTGGAAGAGAGCAACGAGACAAATGAGACTCAAGAAGAAGGGAACGAGAGTGGGGAAGCTAGTTTCGTTCTGATTTATGAGCCTAGCGGAGAAAAAGATTCTTTAACGGAGATTCCTTTAAACTTTTTTACCAATGTTGAGAATTCAACTTGTTGGTATAATATTAATTTAGAGACAAATATCACTGTTGCGGATTGCGAAAATACCACTTTAGAAGTTTCTGAAGAAGGGGACTACGAGGTATTACTATATGTTAATCATACAGATTTAATTTCAAACTCTTCCGAATTTAGCGTAGTTTTGCCTGTTGAAGAGGAAGAAGAGGAAGAAGCGGCTGAAGAAGAATCTGAAAGTGAGGAGACATCAGAAACAACGACCTCAACAACATCTTCACCTACAACTGCTGCAGCAATAGTTGCAATAAAAGAGTTGACACTTTCACAAATTTCTAATCAAGAATTAAATCCGGGCCAGGAAACAACATTGAGCGTTACAGCATCCAATTCAGGAAATGTTCCTTTGAGTGCTTGCAGATTAAGTGTTTCAGGAGAGAATGCGAATTGGGTTTCTTACCCAGATGAAAGCGCAAATCTTAATCAGGAAGATTCAAAAACATTCTCTATGACATTGAGTGTTCCTGAAGATGCAGTCGAAAGCACAAACACATTTAATGTTTTGGTTGATTGCTCTGAAACTTCTAAAAATACAGATTTTACTTTAGATGTTATTCCAATAACTTTTGAATTTAGTTTGACGGATGTTAGAAAAATACGTGATGATGAAGTAAGTGTAAATTATAGACTTAGAGATTTATCAATGGATAATCAGAGTATAGGTTTGAGATTCGTATTGTTTGACAATGCAAGTGTGAAAGTTTCAGAAGTTGAAGATAATGTGACTTTGGATGTAAATGAAACAAGAGATTTTGAAACAATTGTTCCAGTGAATGAAAGTGTGGAAGGAAATTTAACAATTCATGTAGAAATAAACTCTCAAAAATATTCAAGCAGTGTGGATCAACCAGTGGTTCTTGGAGGAGCTCCGTTGCTTGGTTTTGTTGCTTTTGGCGACGTGATTAGTGGAACGAGTGGAGCAATAGTTCTTATAATTGCAGTTTTAGCTTTGATTATAGTCTTATTCGTGGTTAGGAGAGCAAGGAAGAAAATGTCTAAGAGCGGAAGTACTGGTGGAAAGAATAGTGGAATATTTCCCAAAGCTTAATTGTGAAAAACTTTAAATACTTTTGTAGTGCCTAATTAATATGGCTTTTGTTGTTAAGAAAAATATCAAAGGCAACGAATATTATTATCTTAATGAGAATAAGCGTGTGAATGGAAAGGTTAAGACCAAGACAATTGCTTATCTTGGGAAAGATAAGGATGATGCTGAGAGAAAAGCGAAGGAGATAATTAAGAAAATGAAAAATAAAAAAGTTGAAGATAAAGAGAGAAAAATCAGTTTAGAAAGAAAAAAAATCTCTGTGGAAGAACTTGCAAGTTTTTGTAAGAGAAAAGGGTTTGTTTTTAGAAGTAGTGATATTTATGGAGGCATTGCAGGGTTCTGGGATTTTGGCCCACTCGGGATAGAGATGTTTAATAACATAAAGAAAGAGTGGTGGGATTTTTTTGTTAAGCAAAGAGAGAATATTGTTGGAATGGAAGCAAGCGTCATAAGTCATCCCTATACATGGAAGGCTTCTGGGCATATAGAAAATTTTAATGATCTCTTTGTTAAATGTAAGAAATGTGGGGCGAATTCTAAGCTTGATGAGAACGAATTTGGGAAAGTTAAATGTGATAAATGTGGAGGAGAGTATGAGTCTCAAGGAAAGTTCAATCTTATGTTTTCAACTAAAGTAGGAGCCACAGATGCGGAAGATGCCTATTTAAGAGGGGAAACAGCTCAAGGAATGTTTATGGATTTTAAATTGATTCAGCAAACCTCTCGTATGCAGTTGCCTTTTGGGATAGCCCAAATAGGAAGATGTTTTAGAAACGAGATAGCTCCAAGAGATTTCTTATTCCGTTCGAGAGAGTTTCATATAGGGGAGCTTGAGTTTTTTATTAATCCTAATGAAGAGAATTGTTCTTTATTGAATAAGCAACATTTAGATTTAAAATTTAAATTTTTAGATGAAGAAACGCAAAATAAAGGGAAAGATGTTATTAAAGAGGTTTCAATGGAGAATTTGATTAAGAAGAAAAAATTAGGTGAGTGGCATGCGTATTGGTTGGCAGAGCAAATCATATGGTTTAAAAAAATGGGTTTGGATGAGATAAAAATTAGAGAACACACAAAAGACGAATTGAGCCATTATAGTTCAGCTACGTTCGATATCGATTACGAATATCCTTTTGGTAGCAAGGAGGTTGCGGGAAACGCGAATAGGGGACAATTTGATTTGAAACAACACGAAAAAGAAAGTGGAAAAAAGATGGAAATTTTCGATGATAAAACCTCTGAGAAGGTAATTCCAAGAGTTATTGAGCCCACTTTTGGAATGGAGAGAGTATTTCTGGCTGCTTTGACTAAGGCATACACGTATGATGAAGAAAGAGATAATGTGGTTTTAAAGTTAAATCCTAAACTTTCTCCAATAAAAGCAGCAATTTTTCCAATAGTCAAAAAACAGGAGTTCGAAAAACTTTCCCGAGAGGTTTTTGATTTGTTAAAAAAAGAATTTAATGTTGTCCAAGATATTTCAGGAAGCATAGGTAGGCGTTACGCACGTAATGATGAGATTGGAACCCCCTACTGCATAACTATCGACGGTGATTCATTAAAAAATAAAGATATCACGATTCGCGACAGGGACACCACAAAACAAATTCGCGTAAAGATTTCTGATTTGAAGGACATATTAGCTAAGTTAATCGACGGAGAAATCAGTTTTCTGAAAGCAGGAAAGGAAGTAAAATAATTTTTCTTAATTAAAAGATTTTACCAAAAATTTATAAACAATTTATCCTTTCTGAAAGGAATTAAAAAGAGGGTTAAAAATGCCACGTAAAAAAACAAAGCGTGCTGCTAAGAAAAAGCCGGTTCGAAAGAAGGTCGCTAAAAAGAAGGCACCTAAGAAGAAAGCAACGAAAAAAACTGTTAGGAAAAATGTAAGGAAGACAGTAAGGTCTGCTAAGAGAGTTGCTAAGAAAGAAGCAAAGAAAGTTAAGAGAAAGGCTAAGAAGAAGGTAAGGAAGGGCGCAAAGAAGGTTTTGAAAAAAACCAAGCCAAAGAAGAGCAAGAAAAGAACGACTAAGAAAAAGTCTGCTCAGAAGAAGGCCTCCAAGAAGAAAGCTGCACCTAAGAGAAAAAAGAAAAGATAAGAAGAGTAAATTTTATTTTATTTTATTTGTTAATGTTTTTAAAGTTTGGAGTGTATTGAACACTATGGAAAAAGATTGTATTTTTTGTAAGATTATTCGTGGAGAGGTTCCTTCAGAAAAAATTCACGAAAACGAAAAATTTATTGCTTTTGCGGATGCAAACCCTGTAGGAGAAGGGCATACACTTGTAATTCCTAAGAAACATTTTGACACTTTAGAAGATTTAGAAGAGGAATATTCTGAAGATTATTTGATGTTTGTCAATGAAGTAGCTGAGATTTTGATTAAGAGATATGGTGCAGAAGGATTCAATATGGCTCTAAATAACGGGAAGGTTGCAGGACAGGTAATAAGACACGTTCATTTTCACATTTTGCCTAGGAAAGAGAGAGATGGAAAAAGAGGAATTTATCTAGGGTAATTCTTAATGGCTGTGAGGGGAATTTAACCCCCGACCTCCGCCTGACCCAATTTTTCCTTTATTTGAAAAATTCATGAGAGCGGCGCTCTAAACACTGAGCTACACAGCCGAATATACAAGATAATTTTGATTTAAAAGTGTTTTTCTTTAAATTTAAAAAGGAAAGATACTTCACCATGATATGGTTACGGTAGAGACTCTAGCAGACCAAATTGCCTCACTAAGTGTTTTTGTACAGGCATTAGGAGGAATCATTTTTCTTTATATTGTTTTCAACAGCATAAATGTTTGGATAAATCGTAAGAAGAAGAAAGAGATTGAGAGCATTAATAAGAGATTGAAGAAGATAGAGGGTCTTTTATCTGAAAAGAAAAAGAAGTAGTTAGTAGCTCTTGTTCTTTTCTTGCCTGATTTTTCTTGACAAGTATCCTGCCACTTGATTACGAATTTTTTTGCTTGGCATAGTATCTCCAAGTATCTTTTTGTTTTTTTCAAAATCTTCATTAAATTCTATACCTTCTTCTATGAGCTTCTCGGCAGTATTCTTAATTAGTTTTGTTTTTATCTTTCCCATGTTAGATATGATAAGTTTGTGTTTTTAAATTTTCCTAAATTCAGAAAGCTTCTCCAAATCTTTTTTGAGGCTTTCTATTCTTTTTAATGGTCCGCCTTTACTTAAAACGACGTAGGGGAGGCCGTGTTTTTTTGCACCTTTGCTTGCCCTACCAATGTCTGTCTCATTGATTCTTTTTTTATTATATGCCATAAGAAAGTGTTTTTTACCCTGGTGCTCAACAATTAAAGAAATTCTCCCACGAGCAAAACCCACTATGTCTATTAATTTTATGCCTTGTTTGTCTAGTGAACGCTTAACGAGGTCAAAGAATTTTTCTTTTTTAGTTTTTGAAGAACTCGTGCTGCGTTTCCTTTTTACTTTCTTACGTTCTTTGATTTTTATTGGCTTGGTTTCTTTAGGCAACTCTTTTTCATTTTCTTCTTCAGATCTCTTTTTTTCTTCACCGCTCTCGGGATTTGTGTAATTCTCAAGTATCCCTAATTCCTCCTCGTTTTTTTCTTGTTTTGTTTTTTCATTTTCTTCTTTAATAGTTTTTTCTTTAATTTGAGTTTTTGGACTTATACGTCGCCAAAAAATATCTCCTTCAGGAGTTTTTTTGAAAGGCTCTGCAAAATCTCTTAGAGAGCGCAATGCTACTCTGATAGAGGGTTCTTGGTCCTTATCTTTGAGTGTTTCTTTATTGTTTAATAATTCAAGAGCTTCTTTTTCCTTATGATTTAAATATTCAATGAATTTTTCTAACTGATTTTCTTGACCAGGAATAAAATATAAAGGAGAGCTGCCGACGCGCATTTTACTTAGTTTAAGTTTTTTCTCAGAAACAAGCTCGGAAAGAAATGCAGAAGTGAAGAGCATATCTGATTTTATTTCGCGAGCAATATGCACAGGAAGACTAGGTCCTCGCAGGTTAATTATTGAGAGAATTTTTTGTTTTATCTCACCAGTATCTTTTTTTTCGTTCATGCTTTAGAAAAAATAAAAGAGATTATAAATATTCTTGTGTTAAGGCTTTATCCAAGAAACTTCGTAGTAACTTACTGCGTTTTCTTCATCCACTACTGCTAGTAACAGCTTTTTTCTTGTGCTGTGCGCTACACGATTTTTTGCCGAAAAGTCGCTCCAAGTTATCCTATTTGATTCGTTATCTGCAAAAACAATCCATTTAGCGTGAGTTTTTCCAGGGCCTTTCCCTTTATCATAAACTCTAAAATCAGCACCGAATTTTAACGCTGTTTTGACGATATATCCACGTTCTCTCAAATCACGGTAAACTGCGTATTTTGTTTGAATCCTTTTGTCTTTACGATGAAGCTTTTTTATTAACTCTTTAGATTTGAGTTTTGTTTTACGTTGAATGATACAGAGTTTATTTTTTTCTAGGAGAAAGAGTGCCTCGGAGAATGAATAGCGTATTTTTTCTCCAGAAGGTTCTCCAAAATTGCTTTTTTTATATAATGTGAATGCTTCATCAGAGTTACTGGAGATGATGTTTCCTACGATGTGCGCTTCTATTGTTCCCATGCATCTAAGAGCATAGGACAATATTTAAAAGTTCCTAGAAACTTTTAGGTTTATGGCTAAGAAAAAACTTAAGAAAAAGACAGAGAAAAAGAAAACTAAATTTGATTTTGCAAAAATTGAAAAGAAGTGGCAGAAGAAGTGGGAAAAGGAGAAAGTGTTTGAGGTTAGTTTGAAATCTGGAAAGAAAAAATTTACTGTGATTGAGATGTTCCCATACCCTTCTGGTTCAAAGCTTCACATGGGCCACGCCTTTAATTACACAATAGGAGATGTTTTTTCCAGATTTAAGAGAATGAATGGATTTAATGTTCTTTATGCAATGGGTTATGATAGTTTTGGTTTGCCTGCCGAAAATGCCGCAATAAAAGAAAAAAAACATCCTAAAGAGACTATTAAACACTCAACACGGAATTATACTTCTCAATTAAAGACTCTTGGATTGAGTTATGATTGGAGGCGAACTTTGAAAACTTCTGATGTAGAGTATTATAAATGGAATCAGTTTTTCTTTTTGAAATTCTTGGAAAAAGGATTGGCTTACAGAAAACTTTCAAATGTTAATTGGTGTCCTAAATGCGACACGGTTCTTGCAAATGAGCAGGTTCATAATGGTAAGTGTTGGCGCCACGAAGATACAGAAGTGGAGGTAAAACAATTGAAGCAGTGGTTCCTAAAAACTACTGAATATGCGGAAGAGCTTTTGGATAAGGTGGACACTTTGAATTGGCCTCGCAGGATTAAAATCATGCAAAAGAATTGGATTGGTCGCAGTGAGGGGACAGAAATAGATTTTGATATAAATGGTAAGGTTTGGAAGATTTTCACCACAAGGCCTGATACTATTTATGGGGTTAAGTTTATGGTTGTTTCTGCCCAACATCCTGAACTGATGAATTTGGTCACAAAAGAACAAAGAAAGAAAGTTGAATCCTTTCTGAAAAAAATAAAATCCATTAGCGAAAAAGAACTTGAAGGCCTTGAAAAAGAAGGTGTTTTTACAGGAAGCTATGCAACAAATCCCATTAGTGGAGAGAAAGTTCCGATTTATGCAGGGAATTTTGTTGTCGCAGATTATGGTAGTGGAATGGTGATGGGCGTGCCCGCTCATGACCAACGTGATTTTGAGTTTGCTGAAAAGTATGGCTTGCCCGTGGAAGTTGTTGTTGAGCCTAAAGACTACGAGATTTATGAACGGAAAGGAGAGATTCCAAGAGCATATACTGGAGAAGGATACTTGGTTAATTCTGGAGAATTCAATGGAGTTAAAAGTAATGAGGCAATAAAGAAGATTACAGCACATTTGGAAAGAAAAAAGAAAGCTAGAAGTAAAGTGCAATTCAAGCTAAGAGATTGGCTCGTTTCAAGACAGAGATATTGGGGGACCCCCATTCCAATTGTTTATTGTGAAAAGTGTGGAGTTGTTCCTGTTCCTGAAAAAGACTTGCCTGTTAAGCTTCCTGAGGAAGTTAGGTTTGGAAAAGGGAATCCTTTGTTGACAAACAAAAAATGGCTTGAGGCTAAGTGTCCCAAATGTAACGCTAATGCCAGAAGAGAAACAGACACTATGGACACGTTTTTTGACAGTTCATGGTACTACCTGAGGTATTGCGATAATAAGAATTCGAAAAAACCTTTTGGAGCTAAAAAAGTTGGGTATTGGATGCCTGTTGACCAGTATATAGGAGGGGCAGAGCATGCAACAATGCATCTTATTTATGCTAGATTTTTTGTTAAGGCTTTGAGAGATTTAGGTTTCTTGGAAATTGATGAACCTTTCAAGAATTTGTTTAACCAAGGAATGCTTCATGGAGAGGATGGATATGTGATGTCCAAATCAAGGGGCAATGGAGTTTACCCGGACGTTATAAGTGACAAGTATGGGATAGACACTGCCAGGCTATTTTTAGTTTCCATAGGTTCTCCAGATAAAGACAGGCACTGGAGCGATGAAGGAATTGAAGGAAGTTTAAGATTTGTGAGGAATGTCATTGGCTTTGCGGAGAAAAATCAGTTTGACACAAAAATTGATGCCCTTACAGATCACAAATTAAACAAGACAATTAAACTTGTGAGCAAAGATGTTCAAGAGATGAGATATGATTTAGCTGTAATAAAAATTCGTGAGTTGTTTAATCATTTAGAACAGGGTGCGGACAAGAAGTCTTTTGAGAAATTCTTAAAACTTTTACATGTTTTTTGCCCGCACATAACCGAAGAGATTTGGCAGAAACTTGGAAATAAAAAGATGTTAAGTGTTGAAAGTTGGCCTAAAGTTGATGAAAGCAAAATCAACGAGAGCTTGGAGAAAGAGGAAGAATTTGTTGAGATGCTTATTGAGGATGTAAATAAAATCTTAGAACTTGTCGAAACAAATGTCAGTAAGGCACATATTTATGTTCTGCCTCAGGAAAAGAAAGTCTATCTTGGAAAGAAAGATTATATTGAGAAAAAGACAAGTTTAGAAATAAAAATTTATGCAGTAAATGAGAAAGATAAGTATGACCCGGAAAACAAATCAAAGAAAGTCAAAACAGGCAAGCCAGGGATTTATCTTGAGTAAAAGTTAGTTTTTTATAATTGATTATCTAGATAGTTTTATGTTGAATTTAAAAGAGGCATTAGAATTGCATGGGAATTACATATTCGGGGCGGTTTTAATCTTAGTATTTTTAATTTTGGGAATTTTTGCTTTAGCAGGTGGGGATGAGGTTCCCAAGACTTTAGTTCTAGAATGTGGGGATGGGACTCCTTATGATTCGTGTTCGATAGATAAACCATACTTTTGTGACGAAGGGGTTTTGGTTGAAAACGCAACTCGTTGCGGTTGTCCGAGTTCAGAAAATTTCGATTTTTTTAAGCAAGGAGATTTTTGTGTTTCTTTAGAGCATCAAAATCCAAGAGATATTAACTTAACCTATGTTTTGGAAGGAAAAATGAAAAGCACAATTTTTACAGTTTTTTCTGGAATAGATGATTATGTTGGAAATCTTCCTCGTGGAATTGATTCTTCTCAAGAAAATATTTCCCGTTTAGATTTTAAATATCAAGGGTTGGATGATTCTTTGCAAAGAGAAACTGTTTTGCCTTTGGTAAAAAAAATACAAAATCTTGCACCAAAAAGCAAAGTAGATCAAGCAAGGATTGCGATAAGTATGGTCCAAAACATTCCTTACGGACATTCCAACCAAATTTTTTCCATAAGGAACCAAAAGATTGCATATTCAAGATATCCTTACGAGGTTTTGTTTGATGAAGAAGGGATTTGTGGAGAGAAGTCTTTGTTGCTAGCTCTGATATTGAAAGAACTTGATTATGAAACCTCAATCTTTTATTATAGTGATGAGAATCATGAAGCGGTAGGGGTAGGTTGTCCTTCAAAACACAGTTTAAATGGCACTGGTTTTTGTTTTGTTGAAACTTCTGGACCTGCAATAATATCTGATAGTGGAATTTCGTATGTAGGAGGTGTCAAATTAAATTCGAATCCTGAACTCTTAACACTCTCAGACGGAATAATTCTTCCAAAAGGGTTAGAGGAGTATGGAGATGCAGATGATTTGGAAGATATAAGGGATAGGAATTTTTTGGGTTTCTTGAAGCAATGGAAAAAAGATAATTTAGAAAGAGAGTACATGCTTGCCGAAGAGTATAGGTTGGAGTGATTTGCTTAAGAATATAATTTAATGTAATGACCCCAGAAACACAGAGAATAGGTGGCGCGTTGGCAATAACTCCGGAGCAATATGATGCAACGGATGGAGAAGAGTTTAAAGGAAAAATTGGAAAAGTGAATGAACAAATGTCAAGAGAAGATGTAAAAACCCATCCTGTTTGGAAAATTTTGGCAAGAGACCAAGCACTTTTAAACGATTATGTTGATCATATTTTTGCAGAAGGAAAAGAAAGATTTGGTTATGATACTGCGATGGGAGTTTTCCCAATTCACGCACAAAGTAATATGCCTGAAATGAGGGCGTGGTATGTCGGCAGGCTTGAGAATAGTTCGAATGTCTATGGCACGAGCAATCTCGGCAATGGCGGTGGCCGTCTCGTTGGTGTGGCGCCAGAGGCGCAACATGTGGCACAAGGTTCTGGAGCTGGAAACGTTAAAACATATACAATGGCGGATTTGCAAGCTGTTGATGAAGTCATGAAAGGTTTGGAAGGAACACTTCATCCTGATGTCCTTAAACCATTTTCGGATTTGAGAAAAAAACTTTAACTTTTCAAACTTTATTTTTTCTAATATAAAAAACTCACTCGACTACCGCACGAATTCTTCTTACTCCTGCAGCACTTGATTTTTCTTTCAGGATTTTGAATTTTCCGATTTCCTTCGTGTTTTTTACGTGCGGTCCGGTACAAATTTCTTTGCTGAAATTTCCAATACTATAAACACTTACTACTTCAGGGTATTTTGTTCCAAATTCTGATTGAGCCCCCGAATTTAAAGCCTTTTTGAGGGGCATTTCTTCACTTGTTACCTTGAGCCCTTGTTTTATTTTTTCATTTACGAGGGTTTCCAACTTTCTAATCTCTTCTTTAGTAAGTTTTCTTGGAAAGTTGAAATCAAAACGTAAACGTTCAGGAGTTATGTTCGAACCTTTTTGTTTTACTTCTTTTCCGAGAACTTGTCTCAAGGCTTCGTTTAGAAGATGTGTCGCAGTATGCAATTTTATTGTTTTTTCACTTTTGTCTGCTAGCCCAGAACTGAAGCGTCCTTTAGAGGCTGTTTTTGAAAGTTTCTGATGTTTTTTATATTCTTTATCAAAAGCTTTTTTATCAACCGTGACGTTTTTTTCTTTAGCCATTTCCATTGTGAGTTCTATTGGAAAACCATAACTTTGATATAAGAGGAAAGCGTCTTTTCCGGAGAGCGCTTTTTTGTTTTTTATCATGGATTCAAATTTAGATAAGCCTTTTTCGATAGTCTTTTCAAATTTTCTTTCTTCGTTTTTTATTATTTCGTAGATTTCCTTCCATTTTCTCCTTAAATTGTAATCTGAATAAATATCAAGAATTTTCTCAGCAAGCGGAGATAAAAGGTCGCCTTTATTTCCATGTCTGTAGATGAGAGTATATGCCCGTCTAATTAGTTTTCTTAAAACATAGCCTTGTTCTGTGTTGCTAGGAGTTATCCCTTCTGCAGCAATAAATACTGCTGCTTTTATATGGTCTGCAACTATCCGGATTAATCTTTTGTTTTTCTCAGAATCATATTTAATATTCCAGAGATGTTCTATTTCGTCAATAAGTGGCTTGAAGCTTTCTGTGAGGTAATTATCATTTATTCCATTTAACGCAGCCACAGTACGTTCAACACCCATCCCGGTATCGACGTTTTTTTGACTTAAAGGTTCAAGCTTTCCATCAGAAGTTTTATTATATTGCATAAAAACATTATTCCAAATCTCAACCCAACGTTTATCTTGAGGGTCGAATTTTTTAGGGATTTCTGATTGAGAGTTCCAATAAAAAATTTCAGTGTCCGGACCGCATGGACCTGTTTCTCCTGCGGGCCCCCACCAGTTATCTCTTTTTCCTAGATAAGCGATTCTTTCTCGCCCTATTTTAAGATTCTCCCAAACTTTTGCGGATTCCTCGTCTTTTGGAGCGTCTTCATTTCCCTTGAACACTGAAACTGCAAGTTTCTCTTTTTCAATCCCAAGTTTTTTTGTGAGAAATTCAAGGCTCATTTCTATAGATTCTTTTTTCCAATAATCTCCAAGACTCCAATTGCCAAGCATCTCGAAAAATGTATGATGTATTGTATCTCCCACTTCATCTATGTCTGTAGTCCGGATGCATTTTTGGACATTTACTATGCGTTTGCCCAGAGGATGTTTTTGTCCTAAAAGATATGGGACGAGAGGATGCATTCCTGCCGTTGTAAATAAAACACTAGGGTCGTTCATAGGAATTAAAGAGCCTGAAGGTATAACTTCGTGCTTTTTATTCTTGAAAAATTCCTTGTATTTTTTTATGAGCTCTTTTCTAGTAATTTTCTTTGTCATAAAATTTATTATGAAATAAGTTTTAAAAACGTTTCACTGAGCCCCGAGAAGTTAGATATTTTCAGATTGCAATGCATCTAAACGTCTTTGAATTTCCAAAAGTTGGGTTTCTATCTTATTGTCCTTATTTTCAATGTGCCTTATTCCAGATTCCTCCCTGCCTTCTCCTGGTTTTTTAATTGATTTAGGGATTTTTGGATGGGGAAGAATAGATTTTAATTTTTTAATTTGTTTCTTAGTTTGATTTGATTTTTCCCTAAGTTTTTCTTTCAATTCAAGTTCTTCTATTCTGAGCAACTTGTATTTTTCAATGTTTCTTGCAGATTTAAGAAGCCACATTTGCATGGTTAGGAGACTTTTTTTGGACCTAACCGCTTCTTCAAATTCTAGTTTTACATGGACAAGGTTTGAATTCTCATTTTTAGAAGAACTTTTTTTAGCCATTTTTGAAAGAACTAAATCTTTGAAAAAATATCTTGATCTATTTTTTCAATTTCTCTTTTTAATTTTTTAACATTTTTTTCCCAAGAAACTAATTCTTGTTCTTCCTCTGATTTAACTTGTTTTATTTTTTCGAGAAGCTTTTCCATTTCATCTAATTTACTATTTGCTTCGTCAAAGGTTTTTATTGCTTCTTCAAAATTATCAATTCTTACAAATATAGGTTCTCCTTCTGTGTGTCTTCTGCCTTTAAATGATTGAGTTCTTTTTGGAAAGGAAGGGACTCCTAATTCTTCCGCCTCAATTTCCTCATCGAGTTCTCTTATCATCTTTCTTTGAGGTTTCTGTATCATTTGGGTAATACCATTAACATCATCTTCTTCACCTCTTCTTCCAGAGACAGCTTCTTTAATACTGTCTTGAGAAAATTTATCTCCTATAGAACTTGAAGGAATGCTCGGAAGTTGGTGGACTTGTTTTTGAGAAGGCTGAGAATTTGGCAAATCAGGTAGTTTAGGTAATTCAGGTAATTGAGGGCTAGAGGTCTGATTTTGAATTGTTTGACCTTTGGCAGGCTGATTTTTACCCTCTTTTTTCTTTTTTCCAAATAAACCCATTTTATGTTAGTCGAATATACTCTTTTTAATATATATAAAATACAACATAGGTTTAAAAACTTTTATTTTTATATACTTTAACCGAAAGGTATTTATTTAGATTCCCTTTAAACTCAATATGCCCTCCAAAAAAAAAGTAAGCAAGAATAAAAAGAGCAAGATTTCCAAATCCAAAAGTAAGAAGAGCAAAAAAACTTCCAAGAAAAAAAGTAAGCAAAAAGAAAAGTTAGAGAAAAAAGTTTCTTCTAAAAAAGAAGTGGAGAATAAGAAAACACTTCAAGACCTTTTAAGAGAAGTTATAGGTATTGTTGCAGGAAGACAATCTGAAGAGATTGTTGAGTTGCTCGATATAAAACGTTATACCAATGAATTTCTGATTGCAAAAAAATTAGATATAACCATAAACCAAACAAGAAACATTCTTTATAAAATTGCAGATTATGGATTGGTTTCCAGTATAAGAAAAAAGGATAAGAAAAAAGGATGGTATACTTATTTTTGGAAAATAGAGGCATTGAAAGCCTTGGATTTTTTAAAGAAAAAGATTGAACACCGAATTTTCCAAATTGAGAATCAAATAAAGAGTAGGGAACAAAACCAGTTTTATATCTGTAACAGATGCAATATTGAACTGAAAGAAGAAAACGCGTTACTTTATGATTTTGCTTGCCAAGAATGCGGGGCTATTTTTGAGTTGAGAGATAATGCAAAACTTTTAAGAGGTTTAAAAAGGAATCTTAAGAAATATGAGCAAGAATTAAGTGAAGTAGAAAGAGAAATAGATAATGAGAAAGAACGGTTGAGTAGAAAAAGAGAAAGGGCACTCAAGAGAAGAAAGAGAGAGCGTAAGTTGAAGAGAAGGAGGACAATTGCAAGAAAAAAAGCCGCTAAGAAAAAAGCCGAAAAGAAGGTAGCAAAGAAATCCAAGAAGTCAAGTAAGAAAGGTACAAAAACCAAAAGTAAGAAATCTAAAAGTAAGACCAAGAAAAAAACTAAGAAAAAATCAAAAAAATTAAAGAAGAAAACAAAACCAAAAAAGAAAAAACCAAAAAAACCTTCAAAAAAGAAAACTTCCAAAAACTCTAAAAAAAGGAAGAAGTAATTCTTAAAATGGCAAGGCAATATAGGATTTCACGTAGAAGAAGGAACCTTTTTTCAGGATGGAATATCACATTATTATTAATTGCATTAAATGTCCTTTTTTTCATTGTTTTTGTTATTTTGACTAGCACAGGAATCATTCCAATTGATGCAGTTGCAATAAAACCCGCAAATATTTTTCAGGGCAAATATCTTTGGACTTTTTTAACTAGTATGTTTATGCACGGTGGACTTTTCCATTTGTTCGCAAATATGTTTACGTTGATTTTTATTGGCAGTCTTATGGAGAGAATTTTAGGGCCTAAAAGGTATCTTTATTTTTATATCATTTCTGGTTTGATTGCGAGTTTGTTATTTGTTTTGCTATCCTTAGTTTTTACAGCAGATTACAATACTTTTGCTGTAGGGGCTTCAGGAGCCATCTTTGGATTGGCAGGATTGATGATGTTGCTTACTCCCAACTTGCCTTTATATATGATGTTTATTCCAATCCCCATAAAAGCGAAATATGCAATCCCTGGGCTTTTAGTCGTGTTATGGTTGATTTCAATTGCAGGCAATGTACCAATAGGAAACACTGCCCATTTGGGGGGCCTAATTTCAGGATTAGTTTATGGGATTTACATAAGAAAGAAATATAAGAGGAAGGTGAGGCATATTAGTGAGCACTTTAGTTAATTAAAATGGCCAAAAAGAAAAACTTGAAAAAGAGGTTGAAAGAGAATTACAAAAAATCTTGGAAATACGTGAAAGATTCTAAGAATTATATTTATGTTTCAATTTTGATTTTTATGATTTTTTCAATATTAGGATTTTTCCTCCCCCCGTTTGCAAATCTTGATTCAATAATTAATGATTTTATAGAGAATATTCTTTTGAAGACTCAAGGCATGGGTTTTTTTGAGATAACAGTGTTTATTTTTTTGAATAATATACAAAGTAGTTTTTTAGGGATTCTTTATGGCATTGTTTTGGGAATTTTTCCCATACTGGCTGCGATGATGAATGGTTATCTTTTAGGATATGTTGCCTCAGAAAGTGTTTCGGCAGGAGGCATATTTGTTTTGTGGGGGATTCTCCCTCATGGAGTATTTGAGCTGCCCGCATTGTTCATTTCTTTGGGGATGGGGATAAAATTAGGGAGTTTTATTTTTAAGAAGAATAAGACAGATACTCTGAAAGAATATTCTTTGGAGTCTTTAAGAACTTTCTTACTGATTGTTTTACCTTTGTTGATTGTGGCGGCAATAATAGAAGGTGTTTTAATTTCTTTAGTAAGTTAAGAATTTTTTCGTCGAGAGTTAAGTTTAAATATACCCCTTACTTGCAATATTTAATTAAATTTGATAAGAGGTTAACATGAAATCAGGAAAAATGTGGCTTGTTGGAATCGGTGGTATTCTAGCAATAATAGGCCAATTTTGGGGAATGGACTACTACCTTCCATTGATTGGAGGAGTTCTAGCTCTACTAAGTCTTTTGATTAAGTAAAAACATAATTTAGTTTTTCAAGAAAGATTTATTTAGAATTTAGTGGTCTTACTAAAATTTATTTTAAATTTTAAAAAATTATTTTTATTCTTTTATATCGTTTATTCCTAGGAGTATGAAGAGTATTGCGATTAGAGTTACAAACAAAAATACCCCCCCTTTTAAGAAAATCCATGCAGAATGTAGGAAATTGAAATCTTTTCCTAACAATGTCCATGAATAGGCAGATGATGCCCATCCTATAAGAATCATCACAATAAGGATTACAAGCCCTAGTATTAATTCAGCCCATTTATTCATAATCTATTGTGCAGGATTTTGTTTAAAAAGATTATGCTTCAGAAACACATATTTTTTAAACCATGATTTTTTAAATTGAATATGAAACATCATCCCAAAGATTATAAGTGTTTAGCAATCCCAAGGTAGTTTTTTCTAATGTAAATTTAAAATTTAAAATGAAAGATAAAAATAAAGAATCTATTGCAAGGAAAAACATACTTAGAGAATCTGTTGAAGAGCCTAAAGGAATAAAGATAGAGGGCTATGATTTTAATCAAGGAGTAGATTATGACAAAATATTAGAGAGTTTTAAGTCAACAGGGATGCAGGCTAAGAAATTTCATCAATCTGTGGAGATAATTGAGAGAATGATTAGAGATAAGGCATTTATTTATTTGGCTTATACCTCGAATATGGTAACTTCGGGTTTAAGAGAAGTGTTTAGATATCTTGTAGAAAAGAAGAAAGTGAATGTTCTTGTGACTACGGCGGGAGGCATAGAGGAAGACATTATTAAGGTTCTAGGAGATTTTGTATTGGGAGATTTTAAACTCAAAGGAGATGTTTTACGTGAAAGAGGAGTTAATCGTGCAGGAAATATTTTGATTCCTAATTCAAGATATTGTGATTTTGAAGATTTTATTATGCCCATATTGAAAGAATTCTTCAAAAGACAAAAAGAAACAGGCAAGGTTATGACACCTAGCGAGCTTGTTTGGAAGCTTGGAGAATGTATTGGAGAAAAGAAAAGAGGTAGAGAAAGTATTTATTATTGGTGTTGGAAAAATAAAATTCCTGTCTTTTGCCCAACAATAACAGATGGGAGTTTAGGAGACATGATTTATTTCTTTAAAAGCAAGTATCCTGATTTTAAGGTAGATGTGGCGGAGGACATTTGGAAAATGAATAACACCACTCTTGGTAAAAATAAAACAGGAATCATCCTTCTTGGAAGTGGGGCAATAAAGCACCATGTCTGCAATGCAAATATGTTTAGGAATGGGGCAGACTATGCTGTGTATGTAAATACGATGCAAGAGTTTGATGGGAGTGATTCAGGAGCTTTACCTGAAGAAGCAGTTTCTTGGGGAAAAATACTTCCTAGTGCGGAACGCGTCAAAGTCCATGGAGACGCCATTTTGCTTTTTCCATTGATTGTGGCTAGGACTTTTGCGAAAAATTGACTAAAAGTTTAAATAGAATTTACTTCTTTTTGGATTATGGCAAAAAAGAAGAAGCAAAAGAATGATGAAAAAGAAGTTGATGAAGATCCTTTCAAAGGAAAAGATATTGTAGATATCTTGAAAATATTCTCTCCTGGAACTGCCATTCGCACTGCGCTTGATGATATTCTTAGGGCTAGAATGGGGGCGTTAATTGTTTTTGATGTAAATGACCTAATGAATAGTGTGGAAGGAGGATTTAGGATTAATTCAAAATTCAGTTCACAAAAAATTGTTGAATTGGCTAAAATGGATGGAGCGATAATTGTATCTTATGATTTGAAGAAGATTCTCTATGCTAATACGCTCTTAAAACCAAGTATTCAAACTGCAACAAAAGAAACCGGAACTAGGCATAAGGCTGCAGAGCGTACTGCAAAGCAACACGGAACTATTTCAATTGCCGTTTCCGAGAGGAAGAATAAAATTACATTGTATTTCAGAGATGAATCTTATTTCTTGGAAAGAACCTCTGAGATATTAAGAAGGGCAGCAGAGACATTGCAGATATTAGAGAAACAAAAGGATATTTTTGATGATTTGTTGAGTCATTTGAATATATTAGAAATAACCAATCTTGTGTCTTTAAGCGATGTGTCAAACATACTTCAGAGTTTGGAAACTATAAGAAGGATTTCAGAGAGTGTTAAACGTTATCTTGTGGAGTTAGGTAAAGAAGGGAACATAGTGAGTATGCGTCTCAAAGAATTGACAAAAGATTTGAATCATGAAAGAAACATGATTCTGAAAGATTATCTTAAAGAAAAAATAGAGAAGTCAGATGAGATGCTTGAGAATATGAGTTTTGATTTTCTTCTTGAAACTTCAAATATTTCAAGAATGTTGTTTGGAGAACTTCACGATAAAGAGATATCTCCTGAAGGGTATAGGATTCTTGGCAATACTTCCTTGTTAGACAAAGATATTAAAATAGTCCTTAACCATTTTGATAGTTTAGAAGATGTTTTTTCGGCCGATGAAAAAGATTTCAAGAAGATATTTAACAATGAAGATTTAATCGCTTCTATAACTAAAGAACTTAAAACTTTAAAAGAGAAAATACTTGTTGGGAAGAGTATAAATTAAAATGGACAAGGAATTAGTTAAAGCCTATAATAAAAGCGCAAGGGATTTTTTAAAAACTAGAACGAAAAAGAATGATCATGGTTTTTGGAATAGAGAGGTCGAGCAGCCTTTGATGTTTGAAATGGTCCCCAAAAATCTTCCTGGAATGAAACTTTTAGATTTAGGTTGTGGTCCAGGGATTCATATTAAAGAATATTTGAAAAGAGGTGCAGATTGTTATGGTGTTGACTTTAGTAAAGAGATGATAAGACTTGCTAAAAAAAGGTGCCCTAAAGCAAAATTTGATGTTTCAGATATAGGAAAGTTGAAATTTGGGGAAAATGAGTTTGATATTGTGACTGCTTCCTTGGTTTTAGACCATATAAAAGATTTAAAGATTATAATAAAGGAAATTAAAAGAGTTTTGAAAAGAAAAGGACTTTTTATCTTTTCAGTGCCTCATCCTATTTCAAATTTAAAAATGGATCCAGATAATGAGGATAATGGTTTAAAGAATTACTTTAGTAAAAAAGAATTTTATTTTAAAATTGCAGGAAGTGAAAAAAAATTTGTTGATTATCCAAGAATTTTTGAAGATTATTTTGATTTATTAATTCCAAAAGGATTTCAATTAAGAAAACTTGTCGAAAATAGGCCAAAGAGAGAATGGAAAAAGAAATATCCTCGTTTAAATAGTTTCTACTTCAAGGCACCTTATTTGTGCTTTTTTAAGTTTGAAAAAAATTAATATGTTAACTAAAAAACAAGTATTGGAGATTAGAGAGCATTTAGAGCGTGCACAACGTCCTTTATTCTTTTTTGATAATGACCAAGATGGTTTGTGTAGTTTTCTTTTGTTGCAAAGATACATTGAACATGGTAAAGGAGTGCCAATAAAGTCTTATCCTCAACTGGATAAAAGCCATTTTCGTCGTGTTCATGAATTGAAAGCAGATTATATTTTTATTTTAGATAAGCCTTTAGTATCAAGGGAGTTCTTTAAC
Source organism: Candidatus Woesearchaeota archaeon (assembly GCA_964530945.1). GTDB lineage: Archaea > Nanobdellota > Nanobdellia > Pacearchaeales > GW2011-AR1 > ASMP01. The sequence continues at coordinate 35,722 of CAZHCJ010000001.1, read as the reverse complement.
GAAGCGGAAAAGTTTAATATACCTGTTGTTTGGATTGACCATCATGAAGTTGCTGAAGACGAAGATTTTGAGGAGGTGCCAAAATTTGTCAGTTATTATAATCCTGCTTCAAACAAGAATCCCAGCACTGAGCCAGTTACGGCATTATGTTATCAAATCTCAAAACGCAAAGAAGATTCTTGGATAGGAGTTGCTGGATGCATTGCCGATAAATATATGCCTGAATTTTATAAAGAATTTAAGAAAAAGTATCCGGAGTTATCTCTCAAGGAGAAAGATGCTGGAGCATTTGATATTTATTACAAATCCGGAATAGGAAGAATTTCAAGAATGTTGGGCTATGGACTGAAAGATCGCACGACAAATGTTGTGAAAATGATGAAATTTTTGATGAAGGCACGAGGTCCTCATGATGTTTTGGAAGAAACAAACAAAAATAAAACTATTCATAAACGTTTTGAACAACTTGATTCAAAGTATCAAAAGCTTTTGAAAAAAGCCGTAAATATCGGGGAAGAATCTAGTGAACGTCTGTTGTTTTTTCAATATGGGGGAGACCTAAGTATTAGCAGTGACTTGGCAAGTGAACTTTATTATCTTTTTCCAAAAAAATTAATTTGTGTTATTTATATTCGTGGACTGAAAGCGAATCTTTCTATACGTGGAAAAAAGGCTAAAGCGTTTTTACTCCGCTCCATAAAGGATATTGGAGGTTCTCGTGGAGGAGGGCATGAAGAAGCAGTAGGAGGCCAGATACAGGTTTCGGATTTAGAAGAATTTAGGGAAAATTTAGAAAAGATTGTTACTAAGAAATAGATACCGGAAAAAGAAATATATAAAAAAGGATTTTTCTTACTTTAAATATGATTAGTAAGTCTAAGAATGGCAGCAATATGTGTTTGAAACCTAGCTTAGTCTTTACTAAATCAATTAAATATATTAATTGCTCAGTTTAATTCAGATAAGTTTTTTGGGTCTGGATTAAATTGAGAACACACTTCTTAGAGTTTAGTCCGAATCTTGAAACTTTTGTTTTAAGCTATGCAATTTGTAAAGAAATGGAAACAATGTTGAAAACCGTTTCAGTGGAAAGAGTTGAAGAACAAGCAAGTCTTGAAGAAGAATTTGGAGAGCTTTTTAAAAGAACTCTCCGGCTTGAGTTAGAGCTCGAAGCGGTTTTGATGCGAAGAGCATGATTGAGTTGAAATAGAATGTGTAAGTTGTTTAGTTAGAGCTTAATAACTTTTACCGATATAGACTATTTCATGGGCTTTTTTACCACAGGTTACGCACTTAGCATTTGTTTTTGGGCGTTCGTTTTTGTTTGCTAAAGTTCCGCGAACTTCAGCATTGAAATTTTTTTCAACTTTTTCTGCACAAAGAATACTTTCTTTTTCAGTAGAACACCAAGGGACTTTTGCGATTTTTCCATTGAAGAGTGCTTCTTCGAGTTCTTTTTCGTTTTTACATTTGATGATACTTGAGTGAGTGAATTTTTCTGCCTTTTCTCTTAGTCTTTTGTCATAAGATTCTCCAAGCTTTTCAAGATTTATTTTGCTTAGAGGGAGTTTTTTCTTCATTTTTGTATCCCGTGTAAATAGAGTGACGTTGTTTGATTCGAGTTCCTTTTCTCCAACTTCAATCCTGAATGGAACGCCTTTAAGCTCCCATTCGTTGAACTTCCATCCCACGCTTAGATGTTCTCTTGTGTCGAGTTCTACCCTAAATGCCTCAAATATCTTTTGAATTTTTTTACAATATTTTAAAATTTGTTTTTTGTTTTTGTTGTTGTAAATTGGAATTATCACAAGTTGTTTTGGAGTTATGGAAAAAGGTAAAACAAGGCCGGAATCGTCTCCGTGCAGAGATATGACTGAAACAAGTATTCTAGAGATTGCAGGCCCATATGCCGTAGTCCAGAGGTGTTCTTTTTCTTCATTTTTGTTTGTGAAAGTTGCGTCGAAGGCCTTTGAAAATTTTTGTCCCATGAGATGCGTCGAAGGCTGTTGAATTAGTTTGCCATCGGGCATAAGAACATCGCTGCCAATAGTGTATTCTGCTCCCGCGAATTTGTCCCATGTAGGACGTTTAATAGGTAAGAAAGGAACGCAAAATGTTTGATGCATTATTTTTTCAGTTGTGTCAATGTCTTCTTTCACCTGGGCTTCGGCTTCCTTTTTGCTGGCGAAAGCGTCATGGGCTTCTATCCATTGGAACTCACGGCCACGAATTAAAGGACGAGTTGCTTTAGTGTCATATCTAAACACCGAACCGCGTTGGTAAAGTTTCATAGGTAAGTCCCTATAACTTCTTACCCATAATTTGAACATTGGAGTATAGAGAGTTTCACTTGTAGGGCGTAGAGCAAGACGTTCATCTCCCTTATTTGTGTCTAGCCAAAAAACCTCTGGAGTAAAACCTTTTACATGTGAGCTTTCTTTTTTTAAATTAGTCTCGGGAATGACGGATGGCATTATTGTAGGTTGGTGTCCCTTGCCTTGTAACTCGGTTTCATAGAAATCATACATTTTTTCCATTGTCAAGGTTCCCCATGGACGCACTATGATGAAGCCCTTCACTTCGTTACGGATATCAACAATTTCGGCTTTTTCAATAACTTGAGTGTACCACTCGGAAAAATTATCAGATTTGTTAACTGTGAGACCTTCTTCATGTTTTTCTTGTTTGTTTTTGTTTCCCATTTTTTTATTATATCATAGATATTTGTAAATGTTTCCCTGAGAGAGGAAATCTCAAGTTTTTAATTTATCTAATGAATAGCTTTTATAAAAAAGTTAATATACTTTAAATCTTTTTGTATAAAATGAAAGAAACATATTCTGAAGATTATAAAAAAGGACTTATGCGAAAAATAAGATAATTTACACCAAAGTCCTATTCAAAGCTTCTTGAGCAATTTCATTTACAGTATTTTCAACGAAATTGCTTTCTAGCGCAAAACCCAGGCTCTCACTGTCTCCTATTTTGAAGTTGTTAATACCTATAACTTTTCCTTCTTTATTAATTAAGGGGCCTCCGCTGTTGCCAGGGTTTAGGGCTGCGTCCATTTGTATATATGCTTCTTCTCCATTGGGTCCGGGTCGATGAGTGGCCGAAACGATTCCTTGAGTTACGCTGAACTGCAATCCTAAAGGATTTCCTATGGCCACGACACGTTCTCCCACTACAATCTCATTTGAGTTGTCAAGCTCTAAATCTTCGAATTTTCCATCTATTTTTAAGAGCGCAACGTCAAACTTTTCATCATATCCTATGAGAGAAACGATGTGATTTTCTTTATCTGAAGTTATTATTGTTGCTGCTCTCGCATCTTCAATGACGTGGTAATTAGTGACAATGAAACCTTCTTCATTTATTATAAATCCGCTTCCTTGACTTATATCGGTTCTTACAGTTACTACTGATTCTACTGCTTGTTCAATAATTCCAGAAAAATCATCTCCTGCAGTCGCTTTAAGTTCACTGAATTCGTCAGTTATGATTCCTAGTTCGGAATTAACTTCGTTAATATTATTTTGAGTTTGTATAAGGCTTTTGGAGATGTCATTTATGCTTAAGTAAGCTTCTGCTTTCAATTCTTCCAATTTTTCATTCAAAACATTGTAATTTACCTCTTGTCTAATGAAAATAGTGTACATAAAAATGCTTGAAGTTATCATGAAGACTATAACAAGCGAGGAAAAACTTCCAATGAGCCATTTGTGATGTTTTTTCAAAGCCATATTTAATATTGTTTAAACACAAATAAAAAGGTTTTGGAAAGCTTTTTAATTCTTTATTTCATTGTTCCTTTGTGGGCCTATAGTTCAATGGATAGAATGTCCGGTTTCGGAGAGTTAACTGATTAAGTTTGTCTTGAAAAACCCGGTTGATCTAGGTTCGAATCCTAGTAGGCCCGTTTTTAAAAAAAAGGTGAAAATGAGTTTAAAAGAAAAAACAAAATACTACATAGGGGTTTCTGTACTTGTTGGAACGACAATCGGTGCAGGAGTTTTAGGAATTCCGCATGTAGCTGCACAGGCAGGTCTTTTTGTTGCATTGGCGTACATTGTTTTACTTGGGTTGCTTGTTTTGTTGGTTAATCTTTATCTCGGTGAGGTAATTTTGCGGACAAAAAAACCACACCAAATTGCAGGATACGCAAAACATTATTTTGGAAAGCCTGGAAGAGTTTTCACAGAATTTGCAGTGATTTTTGGAATATACTCTTCACTAATAGCGTACATGTTAGGAATGGGGGACAGCATTAGCTATCTTATTTTTGGAAATGTGGATTTTGGAGTTCAAATGGGAATTCTTACTGGCCTTGTTATGTCAGGATTTTTGTGGAGCGGATTGGAGGGTTTGAAAAAATTTGAGCGTTGGGGAGTTAGTATAGTTGTGATACTTTTTATTTCAATATTTTTGGTTTTTGTTCGTGAGGTAACTCTGGAGAATATTGTTAGATTAGATTCAGCAAATTTATTTTTGCCTTTTGGAGTTGTTCTTTTTGCTTTACTTAGCTTTCATGCTATCCCGGAGATAAATTTAATCATTGGCAAGAAAAAGAAATTAATGAAACGCATTTTGATAACAGGAACTATTTTTTCTGTTTTGCTTTATAGTTTGTTCACATTTGTTATTACAGGAAGCCAGGGTTTACAGACACCGGAAGTTGCAACCTTGACTTTAGGAGCTTTGTTTGTATTTTTAGGAATACTTACAATGTTTACATCGTATCTTGCATTGGGGAATGCTCTTGATGAAAATTTTAGAATTGATGACAGAATAGGAAGAAAAGGTTCTTGGTTTTTAGTTTCCATAATACCTATCTTGATTTTTGTTTTGATAAAATCTTTGGCTTTTGAGTTTTTTTCTTTCACAAAAATACTTTCCATCGGAGGCGTGATTTCCGGAGGAGCAATTGGAATAATGGCTCTTTTAATGGCTAAGAAAGCAAAAAGCGTAAATGAAAGAAAACCAGAATATTCTTTGCCCATTAATTGGTTCATTATTAGTGTTCTAGCCTTAATTTTTATTTGGGGTGTTGTGGTTGGAGTAACCTCTTAATCATTTAAGGAAAGGATAATTTTTTATACAATCTTTAGTTTTATTGTTTATGGTTAAAAAGAAGAAAAAGAAAAAAATTGAGAAAAAGGTTAAACCTTTGCCAGGAGATTTGGTTGAAGTTAAGCTTTTGAAAAAAAGCTACAGAGGAAGACTTTTGCAAAGTCCAAAAAATGAAAAAAACATAGTTTTGATAAAACTCAATTCGGGATACAATATTGGTTTGAACAAGAAAAAAATTCGTTTTATAGAATTGATTGAAAAAGGAAAAAGCGAGAGACCTGATTTGGAAATAAAACGGCATAAAAGCAAACCTAATGTCGCAATGATTATTACGGGAGGGACAATAGCTTCTCGTTTAGATGCAAAAACAGGAGGTGTAGACCCTTTAACAGAGCCGGAAGATTTGTTTAGATATTATCCTGAGGTGTTTGAGATTGTAAATGTTGTAAAAGTTGAGCGTCCGTTTTTGAAGGCTTCAGAAGATATGGATTATAGAGACTGGCAAAAGTTAGCGAGGGTTGCAAAGAAACTTCTCAATGATAATAATATTAAAGGGGTAATTATTACTCATGGGACTGATTTTTTACACTACACTGCCTCTGCTTTAAGTTTCTTTTTGTTGGGGGGAAGCAAGAACCTGAACAAGCCAGTGGTTTTGACTTACAGCCAAAGAAGTATAGATCGTGCTTCAAGTGATGCTAATTTGAATTTGCAGTGTAGCGCTTTGGCTGCCATAAGTGAGATTGCCGAAGTGATGTTAGTGGGGCACGGAACAATTAATGATGATTATTGTTATGCTTTGCCTGCAACGAAAACACGAAAAATGCACACTTCGCGTAGGGATGCTTTCAAGCCAATAAACGACAAGGCTTTCGCAAAAATATTTCCTGATAAAATTATTCCATTGAGAGAATACAATGTTAGAAAAAAAGGTAAAAGCAAGGTAAAAACAGATATGGCTTTCGAAGAAAAAGTTGCCTTGGTCAAGGTTTATCCTGGACAAAATCCAGATATACTTGATTTTTATCAAAAGAAAAAATACAAAGGTTTGGTTTTGGAAATGTCTGGCCTTGGACATGTTCCTGTTAAAGCTCGCAAAGGGTGGCTAAAAAAACTTAAAAAAATTCAAGACAAAGGCATGATTGTTTGCGCTACCGCTCAAACAGTGTATGGAAGGTTAGATCCGTGGGTTTATAGTAATGGCCGTGAGATTTTGAATACTGGAGTAATATTTTTAGAAAACATGTTAAGCGAGACGGCTTTGGTTAAGCTTGGATGGGTTTTAGGACACAAGCAATGGACAAAGAGCAAGGAAAAAGTTAAAGAAAAAATGTTGGAAAATATTTCTAATGAGCTGAATGAAAGGCTTGAAGTTTAACTATTGGAGTAATTTAATGTAATCCTATAATAGTAACATAATGGGAAGATTTATAAACCTAGGATTTATGTTCAAAATATGGAAAAGACATTAAGATTCACGCCTAAAAATGTTCCTCATTTAGAAGCAAATTTCTTGTCTGAAGACCAACAAGCAATATATGAAGATGCTACAAGCAGATATGACAATCAAAGAGCAAAAGATACTTTAAACATTCCAATAAGAGGTTCTAACTTATTTAAGGTTTTATTGCTTAACCAAATTGGGATAAGAACCGCTTCTCTTCCAGAATTAGACCAAATCATATTAGGAGATGAAGATTTTTTAAAAAGAATGTATGTGGATGCGCCTTCTGTTGTTTTAAGAAGTGAAGGCACTTCTTATGAAGCTAATGAAAGATTGGCAAGATATTTGGAAGGAAAAGCAAAAGAGAGAGGACTTGATCTGAGAGAGCCAATCGTTGCAAATGGATTAAGATTAAGACAAGATATAAATTCTGCTTACGGATTAAATTTTTTAGTTGACGATGAAACAGAGATGTTTGAAGCTCCTGAATTAAGAGATGAGAACAATAGAAGAAAATTCACAAGACAAAATGAAAGAGGAATGCCTATTTTTGAAAATGACGGAGAAAGAACCCTATATGCCGGGAGCACTCGTCTTTCCAGGGCCGTCTTTGGCTGGGGTGGCGGTTGGTATTCGGGTGTTGGCTGGCTTGAGGGTTCTAATGGCGGTGGTCGGGTGGTTGTTGTTAGTGCCGAAGGCACTCGCGCCGAATTTGATGATTATTTGGGAAAACTTAGAGAATCAAAAGAAAGAGAACTCTCAGATTTGCAAGAGCGATATGATAGAGCAGAAGCAGTTTTGAGAGGAAAGGCATAAAAGATTAATTTAAGGAAGAATTCTAGTCAAAGAATTTTAAGGAAGCTTTAGTTTTTTAGATATCTAATTACTTTATCCTATCAGATATGACTGCTCCGATTGCTGCCGGAAAGGTTACTAATACAACAAGGTTTATCGCCATTAAAAGATTAGTTTTCCAAGGCGTTACGTTAATTGCAGTCATAAGTATTGCTACAACAATAAATGAGATTCCATAGGTTGTTAGAACTCTTTTACTTAGTTCAAAAATATGGTATTTTGGATGAGCATTTATGTGTTCTTTGTGATAACTGTAATAAGTGAATATGCTTATAAAAAACAAGGTTAAAACAAGTATTGAAATCATGTTTAGTAAAGGCAAGCGTTCTGCCATCTCCCAGACTTCTTGTGTGAAGCCCACAGGCACGGCAAGTACGAAACTTCCAACAATTATTTGGAGTATGTCTTGAATGTTGAATTTTATTTTGAAGGGCTCTGCGAAATCCTCGGTGATTTTTTTAGACATTTTCTTTTTTGCCATGCATTCTAATATGATAAAACGATTATAAAACTTACCCAATAAGCCCTTAATATAGTTGTAACTTTTTAGAGGTTACATTAGTAAGGTTTTTAAATGAAAATTCATTGTTTTTTTCATGAGTAATCCTCAAAAAAGAAAAGAAGTATACCATGAATTAGTGGAAGCTTTAGAGAGTGTTTCTAGAAGCGATTCTGTTAAAGGTTTGGAAAGAACACTTTTGAAAGCACATCATCTTCTTTTAAATGCAGATGATTTTTCGGAGGAGTCGGGTCCAGAATCCGATTTTGCAGGTGAAATGTTGGATACTTTAAGGAGATACTATGGACTAAGAAGGAATAGGCAGAAAAAGGTTATCGGAGAAGGAGAAAGAGAGATAACAACAGAGGATGAAGCATACGAATCATTAATGCTAACAAATTCTTTGATTGGAAATTTAATTATCCCTAATTTTAGAAAGTCCAACGATTTCTCAAATTCTTTATTTAATGATAATCATAATCTGGGTTTGGCTTATTTACATGCAGTTGTAAGTGCCGTAGCAGACCAATACATTCCTCCCGAAGAAGCGAGAATTGAAAAATTGAGTGCTGTAGATGTTGTAAAAGGAGTAATAAGATTATGGGACCAATATCAATTATCTGGAGAATTGGCAGGAAATGAAAATTTGAAGGCAAGAAGTAAAATTGTAAACAAACTTTTAGAAAAAATCTCTCCGAAGTACATGAGGTCCTTTGAATTGGTTCCGACAACCCAAAAAAGCATACATCATGAAGGCAAACTTACTAGAAAATTGAAAGAGGAGGTAACGAGAACAGATAGTAATGGGGAAATTTTATTTAAACCAACAGTAGTTTTTCCCATTGCGCAAGGAGGAAATGAGTTTGGAGCAAGGCTATCAATTGCATACGAAGATAAAGGGCATTTGCCTGTAACATATCCTTTGTTTTATTCAAGAAAGACAAGACATCATCGGTTTCCTTGGATAGAAAATGATGCAGAATTTTTAGGGCAGAGTTTGGAAGGAGAAGATATCCTTGTTGTTGAAGATTGGGTCACTACAGGGAATACTCTCAGGGGCATTATAAATCAAATTGAAGGAGTTCTTCCTGGAGAGATAAGAATTGCAACGCTTAAAAGAGATCGAAAAAGATCAAGAGTCCCAATACTTGATAAACATGAATTCTATGTGGGAGAGTGGGGAATTTATCAAGGAGACAAATCTGATTAAATCCATAACTTATAAGTAACTCTTTTCATTTCTTTGTCTATGAAGCATCATTGGCTTGAGTATTCTCCATTAGGATATTATGTTTATTGGGCTGGTTTGAAGGAATATAAGCGTCATGACAGGGAGGAAATTAGACTGAAAGATGCAATAGGTTTGTTGGGTAGGCTGGATAAGATGATTGACATGAAAAGAAAATCTTTGTTTCATCTTGTGGATTTGCCTGAAAGCATGCGAGAAGATTTTAAGAATCATTATAAGAATTCTAAAATTAAGTTGTCGTACGAGTAAGTTAATTTTATATAATATCCAAGCTTTTTGTTTTTATGACAGGAAAGGATTTAAATTACGAAAAACTTGGTTTAAAATCTGGTTTGGAGATACACCAGCAGTTGAACACAGGAAAACTTTTTTGTCGTTGTCCTTCGGTGTTGAGAAGTGATGAGCCTGATTTTAGCATTAAGCGTAAACTCCATGCGGTCGCAGGTGAAAGTGGCGAGGTCGATGTTGCCGCTAGGCATGAAGCATCTCTTGATAAGACTTTTATTTATCAAGGTTATGATACAACGTGTTTGGTGGAGTTGGATGAAGAGCCTCCATATATGATTAACGAAGAAGCACTGAATATTGCGCTTCAAGTTGCAGTTTTTTTAAATTGCGAGATTCTTTCCGTAAGTCAAATAATGCGTAAGACAGTTATTGATGGAAGTAACACGAGTGGTTTCCAGCGTACTGTTCTTATAGCAGAAAATGGTTACGTTGAAACAAATTTTGGGAAGGTTAGAATCCAAAGTGTTTGTTTGGAAGAAGATTCCGCAAGAATAGCAGATAGGAAAAAAGGAATTTACAAACTTGACCGTTTAGGAATACCTTTGATTGAGATTGCCACAGAGCCAGACATAAAAACTCCTGCCCAGGCCCAAGAAGTTGCTTTGCATATTGGAGAGATTTTGAGAAGTTGTAATGTTAAACGCGGAATTGGAACAATAAGACAAGATGTGAACCTTTCTATTAAAGGAGGGAAGAGAATTGAATTGAAAGGTTTTCAAGATATAAATAATATCGGCTTGGCAATGGATAAAGAAATTAAACGTCAAAAAATCTTGGTCAAGAAAAAGAAATCTAAGGCTGAAGTTAGAAGGGTTTTGAGAGATGGAAACTCAAAATTTCTTAGACCTATGCCAGGGGCAGATAGAATGTATCCTGAAACAGATTTACCTTTATTGAAAATTTCGAGAAAGCAAATTGATAGTGTAAAAAAAGCTTTGCCAAAACTCAAGCGAGATATTAAGAAGGAGTTAGAGTCAGAGGGGCTAAGCAAAGAGATGATTAAATTAATTCTTAAGGAAGATATGCTTGAAGAGTATAAGGATTTGTTGCAGATTACCAATCGCCCCGATTTAACAGCAAAAACTTTGGTTTTATATATTAAAGAAATTGCAAGCAAAGAAGGAATTTCTATGAATAAGATTAGAAAGAAATTGAATGGAGAGATTCTTGCAAGAATACTTGAAGGAGTTGCGAGAGAGGAGATTGTTGAAAGCAATATAAAACATGTCATGGAAGAGATTGTTCAAGGAAAAAGTTTTAAAGAAGCAATTCAAACAGAAATTAAAGAGGTCAAAGATTTGGAGGAAAAGATATTAAATCTTATCAAATCAAAACCGGGACTTTCTGAAAATGCCTATATGGGCTTGATTATGAAAGAATTTAAGGGAAAGGTTAACGCAAAAGAAGTTATGGAAAGTATAAAGAGATTAATCTTCTAATTTTTCAGAGTGTTTGATCTAAAAACAAAACTATTAAAAAACATATTAACTAGTTTTTATTGTAAAAAGAGGGAAGATTAATGGTAAACGATCATGGTAGGCACTTTGTGTTGTCTGCATTAGTTTTCATTTTGGTTTTGGCTGGCTCGGCTTTTGCTTACACCCAAATTGAAGGATGGGCTTTGATAGATGCAGTTTATTTTGTAGTTATTAGTGCAACAACGATTGGTTATGGAGATATCACTCCAACAACTAATGTAGGAAAAATATTGACTGTGTTTTTTTCATTTTTTGGAATAGCTTTTGCATTTTATTATGTGTCTTTGATTAGTTCATATGTGTTCAAGAGACATCTCGGAGATAAGAGAATTCAAGAGTATACTCCCAAAACGTATAGGAAGCCAGGTCCAAAGAAGCCAGGACCTGTGAAAAAGAAGAAGTCTAAATCAAAAAGTAAAAAAATTAAATCTGGGAAAAAGAACAAAAAATGATAGATGAACCAAACATAGGCGGGATAATCAAAACTGCAGTTGTGACCGCTTTCACTTTGGCTGCAGCCTTAATTTGGAAAGATGTCATATCTCATGCAATAGAGGTCTTATTTCCTACAAGCATATTGCTTTATGAATTTATCGCAGCAATTATAGTCACTATTTTAGCAATAGTTTTAATTTATTTGATTTTGAAAACCGAAGTAAGTGCAGAAAATTTTTTCAGAAGAATGCTCGAAGCTGAAGAGGAAGGCAAGAAAAAGGCGAAGAAGATTGGGAAGAAATTGGGGTAGACAAAAATTTGAAAGTAGGATATTTTAGATAAAATAATTTTCTAGCAAATAACAAATTTATATAGGTTCATTAGAAGAGCCTTTAGAGATATAGAAAAGAACGCATTTTGTGGGACACAAATCCCAAAAAAGCTAATTCCAAAAAGATATTTTGAGAAGTATAATGTAAAAAATGTTTGGAAATATAATCTTCCAGGAGTTTAGAGGCTTTTGTATAGTGTTCGTGGAGATGATTTAGTTGTATTTTCAATAATACTTGAATGGATGGATCATAAGGCATATGAAAGAAGATTTAATTATTAGTTTTTTAGATAAGAAAAAATTGGAATAAGCAATAATTTAATAAACAATATTTCTTTTTTTAATTCATGGATAGAAGCTACATAAGTGAACTCAAAGCAAGCAAAAAAGATAAAAAAGTTTTGCTGAAAGGATGGGTGCATGAAGTTAGAAGCTTGGCGAAGTTGAAATTTGTTGTTCTTCGTGATAGGACCGGAATGGTTCAGTGCATAGCTAAGAGTGGAGAAGTCATGAATGTCGCTTCTGATTTAACTTTAGAAAGTGTAGTCGAAATTAGAGGTAAGGTTAAAAATGCCAAAATCAAAGCAGAAAGTGTTAGAGAAGATGTTGAAATAGAAATAGAAAAAATGAAAATTCTGGGGAAATCTGAAAAGCTGCCCATACATGTAAATGAGAAAACTGTCAAAGCAGGTTTGGATAAACGTTTAGATTATAGATATCTAGATTTACGTAAATCGAAGGTTAAAGCAATTTTTAAAATACAGAGTACGATTATAAATTCTTTTAGGGAGTTTTTTCACAAGAAAGGTTTTGTCGAAATACAGCCACCCGCAATAATTTCCACGAGTACAGAGGGAGGAACAGATTTGTTTAAAGTAGATTACTTTGGAGAGAAGGCATATCTTGCACAAAGCCCGCAATTGTATAAACAACTTGGGGCGATTTCTTTAGAAAAAGTGTTCTCCACTAGTGCAGTCTGGCGTGCAGAAAAACATGATACGAGCAAACACATAAACGAAATACGTCAAATGGATATAGAAGTGGCTTTTGCAGACGATATGAGAGTTATGAAATATCTTGAGCAAGTTGTGAAACACATTGCCGAAATAGTTTTGAAAGAGTGTAAACATGAATTAAAAGTTTTAGGAGTTAAATTAAAGATTCCAAGAGCAGAGTATTTGACTTACAAAGAAGCGATAAAAATTTTAAATGAAAAAGGTTTTAAAATGAAAGAAGGAGACGATTTTGAACCTGAAGCCGAAAGAAAGTTAAATGAGATCTTTCCAGATGCAATAGTTTTCACATATGAATGGCCTATTGAAATGAAGCCCTTTTACATTTGGCCAAAAAATCCGGAAATAGGAATTTCTGGAGGGTTTGATGCTGTTTACGGTGGATTAGAAATAAGTTCTGGTGGGCAACGTGTTCATGTTCCCGAGATATTAATAAATCAATTAAAATCCAAGGATTTGAAGCCAAAAGATTTTAAGTGGTACATTGATGCTTTTAGATATGGTGCTCCCGAACATTCGGGTTGGAGTATTGGTTTGGAAAGATTAACGCAGGCAATATTAGGATTAAAAAACATAAGGGAAGCAACGCTTTTTCCAAGAGACAGGAAGCGTTTAACACCTTAGAATAAAAATGACAAAGAAAAAGATAAGATTGTATGCAATAGGAAATGATGGGAGATTTAATTACTATGTCTTTGACAAAAGTAATGAAGTAATTGAGATCTTGTCTAAATTTTTTTCAGATATTTTTGGAATATATCTAAATTTTTATGAAGAAGACACCAAAGGAAAGATAAAGGAAATGAATTTTAATAAATTAAAAGATACTCATTTAGGACATAAGGGTGTTCTAAGCAAAAATGTAAGGATAGACCTCTTTTTTGGAGATAAAAAAATGTTTATTTCAATTAATTGCTCTCCGAAATTAAGATCTGAATTCAATAAGGAATTAGAAAAGGTTTCTAAGATGCCAAAACCCAAACCAATAAAAAATATAAATTCTAAGAAGAAAAAATGACAAAGAAAACAAAATTCATATCAATTGAAGAAGCTATGCGTAAGGGCAAAGGAAAAGTAGCTGTGCGTGGATGGGTTTATAGAGAAAGAGGCAGCAATAAATTCAGGTTCATTGTTCTTCGTGATTCTTCAAATATAATCCAGTGTGTCTTCAAACGTGAAGATTTTTCAAAAAAACAATGGAATGAGTTGAGTGGTTTGCTTATTGAATCTTCTGTAGAAGTTGAAGGGACCATAAGGAAAGATGAGCGAGCCCCTACCGGTTATGAAATTCAAGCAAAAAAGATTAATGTTGTTGGCGTTGCAGATGATTTTCCCATTAATGAAGATCTAAATGAAGAACTCTTAGGAGATAGAAGGCATCTTTGGATTAGGAGCAGAAAAATGAATGCTATTTTTAAAATAAGAAGTGCATATATTCAGGCAAGGGAAGAGTTCTTTAGGAAAGAAGGATTTTACAGATTTGATACTCCTGTTCTTCAACCCACTCAATCAGAAGGGGGAAGCACGGTTTTTGAGGTAGATTATTATGGTAAGAAACTTTATCTTGCTCAAACGTGGCAACTTTATGGGGAAGCAGCAATTTTTTCTTTGGAAAAGGTATACAACATGGGCCCAACGTTCAGAGCCGAAAAGAGTAAAACAAGCCGTCATTTGTCAGAGTTTTGGATGGCTGAAACAGAAGTTGCATGGTGGAAGCTTCCAGAGATTACAGAATTTGCAAAAAAGGAAATTAAATACTGTATAAAATCTGTTGCAGAGCGTTGTCCAGATGAGTTTAAAATTCTTGGAGTTAATCCTAAAGACATAATTAAAGTTGCTAAGAAAAAGTGGCCCACAATAAAATATAGAGAGGCCTTGAAAATACTTAAAGAGAATTCAGGAATGAGTGTGAAATTTGGAAAGGATTTAAGGACCATTGAGGAAGAAAATCTGATGAAACAATTTGACACGCCTGTTGTAGTTACCCATTATCCAAGAGAAGTTATGGCTTTTTACAAACCAAAAGACCCAAAGAATCCGGACGAAGCTCTTTGTTTTGATATGCTTGCTCCAGATTGTGGTCTGGAGATTGTAGGAGGGAGCGAACGTAGTCTTGATGTAGAAGAAATGTCCAAGAATTTAAAACGTGATGGAGAAAAACCAAAAGATTACGGGTTTTATTTTGATTTGAGGAAGTATGGGAGTGTGCCCCATTCAGGATATGGTGTTGGAATTGAACGTGTTCTTCAATGGATTTGTAAATTAGATAGTATAAAAGATACGATTGGTTTCCCTAGAACGATGACTCGTTATACTCCTTAAAATTCTTTTAGAAAGATTCATAAGTTATAATTTATAAATTATAACATGAAAACAATAGCATTGAAAGAAAAAACATTTGAAATGATTAAAGAATTGAAAAAGAAAGAAGAAATGGAATCTTTTGATGTTCTTGTAAGAAAACTGATAATGCAAAAAGAAAAAATTCCTGAAAATATGTTTGGGGCATTAAAAGGTAAAACAAAGCCCTTTACAAGAAAAGAAAGGGAAGAAATAATGGGAAATGATAAAAGGTGGAAATAATTTTTGATACTTATGCATGGATAGAATATTTTCAGGGAACAAGCAAAGGGAGAGTTGTTGAAAAATATCTAGAAGGGAATAAAGTTTTAACTCCTGCGGTGGTTCTTTTGGAATTGAATTATAAGTCAGATAAAGAAGGATGGGATTTTAAAAGATATTTTAATTTTATAAAAAGCCACTCAAAAATTATTGGCATGAATGAAAAATTTGTTTTTTCTTTTGGAAATTTTTATAATAAGATTAGGAAGAAGTTGAGAAATATGGGAATTACAGGTATAATAATTTTACATACAGCTGTTTTGAATGATGCAAAAGTTTTAACAGGAGATAAACACTTCAAGAGTTTTGAACAAACTATTATGTTATAACGATGTTAGCGAAGAATTCTTAGCTATTTACTCCAGGAATTATTTGTTTTTTAAAAAATTTGCGAGCAATCGAAGAATAATTTTAGTTGTTTTCTGTCATCCCTTAGGGCATAAAAACCTTTATAAAGTACAAATCTTGAAACATTTATCTAAAACCAATGGAGGTAAAATAAAAATGTCTGATTATGATGATTATGAGGACGACGATGACTTCGAAGAAGATTCCGATGACGATTTAGATGAAGATACTGATGAAGATGATGTGGAAGAATCTGATGACGAAGACGATGAAGACGACACAGAAGACGACGATGAAGACGAAGACGATGAAGACGACGAGTAGTTAGTCTTCGACTAATTCTTTATTTTTATTTTTTTGGATTGGAAAGTTTTTAAATGAAATTTGTGTAGTGGTTTTATGAAAATATTGGCGATTGGGGATCCACATGGAAGAGTTGATCTACTTAAGAAAATTCCTATGAAAAATGCAGATTTAATCCTGTTAACGGGGGATTTGGGAAAAGCAGATTTGGCTAGAGAGAGATATTTCGAAAATGTTAGAAGAAAATCTAAAGGCCTAGGAGAACTTGAAGAAGATGCAGATTTTGTAGAAATGAAGCACAACGAAATTCATGAATCCACAATAGGAGTTTTAGAATATCTAGCGAAATTTGCTCCAGTTTACACGATTCAAGGGAATGTAGGAATTCCCAAGCTTTCCCAAGTGAGAGAGGATAATGAGGAATATGAGTTGAATCTTATTTCAACAAGGGAAAAGATAAACGGGATGGCTAATGTAAGTTTAATAAAAAACAGATTGAGAATTCTTCAAGGAAAGAGAATAGGGTTTTTGGAATGGTTTACAGATACAAATTGGGTCAGAGAATTCAAACCTTCAAATTATAAGGAAAGAATGAAAAAAGCAAAAAAAACAGACAGATAAAGCGAAGAGGATTCTTTCGAGATTCAATGATTTAGATATACTGGTTTGTCATCAGCCACCATATGGGTTTTTAGATAAAGTAGGTGCGCCTGCCCCAGAAGCATGGAGAGGTAAACATGCGGGAAGAAAAATACTTTTAGATTTCATAAAAGAAAATCAACCCTCATATGTTTTTTGTGGGCACATTCATGAAGGAGAAGGAAAAACAAAAAAGATTGGAGATTCTAAGATTTACAATCTTGGTGTAGGAGGTTATGAAATTCTGGAATTTGATGAATAACAAAAATCCTTAAAAACCCAGCATATTTATTTCTTGTATGAAATTCATCGTTGCGTCAGGTCCCGTAATTGTTGAACAAGGAAGATTGCTTGTGAATAAGGATGATAAAGATGATTTTTACAAGCTTCCTGGAGGCACTGTTGAACAAGGTAATAGTTTGATTGAGGCGTGCATTCGCGAATCCAAAGAAGAAAACAATGCAGATGTTGAAATCGTTAAGCCTTTGAACCCTATGATGATATATAAGAATCCTCAAACAAAGGAAGAGATGAAAATTGTTTTAATTCATTACAAAGCAAAGTTGTTGAACAAAGAAGATTTGAGACCTATTCCACCGATAAAGGAAGTTAAATGGCTTCAAATAGAGGAAATAAGGCAAGGCAAATACAAGGTTGCACCGAACATAAAATTTTTAATTGAAAAAGGAGATATTTCTTAAATGAGACTTAATGGTGTTGAATTAAAATGGTTAGGACATGCAGGATTTTATATTAAAGATATAGAAAATGATAGGGTTATCTATGTAGATCCTTTCAACATTAGAGAGGGTCTTGAGAAGGCAGATATTGTTTTGATTACACATAGCCACTACGACCATTGTAGTTATGCAGATTTGAAAAAAGTTGTTAAAGAGAATACACGTGTTGTAATTACTCCAGATTGTCAAAGCAAAATTACTAAATTTGATGTTCCTGTGAAGATTGAAATTATTGAAAGTGGGGGCGAAATAGATTTTTCAGGGCTGAAGATTATTGCGGTTCCTGCTTATAATATGGATAAACATTTCCATCCTAAAGACGAAAACTGGGTAGGGTATGTTGTTAAAATAGGAGATTTTATTCTTTATCATGCCGGAGATACCGATATTATTTCTGAAATGCAAAAACTCACGGGGTTCAAACAACCTGGAAAAGAGTTTGTTGCACTGTTGCCTGTTGGAGGTAGATTCACAATGAGTGCAGAAGAGGCTGCAGAGGCTGCTGACATAATAAAACCCACACTCGCAATACCAATGCACTACGGAAGTATTGTAGGGGGAGATGAAGACGCTAAGGAGTTTAAAGAGTTGTGTGAAGAAGAGGGTATTAAGGTTAAGATTTTAGAAAAAGAATAGTGTATATTCTAGTGAAGTAATTCTTAAAAAGATTGTTTTGTTTTTTGTGCAATGCCTTTAGAAGAAAGTGTTTTGGAAAAAGAAAATATTTTAGTTTTGATTATTTCGGGCGTAGGAGTTGGTTTTAGGAGAAATTTGAGGGAAGCTGTTTATGGAGTCATTAAAAAAGAAAATGAAAACGGAGAGAAGGATTTAATGAAGGGGGAAGACTTCGATGACTTATGGAAGAGATTTGTTAGAAACAATTTACTTTATTCTGTTGGTTCAAGTGGAGACTATCACATAAATTTTGGCATTACAGACGCTAAGAGAGAGATTAGGAAAGAGATATCTAGGGAAGACTATTGTTATTTGGTATCTTTAGGAAGAAAAGCAGATGAGAGGAGTAGAAGTTCAGAAAGCATTGTTTTTTAGATATGGATTTAGAGTAAAGAACTTACAAATATGGATGTTTTAGCAATTATTCTTTCTGGTTTTGAAGGAGATCGGATTGACAGAGGAGTTTTGACAGAGGTCTTACATGGGGCAGAAAATCCGAGTGAAGGAGAAGCCCCTGAAATATTAAAGGGGAGGGGTCTAACAGGAAGAGTAAGTGGGTTAGAATGTAAACCTCTTAGTGTTGCATGGGTGAAGCTATCACAATATATGTTGGTTGAGCCAGTAGGGTACAATGACCACTATCTTCTTGGCCATGGTTTGAAGGAGATTGCTGCATCTCTTAGGACAAGCGGAAGAGTCTCAGAAAAGGATTATGAATATTTAACTGATTTGAAAGTCAAGTACATAATGGCCCATAAATAAATTAATTCTTAACTCTTAAACTATATCATCGAAGAATTTTTAAACATAAAAAATCCTTTTTAATTTTTCTTTAGGTTTTTTAGTCTAAAAATTCTTATCCTGAATCACAGAAGAATTTTTAAAGAATAAGCTACTATTTATTTTATTATATTATTCAATTGGGGGATTGAATAACTTATCTGAATTCTACTAATAGCTGAAAGTGTGTGAAGTATATAAACTTTTCGCGCTTTTGGCGCTATATAGATGTAAGGAGGTAAAAAAAAGATGGCGTTAGATTTTGCAAAAGAGGCAGTACAGAATGCAGAAACTCATGCAATTAATTTTGATGAGTTGAAAGCCGGAAAAGCCAACATAAAAGTAGTTGGCGTTGGCGGAATGGGAGTTAATGCAGTTACCTGGCTTTATAACAAAGGAGTCAATGGCGCTACCATCTATGCGGCAAATACAGATGCCTTGCATTTGAGTGTTTCCAAAGCTGATGAAAAGTTACTTATTGGTAAGGAACTTACCCGTGGGTTAGGAGCAGGAGGAAATCCCAACAAGGGACGTGAGGCCGCAAAAGAAACAATGTCCGAATTGAAAAAATCTGTTGGCGGGGCCGACATGGTTTTTGTTTTAAGCGGAATGGGTGGTGGAACAGGAACAGGTGCCGCTCCGATAATTGCACAGCTTGCTAAAGAAACAGGGGCTGTCGTTATAGGGGTTGTTACTATGCCTTTTGAATCGGAAAGAGCTAGAATTGACAAGGCCGAATTTGGGTTACAAGAACTTAGAGAAGTTACCGATACATGCATTGTTTTAGACAATAATCGTTTAGTAGATATTGCTGGACAATTACCCATTGAGCAAGCGTTTGCAGTTGCAAATGAACTTGTAAGTACAATGATTAAAGGCATTGTTGAGACAATTACTTTGCCAAGTTTGATTAACTTAGACTATGCCGATGTTTCTGCAATTATGAAGAATGGAGGTGTTGCAGTGATAGGTATCGGTGAAGCAGACACACAGAATCGCGTAGCTGAAGCAGTACAACAAGCACTTACACATCCTCTACTTGACGTGGATTATAAGGGAGCTACTGGTGCTTTGATACACGTTACATGTGGGCCTGATTTGAAACTTGAAGAGTTTGATACAATTGGTAAAACAGTTTCTGAGAATTTAAGTCCTGAAGCCCAGGTAATTATTGGGGCTAGGATTAGTAAGGAATTCCAAGGAAAAGTCCGTGTTATTACGATTATGACTGGTGTGAATAGCCCTTACGTTCTTGGAAAACCTATAGACGATTCCAGAGAACCAATCGCTAAGGAAGTTTCTGATTTAGGTATAGAAGTCTGGAGATAAATAAAACTCCAAACAAATTCTCAATCTCGGCTTAATCGCCGAGAATTTTTTCTTTTTTAAGAAAGTTATTTAAATTACTTTTTTCTTATTCATTTATGAATAGAATACCGAGACCTTCTATGGGAAGAGGTTCAATGCCTGAGAGAAGTTTATCCAAAGTTCAAGAAAAAAGGTTGAAAAAAATAGGAGTTGTTTCTTCAGCCAATATTTCTGGATTGATAGGGGTTGTTCTTGGATTTATTACTGGTATCTTTTTTGCTATAGTGGGCATGGCGTTTTCTTCTGCAGGTGGGCTCTCAGACTCATTCAGTTTCTTAGGAATGTCTGGTTTTATTTTGATAATAGTTCTCCCCTTTTTTTATGGGGTTGTCTCGTGGATAAGCGGTGCAGCTTCTGCAGTTATATATAATCTTTCCGCGAAAGTTACTAAGGGAGTAAAGATAACTTTCGAATAATTTTTAGAATCAAGTTTTAACAACTTTGGGTTCTTTCATTTTTTTGTTTTTGTATTTGTTAAAATAAAGAATATTGTCTAAGTCTATAGGCTCTCTTTTTTTAACTCCGCTTTTTCTTTCGTATCCTATTGGAAATAATGCTTCAATTTCAATATCTTCTGGAATACCTAGAGTTTTTCTTACTTGGCTTTCTGCAAAATGTCCAATCCAGCATGTGGCTAGCTTCTTTTCTTGAATGGCGAGAAGAAAGTTTTCCATCGCTGCTCCAGATTGTTGTTTCACATAACGTTTACCTCTAGAACCATAGGCGTTTAATGTTCTTTTAGGGTTTGAGCATGCAACAACAACAAATTGTGCTGTTTTAACAAATTCTTGTTGTGCGGCTTCTCCAAGTTTTCTAATTTTTTCTTTGTCATCAACTAGTATGAATTTTAGTGTATAATTGCCCCCTGCCATGGGAGCGTAGCGTGCTGTGTCTATGCATTCAATTATATCGCGCCAATCAGGTTTTTGAGAAGAAAACTTACGAACGCTCTTACGGGATTTTATTGCGTCTTTTAATTCCATAAAATATTGAAGTAGAGGTTGTTTAAAAAATTATTCAAAATCTATAACGCCGCCGCCAAGGCAAACTTTGTTGTGCTTTTTGTAAAGAACTATCGCTTGCCCTTCGCTTACACCTTTTATTGCTTTTTTTAGAGTGATTTTATAAGTATCTTTCTTTTTACCTTTTTTAACTTTGCATGGAAGGAGCTCTCCGACTTGCCTAATGCGGGCATTATACGTTTCTTCTTTGATTTTTTCATTTATCCAATGTGGTTGTGTGAGAATTATTTCTTTCCTGTAAAGCATTTTGTGTCCTTCAGGAGCTGCGATGATGGTGTTGCGCTTTTTGTTTTTTTGGGCAACGTACCAGCGTTTCATCTCTTTGTTGCCTTTCGGATTTTTCTTTATTTTCATTCCGAACTTAGGCCCTATTTTTTGTCCTATTGTATAATAATAAATTCCTTCATGTGTTCCAATCTCTTCTCCCTTAGGATTTAGAATTTTACCTTTCTTTTTCTTTATGCGTTTTTGTAAAAATTTCCTTAAATTAACTTTCCCTATAAAACAAATTCCTACTGTGCCTTTTCTGTCAAAATTAGGAAAGCCTTCTTTCTTGGCTATTTTCCTAACTTTCTTTTTTGTAAATTTGCCTATAGGGAAGAGAGTGTGTTTTAGGTCTTTTTTTGTTAAGCGGTAAAGGAAGTAACTTTGGTCTTTTGATTCGTCTTTTGCCCTCAGAAGTCTAAGTCCTTTTTTTGATTTTTTGATTTGGGCATAATGCCCTGTTGCAATGCAATCTGCGCCAAGGCGCTTTGCAGCTTTCCATAGTAAAGGAAATTTGACTTTGTTGTTACAATCCACATCGGGATTTGGAGTAATGCCTTGCCTGTAAAGTTTAAACATTTCATCTACAACTTCCTTACGATATTGTTTTTCAAAATCCAATGTTATTAGTGGAATTTGTAATCTTTCTGCAATTTTCATCGCCATTTTTCTATCTTGAATCCAATTACAGTTTTCACCTTTTAAACTTGAATCGTTATTCGTGTAATTTTTCATGAAAGCACCAATGACTTCGTAGCCCTGCTTTTTTAGCAAAAGCGCAGCTACACTACTATCAACACCTCCCGACATTGCCATGAGAACTTTTTGTTTTTTCATAAATATAATTTAGAAATGTTGTTTAAAAAATAAACGTCCCGGGTAGGACTCGAACCTACGACACCATGGTTAACAGCCATGCGCTCTACCAACTGAGCTACCGGGACCTAAATATGTGAGAAAAAATTCTTATTTAAAACTTATTCTTTTTTCTTTTTGGGTTTTTTCAGGCCCAAATCTATTACTGGCTTAATCTGGTTTTTTTCTAGCCATGCATATGTGTTTCCTTGCCTAGAACCCCGGATTATTTGAATTATTGCCTCTTGGGCATTTTTAATGTATTCCGGATGTCCTATGATGCCCACTTGGTTGTCTTTTATTTCAAAATGACATTTTGTCAGTTCGGTCAGTGTTTTTAGTGTTTGTCCCTGGGTTCCTATCAATCTGGATTTTATTGAAGGCATGTCTTTTCTTTTGGTATAACTTTTTATGTTCAAAACTTCGAACATATAATCTTGTTTTTTAATCGTCATTGCTACAGAGAATGGAAAGCCGAAATTTAATGCATCCATTACTTTCCTTGCTGCGAATTCGTTTTCAGGAGTGCCTTCAATTGTCACATCCTTGCCCTGATTGCTAATTTTGACTTTCAAAAGACGTTCAAGTTTTTTTCTGTTTTTTGTAATTCTTGGGAGTTTATCACTGTAGATAGTTTCCATTGTTTTAGAATTCGGACGTGTCAATCTTTAAATGTCCTTTCTTTTTGAGTATTTTTGCTTGATTTTTTGTATATTTATATAAAACATCTGCTTTTTCATCATCATAATCCCACGGCTCGACAATAACAGTATCTCCTGGCCTCAACCAAAGCCTTCTTCTTAAACGTCCCGGGACGCGGCAGTTACGAGTTTTTCCATCCTGGCATTTGACATACATTCTATTTCCCCCAAGACGTTGTTCGATTATTCCAAGGATTTCTTCTCCTTTTGGGAGTTTTATCCTTGTTTTTGTTTCGTTCTCAGAGTCATTTTTGTTGTCTTTGCTTTTGTTCATATTTCAGTTAGTTTTGCTTTATTTATAAATTTAAAGAAGAACAAGGGCATACGGAATTTTTTGAATTTTTGCTATTTGTTCTTTGTTAATGATGCCTGCTTTGAGGGCAGCACTTATTGATTTTTGACCAACGATGTTGAAAGTAGAATCTTCTCTTTCAAAATTTTTCATAATATTTAGAACTTCTTCCTTGGAATATTTTTTGCCTGTTTTCCCTTTGTAAAAGCTTTCTTTTATATGCAATTGTTTAGTTTTCTCTTGCTGGTTCTCAATGAGCTCCTCGAAGCGTTTTCCAAGTAATTCTGAATCGCATATTGCTACAACATTCCTATAACTTTCAATTATATTTACAAACATTTTGTTTATTAAAATTTAACTTATGAATAAAAAAGAAAACGGAACTTACCTTAAAAGGCTTTTTTTGCTCCGTCTTGAATAGCTTTTTCTGCGTTGTCTTTAGACATCATAGCAGCCATTTTTGTGCCACATGTTGCACAAGTACCTTTTGCCATGAATCCTCCACGAGCAGTTTGATGTATAGCAGGGTCTTTCATTTCACGGCCCTTTTCTTTACATTTTACACAATATCCTGTTACCATTTTACCTCCATGTTTAGTATTTTGTTAAAAATAAGATGTTTTTTATGTTTTAAAGTGTTATGTTTTACTTCAAACACTATGGACAGGGTGTTTTGCTCCACAAGCCAAGCAGTGCATTACACTGACACGTGCAGAAGAATCTTTTTTTAACTCGGTGTCTGGCTTCCCACATTCTTTACATATAATAAACTCTTTTGCATATCGGGCTATTTTTTCATTAATTTTTGAGCTTGGAACGTTTCTGTTTAAGACTAAGCGATCTGATTCTCTTTGTCCAGAAACTGCCAAACCTTTCAATAGAAACTTTTGCAAATGTTCAGGTTTTCTTCTTAAGTAAGAAACAATTTGAGAGAAGTTTGTAATAAGAGTTTTTTTACCTTCAAAGTGCCCTTTCACTTTTGGAATTTCAAAACGCTCTTCGGTGCCTTTTGGTTGCTTAACTGATTTGTATGCCTCTTCTAAAAGCTTTTCATATTCTTCTTTTGCCATGCGATATTTTCAAAACAGAAGTATATAAGTCTTTTGAGGATATCTATTTGGTTGTTGAAAAAGGATTTTCCAACCCCCTTGTTATTTCGCCCCAGACCCTCACCATTGAGCCTAAATGGCCAGTATTCCTTTTATCATAAACACCAATGATACCTCCATCTTCAGTTCTTGCATCAGGCCTACTGTTTCCTATAGAATATCTTTTTGGTTTTTCATTTGAATCTAAGTTAGGATTGAAAGACCATGTTTCTTCATGAGGATTAATATTTATCTCTAGTTTATCTCCATATCTTTCCATTGCGTGATTCGCATCAACTACTCTGGATTCCCAAGTGCCTTCTGCAAACTCTAGAACAACATAATTTTCTAATCCTTTTAGTTTTATTTTGTCCATTAATTGCCCAATTTTTTCCCATTTAAAAAAATTATTGTGTTTTAGTGTGTGATAAGTTTTATAAATCTCTTTAAACTGTTTTAGAGTAGAATGAGTCTAAAGAATTATGTTATTGGAATTGCAATACTTATATTAACCATAGCTGTTGCAGTCAATGGGATAAATCTTTTTTATGGAGACAATCCGGAGTACAATGATTTTTGTTCTTCCGACCGTTATCCAAGGGCAATAGATGGTAATGAAAGTGTTTGCCCTGCGGTTTGTGTGGAGATGTGGGAAATTAATCCTGAAATCCAAACCTGTGAGTTTAACGAGTGCGGGTCAGGGTGTGGGCCTGATGGAGTGAATACTTTTGAAACACAGGCACAGTGCGAAATAGTTTTGTCTGGAGAGACTTGTTTTGATGCTTATGAACAAGCTCGGGAAGATTATTCAAGAAACTTATTTTTTATAACTTTAATTCTTGGATTGGTGATTATTGCAATCGGGGCTTTGGTTTTTGGATTAGAGAGCGTTGGTGCCGGGCTTATGGCAGGAGGTGTCGGAGTGATTCTTTGGGGAATCGGAGAATTTTGGAAATATGCTGACGATTGGCTGAAGTTTGTACTTTCTTTATTGGGGTTGGCTGCATTGATTTGGCTCGCGTATTATTTTAATGAAATGTTTAGTTTAGACAAGAAAGGAAAGAAGAAAGTTAAGAAAAAGTAATTATTCTAATGAATCTAATTCTTTTTCCATCTCTTTTAACCTTTTTCTGTATTTTTTAACAGAATTATCATTGGTTTCAAGAATTTTTAGCTTAAGTTCCAATGCCCTTATGAGGCTTTTATCTATTTCTTTTGTATGGTATCTTCCAAGTTCAAATTTCTTTTCTTGAATAGCTTTTTCTATTTTTGAGAAATGCTTTCCTATTTGTTCTTTAAGAGATTGAATTCCTTTTTTCAATCTTTTATCTCTTTTAACCATTCTTTATATAAACTTAAAAGTTTTTTTGCTTCATCCACGGAAACAACATTTTTTTCTTTTTCATTTCTCTTTATTCTTAAATACGCGTCATAAGTTTTTTTATTCACAGATTGCATAAATTTTTTTTTGTAATATTTTTTGTTGCTGATTAGACATTTTATTAGGTAAAGTTCTCTAAGTCTCAATATAATGGAGTAGATCACCCCGTCAGAAACATTTTTATTCAACTCGCCATAAATTTCAACACTTTCTTTATTTATATCCATAATATTCTTTATCTCTTCCAAGTTTCGTTTGAAGTTTGGAGAGTATTTTTTAGAGGAATATTTTTTTATCAACCCTTTATTAACTAAGCTTTCTGCTTCTTTTAACATAGATAAATAATTAAGATTATTCGGAAGATTTTTTTTAAAATTTTTTTCTGGAATTAAAAGAATCTCGTAATTTTCATGATTGATCAATTTGCTTGTATTTTGAGTGATTACTAAAACATCTATATCACTATTTGCGTCTTGTTCGTCCCGGGCATAAGAACCAACGAGGTAAATTCCTTTTATTTCTTCGTTCAGATTTTTTTTGAAAAGAATTTCTAGAACATCTTTTGCGATTCTTTTTTGGGATTTTTCTAAGAGAGTTACAATTACTTCTTTGTTAAGCCATTTTCTTGGCAATAAAACTCCTGATGAAGTTCCAACTTCCCTAGTCTTTTTAGTTATGGTTTCCATATTATAATATATTATAATACATATATAAATGTTTTGTTGAGAAATTTCTAGAGACTAATAATCATCCTAAATACCTTATTTTTCCTGGGCGAGGTTCGAAAGCTATGCCTTCTTCAAGAAGTTTTTGGACTTCTTGATTGATTAAATCTGGAGAGAAATCTCTGAGATTCATTATCATTTCGTCCATTTCAATTCCCCCTTTTTCTTCGGCATCTTTAATCAAATCAAGTATTTTGTCTTTTACAGCACCATTATTGTTTTTCCCTATGGGTTTGTTTTGAGAGATTTCGTTTCTTAGTTTTTCTGTTTCGAGTTTTCTCAATAGAAGATATTTGGGGTCGGTTTCTCTGAGTATCTCGGGACTGAGATAAAGCTCATCATTCCAGTATCTTAAAACACCTATTGCGATTACAGTTGTTCCCTGTGTGATTTCTTTGAACTTCTCAACATCATCTCCAAAAGTCTTGAGACGGATTTGCCCCGAACCGTCATCGAGAGTCAAAGAGAGGAAATTTGTGTCGCCTTGGCCTTCATATTTATCTACAATGTTCCCAACTAGATTGATTCTGGCAATTTTTTTGTCCCCTAGTTCTAAGAATTGAAAACGGTCTTTCCCTTCGACTTGGTTTACTATGGGTTTGCCTGCGAGAATGTCTCCTATACGAAATTTGTATGCAGTGTTTCTTTTATATTTTTGATCCGCCATTGGTCTTTTAAAGAGAAGTTTTGTTTATAAGTTTATTTGATTAGGTCTTTCCGACATATCCACGGCGTGGTTTGAAAATCACTCCGCTTATATCTAATTTAGTTATTGCTTCTTCAATTTCTGTTTTTGACATTTTGTCTTCTAAAGCATTTTCTATTTCTTCTATGGGGATCATTTTTCCGAGTTTTTCTTCTAATTGGGTGATCGTATCCCTTACTAAGAAGACTTTATTTCTCTCGGATGCGGGCATTCCACCCGTTCCACGATCTATGTCGAATGTTTTTGATTCGTAGTCATAACCGACTTGCATAAGATAGTATTTCATTATTTCAATTGCTCTTTCTGTATCTTCTAAAGTGACCTCTTGGCTTAAGCGCATTTTTGCAGCTGCCTCAGATAAACGAATTAATGCTTGGAGTTGTCTTGCAGATATGGGAATTGGTTTCATTGAGCTTTCTGAGCTTACAGGCATGTTTCTTAAGTCCACATAGAATTTTTTTATTTCTTTGACTGCTTCATCGCTTAACATGGGTTTCACTCTTTGCTTAGCATAAGCAACATATTTTCTTAATAGCTCTTTAGGAATAAACATCTCTTGACCGGTTTCTTGGTGTTCTCTTAAAACGTGTTGAGCAATTTTTTCATCTTTGTTTTTATCAGGCAAATCACGCAAAGGGAAGATAACATCAAAACGGTTAATTAATGTTGGAGGTAAATCAATTTGTCTAGAAATAGATTGATAAGGGTCGAAACGGCCAAATTTGGGGTTTGCGGCTGCTAATACAGATGTTTGGGATCTTAAAGTTGCATGAACATTGGCTTTGCTGATGGTTACAGTGTTATGCAAAACCATGCCATTTGATATGAAGGTGTGGAAAGGCTCGATAGTTACATCATAAACCCAAGGTATTCCTTCATTTTTTATTTTTTCTACTTTTTTTATTTTAACCCATCTAGAATATCCAAAAGCTAATCTTTCTATATTTTCTAAATCTCTAACTATTTTTTTATTTGGGTTTTTTATCTTAGAAATTTTCTTTTTTGCTATGAGAACAAGTTTTTGAAGGAAAATTCTGTGTTTTTCAACTCCCAAATCTATAGAGTGACCTATTTCTTTTCTTGCAGAAATTTTTAATTTTTTGAAAATTTCATTTATTTTTTCAGTACACCCTGGAATTATGTCTCTGATAGAACGGTATGTTTTTTCTTTTTCACAATATTTTTTCAACCTATTCTTTTTCTTTTGAGATAAGAAGCTTATTTCTCTAAGGAATAAGCCTAGGTTTTCTTGTCCGCTGATGTCCACTTTCTTAAAATTCTTATCTTTGAATATTGAAGATTGAATCCCAAATCTTAAAAGTAAATCTGAAACTTGTTTTGCTAAATCTTTGTTTTCAGTAGTTAAAGTCACCTTACAACTTCCTCTTTTTTGAAGAACTACCGTTCCATCCCCATCAAAGAGGGTCCTTAAGAGATATTTTATGTTTTCTTTTGGGAGTTGCATTATCTTTTCAGGAATTTTTTTAATATTCCCTTTTTCCAACAAATTTTTATCTATTTTCTTGATTTTTTCAACAACCTTTTTTGAAACAACTCTTACAGCGTATTGGTGTTTTCTTTGAGTTAAACTTGTTTTCACATTGAAGTAATCTTCAACGGCCATCCTATAATCATCAATAAGTTTTTTATCATTGTTCCAGAATTGTATACCGTTCTTTTTACCCCTGTTTAGTTCGTAGCAACCATCAGAAATATGATAGCCTAGAATTTTACACAACACATCATTTTTCTTTTTATACTTTTTTTCATTTATATCAATTTTTGAGGGAACAGGGAAAAATCCACCCTCTTTCAATTTTTCTGCAGGAATTGTTGTTATTTCTCCATTTTTAACAATCCAGCAAGGATGTTCTGGAGTCACGGTTATCTCTCTCCCATTTGAAAGCGTTATTTTTACGAATTCTTTTGGAGCCTTGTGGCGGCTGATTCTGTCTGCTTTTATGGGAAAATGCTTTTGAAAATCTGTAGATAAGAGTTCAAGATTTTTTACAGGCAAAATTTCACAATCTTTGCCTTTGTAGACTGATTTTTTGTTTTTTTCAATGAGATTATCTACGAGTTTTCCTATTGAAACATTTTTTCCGTTTGAAAGGAGAAGTTCGAAATTTGGCAACATGCATTGTTGTTCCATTGCTTCGTGCATGGCGCTTCTATCTTGAGGGTCCATTTTTTCTAATTCATCAATACAAACAAGGCCTTTGTTTGCCAAAACCATGGTACCTGCTTCTAAGCTCCAACCTCTTAAATATTCATCACGAACAACAGTTGCAGTCAATCCAGCTCCGCTTGTAGATTTTCCTACTACGTAACGTCCTTTGGGGGCGATACGTGCCATAAAGCCCAAAGTTGCAGATTTTGCAACACCTGGATCTCCAATTAAAAGAATGTGGAAGTCGCCACGACTTATTTGGCCATCTGCATGGGTTTTCCTCACCCCTCCGAATAATTGCAGGACTAAAGATTTCTTTATTTCATCATAACCCCAAACACTTGGAATCATGCTCTTTTTGAGTTTTTCATAGAGCTTTGGGTCTTGAGACAATTCAAGAATTTGTCTTTCATCTTCTTCATTAATGTCTAAATCTTCAAATGTTTCTTCCAAAGGAATGATGTTGTTTACTTCTAATGCCAATTCAAAACGTGTTGATAATCCTCCCGTCCGCATTGGAACCGGGACTTCTTTTAAAACACCGATTACTTTTACTCGGCTACCAGGAGTTGTTTTTTCTTCCATGCTTGGTTCTACAAGGTCTTCCTTAAGAAACGCATTCATACGTTTTGGTTGTTCTCCTCCTGAAAGGGATTCAGGAGCTTCTTCCACTACTAAACGTTGTGTATCTACCATCTCTTTAGAAATTAGTTTAAACCCTCCTCTACGGCCACAGGAACATCTAGAAGGTTCACGAAATTTTTTTTCCATTTGCATTACAGAAATAGTTGTTCCACAACTAGGACATTCGAATTTTGCATTGACAACCTGTGGTCTAACCTCAGAAGCTTGGCGGACAATTCCTTCAATGACTATCATCTCGTTTAAATTACGTGAGCGTATGTTCCCTATTTCTATTTCCTGGCTTTCGGGAAGGTTAAAAAGACGCACACGAGCACTATCTATCAACCCAAGTTCTTCTATGGCGACTTCAACTAATCTTAGGGTTTCTTCTGGATTGACAAGGAGTTCTTCAGAAAGCTTGCTGCTATGCTCAGTGATTCTCATAAAATCAACGAATATTGCCCCCTTACCTCTTTTTAATGATTGTCCGATTTCTTTTTTGTAAGATTCAAAGAAACCTTTTGCCTCAATCATCAAATCCTCTTTTTTAGATTCCCTCTTTTTTAGATTTTTTTCAACCATATAAAAAATACACTGGTTTGATTTTTATAGTTTGTTGTGAAAAATTTGTTGTTTTAGAAAGATAAAGGTTACTTTTGAGGGGTGGGAGTTGAGATTTCACTTACGATAACCTTTCAAAACTTCCTTAACGTTTTTTAGAAGTTGTTCCATGCTGTATTCAAGCTGTTTTCGGTTTTTTGTCCCAGTACAAACAAGCTTTCCGTTTGTGAATAAAAGGAATGTTGCGTTAGGCTCTAAAAGTTTGTAAACCAAGCCAGGAAATTGTTCGGGTTCGTATTCTGTGTTTTCCATTTCTAATGCGAAGTAGTTAAGATTAAGTTTGAGATTTATTGTTCCACTTGCCACAATATTTTGAACAGTTATTTTAGGTTTTGTTGTAATCTTAACATTTATTTTTTTAAGTTGTTTTATTACTTCTTGAATTACTCGACGTACTTGGGCTACTGATTTTGTTCCGGTGCAAACAAGATTCCCTGAACTGAAGACTAAAACGGCAGATTTGGGTTCTTTAATTCTTAAAACCAATCCTGGAAATGTTTCAGGATTGTATTCTGTGTTTGGTTGTGTTCTTGCCAATTTTGTTAAAGGAATGGGTTTTTCAAGAGAAGTAGTTGCTACAATGTTTTGGATTTTGTAAGTGCTTCGTCCTTTTTTGGCCATTTTTTGGTTTTTCTGTTGTTTCCAAGGTTTTTTTACTATTATTTGAGAGCGAAACTCATTTATAAAGGCTTCGAATTCCTTTATAAAGAATTTAAAAGGCGTCGTCGGAATTTGTTTTGAGCCAAGAATATAAATATTTTTAATCTTTGTGAATTATCCATACTTATAATTTCTTTTTTGGCTTTCGTAATCTTTTATCACTTCTTGCAAAGTTGTTATATCTTGGGGTTTTCTATCAGGGCGTAAAGCAGTGAAACGTGGGAAACGCAATGCAAAGTTAGAATTGTAATTTGGAGAATGTTGGATTTCTTGATAAGTTACAGAAACAACTAAGTGCGGTTTAATATACACTTTTTTGCCTTTTTCTTTTGTGATGTGGGGTTTTAGTCTTTTTGTGAGTTCGCCAAATGAGATACCCATCTTATCTTTTTCCTTTATTCCCGTACCAACTTTTCCAATCTCAAGAAATTTCTTTTTCTTTTCATCATAACAAGAGAGAATGAAGCTTGAAAGCCAACCACTTCTTTTTCCTGTGCCATATTCTGCCCCTGTGATTACTAAATCCAAGTCACGTTCTTCAGGTTTTATTTTTAACATGTGTCCTACTCTGCTTCCGGGCTGGTATTTTGCATCGAGGTTTTTAAACATAACTCCTTCTTGTCTGTCTTTCAATGCTTGTTCGTAGAATTTCTGTGCCTTACTCTCGCTTGATGTTATTATTTGTTTTGAGCTTATTATTTTGTAAGGATGCGGTTTAACAGCTTTTCTCACAATCTCAGAACGCTTTTTGAATGGCATATCTAAAAGAGATTTTCCATTGTAATACAATGCATCAAAAACGTTTACTTCAATAGGAAGTTTTTCTTTCAGTTTGTCAATGTCATACTTGCGCCGAATTCTTTGGCTTATTTCTTGGAAAGGTTTGTATTCTTTAGTTTTTTTGTCAAAACCAACGGCTTCAGAATCAAGAATGAACGATTTGCCACTAACATATTTTTCTATGTAAGCTTTCACTTCAGGAAACTGTTTTGTTACATTTTCTAAACGACGTGTAAAAAGAATAATCTCGCCAGTTTCTTTTTTATGTATTAAACAGTTGTGAAGCGTTGCTAGTGTAGTACAATAACTTTCATCGCCTTCTACTTGGAGATTATAAAGACGAATTCTTGGATCAGGTCTGTTTATTTCTTTAAATTTAAATATTTTAACAAGCAAATTTTTATTTTTAAATCTAAAATATTTGCTAGTTTTAGGAATGATAATTTTATAATATGTGGAATTGTTTATCCTTATTTTTTTAATTCCTATAACTTTTTTGAATTGTAATGCAATAAGTTGTGCTATCGTAGCTAAATCTCTTTCTTTTGTAGTTATACTTATTCTCCCGATACCATCTTTATGCCCATCAGATTCAATCCAACCTTTTAAAAATTCTTCAAAATTTTCTTTAGAAATTCCAAAGAACCAGTCAGGCAACATTTTTCCTTTCCATTCTCTTCTAAAATTTTTAGAGAGCCAAATCCTAAATGGTTTATCTCTCCAATAAAGGTATATTGCACCATTATGAATATTTTCAGATATTTTTTTAATCCCAAAATATTTTTTTATATTTTTTTTATAGTAATCGCATAATTTTCTTTCTGTTTTTTTGTTAAAAATAATTCCACATCTTTCCGTATTATGATAATTATTTGTGAATCCATCCCCTATCCAATAACCCAAAAACCTGAAAAAAAACTTATTCACAGGGATGTTTTTTTCATAACCTGCACTATTTCCTAATTTCAAACTTCTTTCTAAAATATTCTTTTCTTTTATTTTATGTAAAGGGAAAACCAATTCATCTGACTTTTTCATTTTTTCCACAGGCATCCATTGAATTTTTTCGTTTCTGCAAACAAAAACGCGATGTTTTTCTGTAATTCTGAAACCATTTCCTAAAAAGGATTGAAGCTCAAACAACCTTTCTTTTTTATCGATAATCCTTTTATTTATCGCAATTACTTTTTTGAAATTTCCTTTATGAGTTAAAACATTATCATTAACTTTTATATCCTTAATAGAAATTATCCCTTTCTTTTTTTCATAAATAGAAGTATGTCCTGTGACGCAACGAAATCCATCGTATTTAAATTCTACAGCTGCAGGTTTTCCTACGGCTTTGAACGCTTCTTTAACATTTTTTGCTTTTTGGGCAAGCATAACTTTTATTGGCTTTCCAACTTGGAGTTTTATTTTTTCAAGTTTTTCAAACTTTTTTGTTTTAGCGGCATCAAAAACAGCAGCCATGTCGTTAGACTTGTTTATGGCGTTTTGAACACGCTTTTTTGCCTCCTTTTTCCCTTCAAAAAATGCTTCAACTAACGCGTCTCGGATGGTGCTTTCTCTAACTCCAATTCTCAAATCCCCAATAAGAGTTCTTGCCAGATAAAGAGCTTCTAAAGGGGAGGCAGAACTTAGAAGCTCTGTAATTAAATTCATTTTTTTATTGACACTTCCTTTCCCTTCTAATTCAGGAAGCTTCTTCAGGTTTTCAAGAACTTTTTCGGTTGTAAGTATGTTTTTATGAAGCGTGCTTTGTTTTTTCTTTGCCATTAAAACCTCTGTAACTTTTCCCAAATCTCCTAGTTCTTTCCATTCCTTTACTACGTGCTTCTTTTCCATCCCTGAAGCTTTCACTAATGCCTTTATTACGAGTTGATTACTTATTCCTATTCTGCGTTCATCATATTCTGCATGAACATCTCCCAACAAAAGATACATCACTTCCCGATCATTCTTTTTTAATTTTTTTAGAAAATCTGCAAGGATATCTGTTTTTTCTAGACGGCTAGATGTTGCAGAAAGTTTGTCATACAATTCTGCCAATGTTTGATATTTCATTTGGATTTTTTCTTTGTTATTTGGAGTTTAATTATGTCGTAAATAACAATAAAGATGTAGGCTATTTGAAGGATTATGAAGATGGTATCCGATATATAGAAGCTGTAAATCAATAAAAGAACTCCTCCTATCAATAAAGCAGGATAGATTGTTTTTCGTTTAACTCTGTGGCCTTCTGAGATGAGAAATGTACCTATAATGATAAAAATCAATCCTAAAATTCCTAGTGTGTTGTAAATCATCTCTTTTTCCTCTTATTAGAGAGTTAAGAATTACGTGTTTTTAAGTTTGATTATTTTCCCCTACGTTTGTTTGCTCTTAAACTCGGACGTGCTTTGTTTTCTGGGTTTTTGTTTCTCAATCCGCGGGCTTTTTTCCCTGCGCTTGTCAAACCTCTATGGGTGCGTTTTTTATTTGATTTCTTCCCAATCCAATTGATGTTTTTATCTGATTTTATTTCTGGCATGTTTGGGTTGACAAGGATTATTTCGTAAAAATAATGCATTCCATCTTTTCCAACCAGGTAAGAGTTTAAAACTTCAAGATTCGGGTAACGTCTTGCTGTTCTTTGCTCTGCAATCCATTTGTAATTCATTCTTAGATTTTTTCTAGTGTGTAAACGTTTTGAACGCCTTCCTTTGTTTGGTCTAGGACGCTTATGCCCTCCGCGTTTAACCTTTGTGCGTACTATTATAAATCCTTTCTTTGCTTTATACCCTAAAGCCCTAGCCCTATCTAGCCTTAAAGGTTTGTCTACTTTTTTGTAATTCTCAGATTTTCGCCACTGAATCATGCGTTTACGAAGAGTTTCTTTGTCTGGCTTTTTCCAAGCTTTTCTAATGTGTTGATACATTCCTTTTGTCATGGTTTATTGAGAAAAATTTGGTTTTTAAAGTTTGGGTTTGAGAAGATAATCAAGCTTTATTTTTATTCAAACTAAATGCTAATCCAACTATTCCAAAAATGAGTAAGAAAACTCCTAGAAGACCTTGTGGAGAACCGGTAATATTGGAAATTGCGTTTCCTGTCAAAGAAAGTGATGATGCTCCAAGAGCAATTCCTGCAATTGTTGAAACGGCGAAAACCCCTACTTTTCCTTCAAGCCCGGTGTCTCCTTCGGAGGCGGAATTTCTTTCTATGAAGTCTTTTATCCTTTGATATTGCTCTTCTTTATGTTTAGGATCTGATCTTTTATATGCTTGAACTAAGCCATGAAAGGCCTTTTCAGGCCTACCTATTTCTTCGTAGAACTGGGCAGCTAAAAAAGCTTCATACATATTCCCTGTTTTGGCAGAGTGTCTGAGCAAGGCTTTTGCATACCCTCTTGCAGTATCTTCATCAATAGAACTCCTAGCCCCTATTGAAAAACCATCCATTTTACCATATATTTCGGAATATCCCTCTCCCTCGTCTGCAATCAACTCTTTCTCTGCACGCCGTATATTTTCTCTGTGCCCGGACTTTCTTTTATGGGAATGGGCACGATCTAATTTTGAAGAAGCATCATCCAACTCTTTTAAAAAATCTTTTGCCATTTTTATATAATGGAATTTATCATTTAAATAGTTTTTGGGAATATGAGCCTGCACGGATTTGAACCGTGGACCCCTACCTAGCTGAGATTAAGATAAG